>NZ_QKSX01000008.1:0-185098 GCF_003234305.1 Curtobacterium sp. MCLR17_055
GTCAGATGTGTATAAGAGACAGCCCCCGCGCCCGCGTAGCGTTGGCACGTGCGACGGCACCGAGGGGAATCCGCACGCCGGACCCCGAGTTGCACGAGAAGCACCGACCACGAGCACGCCCGCACGACGAACAGGAGCACCACCATGGCCACCGACTGGATCGCGATGCAGGCCCTCGCGGCAGCCGAGTTCGGCCGCCGCGTCGCCGCCGTCGCCGACTGGGACGCCCCCACCCCCGACTCCGAGTGGACCACCCGCGACCTCGTCGCCCACGTCGTCGACGAGCAGCGCTGGATCCCGAAGCTCCTGACCGGGTGCGACTACGCCCAGGCCCAGGCCGACCTCGAGCCGATCGGCGACGACCTGGTGGCCGAGTGGCACCGGTTCGCCACCGCGGCGACCGACGCCTGGCGGAACGCCCCGCAGGACACCCCCGTGCACCTCAGCACCGACGTCGTCCCCGCCGCGCAGTACCTCACCGAGCAGACGAGCGACATCACGATCCACACGTGGGACCTCGCCCGGGCGACCGGCACCGAGGAGTCCCTGCCCGACGAGCTCGTCCGCGCCGTGTGGGAGTACTTCGAGCCGCAGATCGAGGACCTCGCCGCCACCGGCCTGTACGCGCCCCCGGTGGACGTCACCGAGGACTCCCCGCTCCAGGTCCGCCTGCTCGCCGTCACAGGTCGCGATGCCAGAGTGACGGCATGACCACCGACACGAAGCGCCTCGGCAACTCGGGGCTCGAGATCAGCAGCGTCGTCCTCGGCATGATGTCGTACGGCGACCCGGACCGCGGCTCGCACGCCTGGAGCGTCGGCATCGACGAGGCCCGCCCGTTCGTCCGCCGCGCGTTCGAGGCCGGCATCACGACCTTCGACACCGCGAACGTCTACTCGGACGGCAGCAGCGAGGAGATCACCGGCACGCTCCTCGCCGAGCTGGCTCCGCGCGAGGACGTCCAGGTCTTCACGAAGGTCTTCAACCGGATGCGTCCCGGCCGGAACGGCGCCGGGCTGTCCCGCGCGGCGATCATGCACGAGATCGACGCGTCCCTGACCCGCCTGGGCACGGACTACGTCGACCTGTACCAGATCCACCGCTTCGACCCGGTGACGCCGATCGAGGAGACCATGGAGGCCCTCCACGACGTCGTCAAGGCCGGCAAGGCGCGCTACATCGGCGCGAGCAGCATGTGGGCGTGGCAGTTCGCCGAGATGCAGCACACCGCCGAGCGCCACGGCTGGACGAAGTTCGTGAGCATGCAGGACCAGTACAACCTGCTCGAACGCGAGGAGGAGCGCGAGATGCTCCCCTTCTGCGAGCACACCGGCGTCGGCGTGATCCCGTGGAGCCCCCTCGCCCGCGGCCGCGTCACCCGCCCCTGGGACGCCTCCGGGTCCGGCTCGCGCGCGCAGACCGACGAGTTCGGCAAGACCCTGTACAAGCAGGACGAGGACGCCAACCGTGCGATCGTCGACGCGGTCGAGGCCGTCGCCACCGAGCGCGGCGTCCCGATGGCGCAGGTCGCCCTGGCCTGGGTCGCCGGCAAGCCCGCGGTCTCCGCGCCCATCGTCGGCGCGACGAAGGAGCACCACATCGACGACGCGGTGGCCGCAGCGTCGCTGACGCTCACCGACGACGAGGTCACGCGACTCGAGTCCGCCTACACGCCCCGGGTGCCGTCGGGTTTCTGACGCCCCCACGAGCGGACGGGAGGCACGGTGCCAGCTGGCACCGTGCCTCCCGTCCGTCAGGTGGTCACGGTGACCGCCGTGGTCAGGCGACCGCGCTGCCGTCGGCGCGCTGCAGGCGCGCGATGCGCCGCCGCGCGGCCCGTTCGGAACCGGTCTGGTCGTCGAGCACCGCACCGATCCCGTCGAGCACGAGCTTCGTGGTGCGGACCACCGGCAGCTCGACCGGGCCGACGATCGGCGCACGGAGGCCGAGGAGCGAGCGGTGCCGCGGGTCGAGCGTGGACACCGCTCCCTGGAACACCGCGCGGTAGCCGGGCCGCAGCAGACGGGAGAGCGGCGGGTCCTTGATGAACCGCACGACGTCACGGGTGCGCGAGTCGACCAGGAGTTCGCCGCGGTCGAGGTACCCGTTCATCTGGGCACGGAGCTCCGCCTCGGACTCGGGCGGGTCGACGATGCGCATGAGCCGCCCGGCCTCGGCCCACTCGCGGACGTAGGCGTCGGCGCCGCCGGGGATCGGGCCTCCCCAGCGCTGGGCGGCGCGGAGGAACGCATCCGTGAAGGCGAGGTGCACCCACCGCGCCAGGTCCGGGTCGTTCGCCGCGTAGGGGCGGGCGGTGCCGTGCGCGTCGACGTACTGCCCGCGGACCCGCTCGTGCAGCCGGAGCACCCAGTCGCTGCCGCTGCGGGCGGTCTGCCGGTCGCCGTACGTGACCGTCGCGATCCACCGGCTGGTGCCCGCCAGGCGACCGAACGGGTCCTCGCGGTACCGGGAGTGGTCGGCGACGCCGGCGAGCGCGCCGGGGTGCAGCGCCTGGACGAGCAGTGCCCGTACACCGGCGACGATGCCGTGGCTGCCGCCGTGCACCGCCCACGTGGCCGAGCCCGGACCGAAGAAGCCCGCGTCGGTGCCGTGTTCCAGGTCGTCCATCCAGGCTTCCGTGCCGGTCGAACCACCCGTGAACGTCCGGTTGAGGCGGGATCGGAAGACGTCGGAGACAGTGGACATGTCGTCATGTTCCGTCCGTCACCTGGGCGCGGGGGTGGCATCGCGCAAAGTGGCCCTCCCAGCGTGCACGGGGGTGGCCCACTAGGTTGGGTCGGGTGAGCATCGACACGCCTCGTCCCTGGCTTGCCTCGTACGCCCCGGGGGTCCCGCACGACATCGAGGAACAGAGTGGTTCCCTGTACGACCTGGTCGAGCAGTCGGCCCGGAAGTTCCCCAGGCAGGTCGCCCTCGAGTTCTTCAAGCGCACCACGAGCTACGCCGACCTCGAGGAGCAGATCCTCCGTGCGGCGAACGGCCTGCGGAAGCTGGGCGTGGGCGCGGGCGACCGCGTGGCCATCGTCCTGCCGAACTGCCCGCAGCACATCGTGGCGTTCTACGCGGTGCTGCGGCTCGGCGCGATCGTGGTCGAGCACAACCCGCTGTACACGCCGCGGGAACTCCGCCACCAGTTCGAGGACCACGGCGCCAAGGTCGCCATCGCGTGGGACAAGTCCGTCGCGACGCTGCAGGACTTCCCGGCCGACGTGCACCTCGACGCGATCGTCTCGGTCGACATCACCCGGGCCATGCCCCGGAGCACCCGGCTCGCCCTGTCGCTGCCGGTCGCGAAGGCCCGCGAGTCCCGCGCGAAGCTGACGGCGAAGGTCCGCGGCACGGTCAAGTGGGACGACCTCGCCGACACCCGCAAGCTGTCGAAGCGGCACCCGCGGCCGGCCACCGACGACGTCGCGCTGATCCAGTACACGTCCGGCACCACCGGGACGCCGAAGGGCGCGGTGCTGAGCCACCGGAACCTGCTGGCGAACGCCGCGCAGGCCCGGGCGTGGGTGCCGCAGATCCGCCGCGGCGACAACGTCGTGTACGCGGTGCTGCCGATGTTCCACGCCTACGGCCTGACGCTCTGCCTGACCTTCGCGATGAGCATGGCCTCGCGGCTCGTGCTCTTCCCCGCGTTCGACCCCGCCCTCGTCCTGACGGCGATCAAGCGCCACCCGCCGACGTTCCTGCCGGCCGTGCCGCCGATCTACGCCCGGCTGCAGCACGCGGCCGACTCGGCGAAGGTGTCGCTCAAGGGCATCGAGATCGGCATCTCCGGTGCCATGCCGCTGTCGCAGGACATCGTCGAACCGTGGGAGGCCCGGACCGACGGCTACCTGGTCGAGGGCTACGGCCTGTCCGAGTGCTCCCCGGTCCTGATGGCCAACCCGGTCTCCCCCGAGCGTCGACTCGGGTCGATCGGCCTGCCGCTGTCCTCCACCGAGGCGCGCGTGGTCGACCCCGACGACGACACGAAGGTGCTCGGCATCGACGAGCCCGGCGAGCTGCAGGTCCGTGGCCCGCAGGTGTTCCGCGGCTACTGGGGCAAGGCCGAGGCCACCGACGAGGTCTTCACGCCCGACGGCTGGTTCCGCACCGGTGACATCGTGGCCATCGACGCCGACGGGTACGTCCGGATCGTCGACCGCCTCAAGGAACTCATCATCACCGGCGGCTTCAACGTGTCACCGTCCGAGGTCGAGGACACCCTGCTCAAGCACCCCAGCGTCAAGGAGGTCGCAGTCGTCGGCATCACGCAGGGCGGCAACGAGCAGGTCGTCGCGGCCGTCGTGCCGAAGGACCCCTCGACGTTCGACGCGGCCGCGCTCCGGGCCTGGTCACGCGAGCACCTGGCGGCGTACAAGGTGCCGCGCCGGGTCGTCGTGGTCGAGGACCTGCCGCGCTCGATGATCGGCAAGGTGCTGCGGCGGAAGGTGCGGGACCAGATCCTGGACGGCTGACGGGCGCTCCCGGGGCGGCGGCGCTCCGGCTGACGCGCGGGCGCCGCTGCATATCAGCGGGCGCCGCCGCTGATCAGCGGGCGCGCCGCGCGGGCAGCGCCAGCACGGACAGCCCGGCGACCACCAGCACGATGCCGGCCCATCCGCCGACGCCCAGGCGCTCCCCCACCACGAGCACCGCGAGCACCGCGGCCACGACGGGCTCGAGCAGCGACAGCAGCGTCGCGACCGACGCCGTCACCGTCCGGAGGCCGAGCGCGTACAGCGAGTGCCCGATCACCGTCGGCACCAGCGCCAGGTACAGGAACACCGGCCAGTTGCCGGCGTCGGTCAGGAACGGCCCGCCCGCCACCACGGCGAGCACGACGAGCGGCACCGCGGCCACCCCGAACACCGCGCCGACGAGCCCGCGTTCGTTCGGCCCGCGGGCAGCCCGCGCGGCTGCGACCCCGACGTCCCCACCGACCGGCATGCTGTCGGACTCCGCGCGACCGACGGCGATCGGCATCCGGCTCGTCGCGGCGTGCATCCCCCGCGCCACCGCCCACGAGTACAGCGCGTACGTCAGACCGGCGACCAGGGCGCTGCCGACGCCGACCGCGAGTGACCGCCCGCCACCGTCGTGCTCGGAGCGCGCGAGGGTGACGACGACCATGCCGACCACGCTCACCAGGGTGGCGACGACCCACCGCCGGGTGACGCGCCTCCGGTCGGCGACCCACTCGACCAGGCCGGCGAAGACGGGCGACGAGCCGATGGCCAGGGTCGTGCCGAGCGCGACCCCGGCGTCGGCGAGGGCCGCGTAGAACGCGACCGCGTAGACCACGAGCGACGCGGCGCCGAGCAGTGCCCAGCCGCGGGTCCGGCGCTGGGCGACGGCACGCAGCGTGCCCCGACCAGCGGTCGCGGCGAGCACGAGGCCGCCGAGCCCGAAGGTGACCGCACCGAACACGAACGCCGGCACACCGGGCGCGAAGTGCGTCGCGGTCCCGGTGGTGCCCCAGACCGCCGCGGCGACCGCGATCGCCGCCAGGCCGCCGACGGGCCTGGAGGCACGCCCCGCGCCCGGTCCGTGGCTCACGAGACGTGGACGCTCGGCCGTCGGTTCACTTCGGGTTCCGCTTCGCGCAGGACCTCGCGCGTGACGGGGGCGACGTCGCCGGCACCGGTGAACACGAAGCGCAGGGCGTTGCGGATGGGGCTGCCCTCGTTCCACTCGAAGTAGATGCTCGGCACCACCCCGGCGAGGTCGCGGATGGCGAGGAGCGTCGACGCGATGGTGTTCGGGACGTTGCCGGAACGGACCTTGAGCACGCGGAACCCGTGGATGACGTGGCCTTCGACCACCAGGTCCTCTTCGAAGTCGGAGGAGTCGGCGGGCAGGACCTCGAGGAACATCGTCGGCACGCGGGCCGGGATGCCGGAGTCGCGGCGTTCCTCGCGCCCCTTCGCCCGGTACGCCTCGGCCGTTCCGGCGCCGGGTTCGTTGGCGATGATGCAGACGGAGCTGAACTGGTCGGCGTCGGCCTCGACGAACTGGCGCGCGGTCGCGTCGAGCTCGATCGACGATGCCCGGAGCTCGAACGAACGCCGCACGCGCGAGATGAGCGACACCACGACGATCGCGATGATGAAGATCGCCGCGATCCGCACGCCGTCGGGCCGCTCGATCACGTTGGCGACGGTGGTGTAGACGAACACGACCGAGATCACGCCGAACGCGATGGTGCGCTTGCGCTGCTGCTTGCGGCGCGCGGACAGCGTCACCGCGACCGCGGCGCTCGTGATGAGCACGAGCACGCCGGTGGCGTAGGCGCCGCCCTGCGCGTCGACGTCGGCCTGGAAGATGATCGTGATGACGAACGCGATGAGCGTGAAGATGATCACGAGCGGACGCACCGCACGCGCCCACTGCGGTGCCATGCCGTAGCGCGGCAGGAACCGCGGCACCAGGTTGAGGAGCCCCGCCATCGCACTCGCGCCGGCGAACCACAGGATGGCGACGGTCGAGAAGTCGTAGATCGACCCGAACACGCCGCCCATGTACTCGTGCGCCAGGTACGCCAGGGCGCGCCCGTTCGCACCGCCGCCCGGCTGGAACTCGCGCTGCGGGATGAGGAACGTCGTCACGATCGACGACGTGATGAGGAACGAGCTCATGATGAGCGCCGCGACGGTCAGCAGGCGCTTGGTGCCACGGATCCGGCCCTCGGGTCGGTCGCTGGTGTCGTCGGTGGCGTCGCCGCGGACCTGCGGCATCACCGCGACACCGGTCTCGAACCCGGAGAGCCCGAGCGCGAGCTTCGGGAACACGATCAGGGCGATGCCGACCATCACGAGCGGGTTGCCGTGCTGTGCCGTCAGCCCGGACCACCAGTCGCTCGCCACCATCGGGTTCTCGAACACGTGCCAGAGGGCGACGATGATGACGACGGCGTTCAGGGCGAGGAACACCGCGACGAGGCCGACCGCGATGCCGATGGCCTCCTTGAACCCGCGCAGGAACACGATGCCGAGCAGGAGCAGCAGCGCCAGGGTGAGCGGCACCGGGATCTCGGTGAACCAGTGCGGCGTGTACGGGTTCTCGGCGATGTGCGCCGTGGCGTCGGCCGCCGACAGGGTCATCGTGATCATGAAGTCCGTCACGGCGAACCCGAGCAGCACCAGCACGAGCAGCTTGCCGGCCCACCACGGCAGGAGCTTCTCGAGCATCATGATCGACCCGGCGCCCCGGAAGCTGTCGTGCGCGATCCGGCGGTAGACCGGCAGCGCCCCGAACAGCGTGACGAGCACGAGGACGATCGTCGCGATGGGCGACAGCAGCCCCGCGGCGAGCGCGGCGATGGCGGGCTGGTACCCGAGGGTCGAGAAGTAGTCGACACCGGTCAGGCACATGACCCGCCACCACGGATGGGTCTTCTCGACCTCGACCTGGTGCGGGCCCTGGTGGGAGGCTCCCTGGTCGGCCCCGTGCAGCATCCACCGGCGCAGGCGGGTGCTGCGGTCGAGGGGCTGCTCGGTGGCGTCGCGCTGGGCGGCCCGCTCGGCGTCTGTCGCGGTCACGTGGATGATGCTAAGCCGTCCGGGTGACCCCCGTGCACACCCGGACGGTCCTGTGGACGGGGTGCTCCCCCTACCGCCGTGTGCGGGACAGTGTCGCCACGATCCCGGCCACGACCAGCAGCACGCCGGCGGCGATGCAGGCGGCGAGCAGCAGGGTCGTGGTGTCCACTGAGAACATCGGCAGCGCACTCACGGCCATCGCCCCGGCGAACACGAGCATCAGGACACCCCACAGGATCGTGCCGAAGCGCGCGCCACGGCGGGCGGGCCGCCGGACGGGCTCGTCGGGAGCCGCCGGTGGAGCCATCGGCGCAGTCGTCTCGTCGTTGGTCGTTCCGTCGTTCGTCATCGTCCCGTTCCTCACTCGCCGACCGTGATCGCCCGCGGCACGTCGACGCCGCCGCCGAGGATCCACAGGTGCACCGTCGTCGTCTCGTCCGCATCGGCCGTGCGTGCCGCACGGTTCTCGAGCGTGGTGGTCCGGAGCACTCCACCGGCGCCGTCGTCGTCGCCTCCGCCGGTGTCGACGCCGTAGCCGACGCCGCTCACCTCGACCCGCACCGGCACGTCGGTCGGCAGCAGCACGTCGGCCCCGCCGGCGCCCAGCCAGAGGTTCACGTCGCCCCCGACCGCCGACGGTTCGAGCTCGCGGAGGTCCAGCGTCGGACCGCCGGCCAGCATCGCGAAGTTCCGTTCGGTCCCCGGGGCGGCCCGTTCCACCTGCCACGTGGTGCCGCCGATCAGCGAGACCTGGGTGCCGGCGGGCAGGACCCCGGTGACCACCAGGGCCACCGCTGCGACCGTCGAGAACAGTCCGAGCACGTCGTCATCGCGGCCGCGGATCCCGGCGACGATCGTGGCGATCGCCAGCACCGCGAGCGCCGCGGCGATCCCGAGGACCGGGACGGACCACCCGGCCTGCTGCGCCCAGAACGCGACCCCGGCTCCGGCGACGAGCGCGAGTCCGAGGGACACGGCGACGTACGCCGCCCCGGGTCGCCGCTCCACCCGCTCGGCCCGCCGTTCGGCCGCCCGCTCGCGTTCGGCGCGCATCCGCTCCTCGTGCTGCCGTCGCCGGTCCTCGGGGCTCGCGGGTGCACCCCACTGCCAGGAGGCCCGTCCCGCGTCCGTCGCGCTGGTCGCCTCCGCGGTCCACGCGTTCCGGGCGGGGTGCGGCTCCTCGGGGCTGGTCCAGAAGTCCCCCCGCGGTGCAGCGGTCGGGTCATTGCCGGTGCCGGTGCTCGCTGTCCGATCGCCGTCCACCCCGCGTCGGGCCAGGACCACGATGAGCCAGACGATCCCGCCGACGAGCACGATGCTCCACGCGGTGGCCAGGGTCGCCTCGAGCCAGCCGGGCATCCCCCAGGCGTCCGGGACCCCCTGCCACCAGAGGCCGCGGGCGGCGGGCACGAAGGTGAGCGCCACGAAGGCGCCGATCGCGATGAGCGCCGGGTCCAGGACCCCGCGGATCATCCGCTCGACGTGGATGCGTCCGGCGGTGTCGGGCAGCAGCGCCCAGCCGACGGCGTAGGCGAGGAAGACCGGCCCGCCCAGCAGCGCGACGACGATCGTCACGCCGCGGACCACGAGCGGGTCGAGCCCGGCGCGGCGGGCGACGGCACCGCACACGCCGGCGAGCCAGCGGTCGTCGGTGCGCGCGATGCCGAGGCCGCGGACCCAGTCGAAGAACCGGGTCGTCGAGTCGGCGCTGCCGGCGGCGGTGCCGGGAGCGGAGTCGTGCTGGTGATCGGTCATGGCCACCAGCATCCCGGCAGCGGTGCGTCGGCACCATCGGGGTTCCCCCTGACCGGTCCCTGATCCCGGCCCCGAACACTGCTGCGGGGGCCGTCCGGATGCCAGGATTGCCCCATGGCCACCGCGACGATGACGCGCCCGACCCCCAGGGTCGTCGGCGGGGTCTGCAGCGGGTTCGCGGCGCACACCGGGTTGCCGGTCGGGGCCGTCCGGCTCGCGACCGCGGTCCTGGTGGTCTGCGGTGGCGCCGGGCTGCTGCTCTACGCCTGGCTCTGGGCGACCGTGCCGAGCGCCGCCGCCGGGGCAACCGCCGGACGTGCACCGCTCAAGTCCGTGCTGACCCCGGCCGCCGTCGTCGACCAGGACGAGACCACCGCGTCCGCCCAGCGTGCCCCGGTCGTCGAGATCCTGCTCGGCCTGGCCCTGCTCGCCGCCGCCGGCGCGGTGGTCGCAGCGCGGATGGGGGTGGACGTCCCCCTCGAGGTCATCGTCCCCGCCGTCGTGGTCGTCACCGGCGCCGCACTCGCCTGGCGGCAGTTCGACGCACTCCGCAACGTCCGCACGGCCGGGTCCTCCGCCCTCGTCGTCCGGGCGCTCGGGGCCCTGGTGCTCGTCGTCCTCGGCATCCTGCTGTTCTTCACGACGAGCAGCCGCCCGAACGTCTGGACCGTGCTCACCGCGGCGGTGGCCGTCCTGGTCGGGGTCGCCGTCGTGGTCGCCCCGTGGGTGGTCCGACTCGTCCGCGACCTCGCCGAGGAACGCGCCGCCCGCGTCCGCGACCTCGAGCGCGCCGAGTTCGCGGCGCACCTGCACGACTCGGTGCTGCAGACCCTCGCCCTCATCCAGCAGAAGGCCGAGCCGGGTTCGGACGCGGCACGGCTGGCGCGGGCGCAGGAGCGCGAACTGCGGTCCTGGCTCTTCACCGAGCGGGCGGAACCGGCGCGCGACCTCGGCGCGCAGCTGCAGGACGCCGCCGTGGACATCGAGGCCGAGTACCCCGCCCGCATCGAGGTCATCGCGGTCGGACCCGCCCGCAGCGACCTGCCGGACGGGCTCGTCGCCGCCGCCCGCGAGGCGATGCTCAACGCCGCCCGCCACGCCGGTGGGACCGTGAGCGTGTACGCGGAGACCGCCGGTGACCGGGTCGAACTCAGCATCCGCGACCGCGGCCCGGGCTTCGACGTCGACTCCGTGCCCGCGGGCCGGTACGGCGTCCGCGAGTCGATCATCGGCCGGATGCAGCGCCTCGGCGGCCACGCGACCATCGCGCCGGGGCCGGGGCACACCGGCACCGAGGTCCGGCTGACCCTGCCGCTCGCACCCGCGGCCCAGGACGAGGAGCACGCATGACCGAGCCCGCCCCGTTGACCGTCGCGATCGTCGACGACCACTCCATCTTCCGAGCCGGCGTGCGCGCCGGACTGCCACCGGGCCTCCAGGTCGTGGGTGAGGCGGCGACCGTCGACGAAGCCGTGACGCTCGTCGCGGCCACCCGCCCACGCGTCGTCCTGCTCGACGTGCACCTGCCGGGCGGCGCCGGCGGCGGCGGTGCCGAGGTCATCACGCGCTCTGCGCCGGAGAACCCGGACACCCGGTTCCTCGCGTTGAGCGTGTCGGACGCCGCCGACGACGTGGTGCGGGTCATCCGAGCCGGCGCCCGCGGGTACATCACGAAGAGCTCGTCGAGTGCCGAGGTCGCCGAGGCCGTGACCCGTGTGGCGGACGGGGACGCGGTGTTCTCGCCGCGCCTGGCGGGCTTCGTGCTCGACGCGTTCGGAGCGGTCAGCGGCGAGACGGCGCAGCACGACGCCGAGCTGGACCGCCTGTCCGCGCGCGAGCAGGAGGTCATGCGGCTCATCGCGCGGGGGTACGCCTACAAGGAGGTCGCGACGGAGCTGTTCATCTCGGTGAAGACCGTCGAGACACACGTGTCGAAGGTCCTGCGGAAGCTCCAGCTGTCGAACCGGCACGAGCTGACGGCGTGGGCGCTGCAGCGCAAGCTGCTCTGAGCGCCCACGCCGGCGTCACTTCGCGCTGATCCTGGTGTACTTGTTGACCGCCCACGGCACGAAGACCACGAGCATCACGGCGATCCCGATCAGCACGGTCAGCACGGGGTGCTGCATCGTCCAGATGTCCGGCACCGGGGCGGATCCGACGTTGCCGAAGAGCTCTCGCGCGGCCTGCACGAGCGACGACACCGGGTTCCACTCCGCGAACACGCGCAGCACCAGCGGCAGGGTGTCGCTCGGCACGAACGCGTTCGAGATGAACGTCAGCGGGAACAGGATCATGAACGAGGCGTTGTTGATGACCTCCGGCGTCTTGACGCTCATGCCGAGCAGCGCCATGACCCAGCTGAACGCGTAGCTGAACAGCAGCAGCAGGGCGATGCCGGCCAGGAACTCGAGCGGCGACGAGTTCACCCGCCACCCGACCGCGAGCCCGGTGAGCATCATGATCGCCATCGAGATCGAGTTCAGCACGAGGTCGGAGTTGGTCCGCCCGACCAGGACCGCGGACGCCGACATCGGCAGCGTCCGGAACCGGTCGATCAGCCCTTCCTTCAGGTCCTGCGCCATCGCCGACCCGGAGAACGTCGCACCGAACACCACGGTCTGCGCGAAGATCCCCGCCATCAGGAACTGCGTGTAGTCGGTCCCCTGCACCTGGATGGCACCGCCGTAGACCTGGCTGAACAGCAGCACGAACATGATCGGCTGCAGCACGGCGAACACGAGCATGTCCGGCGACCGCTTGAGCTTGATGAGGTTCCGCTTGGTGACGGTCCAGCCGTCCTCGACCCAGACGGCGAGCGGCGAGGTGACGACGACGGGCAGCTGGCGGCCCGGCGCGAGGGACGTGGTGGTCATCGTGCCGTCTCCTTCTGCTTGGTGGCCGCGGGTGCGGCGGCGTCGTCGTCCGTCGCGGCGTGTCCGGTCAGGCGGAGGAAGACGTCGTCGAGGGTCGGGCGTCGCATGCCGGCGTCGTGGAGTTCGATGCCGGCCTCGCCGAGGTCGGCGAGCACGCGCTGCAGGGCGGCCGGACCGGCCTCCACCGCGATGGCACGGGTGCGGCCGTCGCCCGAGGTCTCGACCTCGCCGACCCCGTAGCGGCGCAGCACCGTGGTCGCCGCGTCGCCGTCGGCCTCGTCGACCAGGGTCACGACCACGCGGTGCCCGCCGACCTGCGCCTTGAGATGGTCCGCGGTGCCCTCGGCGATGACGGCCCCGTCGTCGATGACCGCGATGTCGTCGGCGAGCCGATCGGCTTCTTCCAGGTACTGGGTGGTGAGGAGCACCGTCGCCCCCTCGGCCACGAGGTCCTCGATGATGCCCCAGAGCGCCAGACGGCTCCGGGGGTCGAGGCCCGTCGTCGGCTCGTCGAGGAACAGCACGCGCGGGTTCATCACCAGCGCCCCGGCGAGGTCGATGCGTCGCCGCATGCCGCCGGAGAAGCCCTTCACCGGACGGTCCCCCGCCTCGGACAGGTCGAAGACGTCGATGAGCTCCCGGGCACGATCGCGCGCTGTCCTGCGGCCCAGGTGGTAGAGCCGCCCGATCATCTCGAGGTTCTCGAACCCGGTCAGGTTCTCGTCCACCGCGGCGTACTGCCCGGACACCCCGATCGACCGCCGGGTGGCCTGCGGGTCGGCGATCACGTCGATGCCGTCGATCGTCGCGGTGCCCGAGTCGGGCGTGATGAGGGTGGTCAGCACCTTCACCACCGTGGTCTTGCCCGCGCCGTTCGGCCCGAGCAGCGCCTTCACGGTGCCCTGCGGCACCGACAGGTCGAGTCCGGCCAGCGCGTGCACCGGCCCGGACTTCGACTTGTAGGTCTTGGTCAGCCCGGAGGCTTCGATGATGGCCATGTCGCTCCTTCGTCGGACACGGTGGGTACCCGGGGGTCCGGTGGAGCGACGGACGTCACTCAGACGTCGAAGTCACCACCACCGAAGTCGCTGAAGCCACCGCCGAAGTCGGATCCGCTGTCGCCCCAGCCCGCATTGTCGAAGCCGCCGCCGTCGGATGCGCCGCCGTCGGACGCCCCGGCATCGCCGGATTCAGCACCAGTGTCCTCCGAACCACCGTCACCCGCAGCGTCGGTACCGCCATCGAACGAACCGGGGTCCGGCAGGAACGCGCTCATGATCGCCGAACCGATGACGTAGCCGGCCACCGTCCCGAGGATCGAGGCGCCGATCATGCTGCCGAACGACGGACCGCCGCGCTGGCCGCCGAAGCGTCCGCCGCCACCGCCGACGCCGCCGAGCGAGCGCTCCATGAAGCCCGGCTGGCGGATCTCGGAGCGGGTCGCCGACTGGGCGAGCGAGCGCGGGTCGTCACCACGGGGCGCCTCACCGGGAGGCGCGGTCCGGGTGAACTCGTCGTAGACCATGCGGCGCTGCTCGTCGGTCAGCTTGGCGAAGGCCTCGGCGTGGACCTCTTCGATGCGCTCCGGCGGTGCCGTGCGGAGCAGGTAGCGGTAGCGCTCGACCGCACGTTCGTCGTCGGTCGTCGCACCCTGCTGCTGCGTCGGCGCACCGCCCCACTGCGGGACGCCGTACTGGTCGTCTGCGCCCTGCGGTGCGGACGGCGCCGGCTGCTGGTAGGACTGCTGGCCGTACCGGTAGCCCTGCTGCTGCGGCGGCTGCCCCCACTGGTTCTGCTGTGCGTCAGCGGATCGGTCACGCTCCGGACGTCCGAGCAGGCGGTCGAGGAATCCCATGGTCGATGCTCCTTCGGGTGCACGGTGGGCCCGGTCGGACCCGTCGTGGACTGCAACACTACGAACCCCCGGCGTCGACTGACTGAGCGCCCGCTCAGAGTCGGCCGGGAGGCATGTGCCGGTCTGACACCGCGCCTCCAGTCCGCACCGTGCGCACTTCCGCACCCCGTGCGCGGTTCCCAGCCCCGTGCGCGCTTGCAGCGCCGCACCCAGCAGCCAACCCCGCACCGTGCGCACCACCCACCGGCCGGGAGGCGCGTGCCGGGCTGGCACCGCGCCTCCAGCCCGCACCGTGCGCACCTGCGCACCCCGTGCCCGCTTGCAGCGCCGCACCCGGCAGCCAACCCCGCACCGGATCGCCGACCCCGCACCGTGCGCACCACCCGCCGGCCGGGAGGCGCGTGCCGGGCTGGCACCGCGCATCCAGCCCGCACCGTGCGCACCTGCACACCCCGTGCCCGCTTGCAGCGCCGCACCCGGCAGCCAGCACCGCACCCAGCAGCCAACCCCGCACCGGATCGCCATCCCCGCACCGTGCCCACCACCCACCGGCCGGGAGGCGCGTGCCGGGCTGGCACCGCGCCTCCAGCCCGCACCGCATCGCCAACCCCGCACCGTGCCCACCACCCACCGGCCGGGAGGCGCGTGCCGGTCTGACACCGCGCCTCCAGTCCGCACCGTGCCCACCTACGCACCCCGTGCGCGGTTCCCAGCCCCGTGCGCGCTTGCAGCACCGCACCCAGCAGCCAACCCCGCACCGGATTGCAGACCCCGCACCGTGCCTCCGGTCTGCGCCGCGGCTCACCCCGCGACGAGCGCCGCCGTCCACACCGCGTGCAGCTCGTCCGCGGCACCCGGGTGCGCCACGAGGAACGGCTCCCCCGCGGGTGGGAAGCCCTCGACGGGGCCGGACCGCGTCAGCACGACGCCCCCGGCCTCGTGCACGAGCAGCACCGCGGCGCCGTGGTCGACCGGGTTGAACGCCGAGACGCAGCCGCCGATGCCCCGCCCGGCCGCGACCTGGGCGATCGTCAACGTGCCCGATCCCTGCACCCGGAGCGTGCACGACCGGTCGGCCAGGGCGTCGAGGAACGCCCCGAACCCCGGCCACGGGCGGTGCCCGTCGAGCTCGGTGCCGACGACGGCACCGGCGAGCGGCCGGGGTGTGTCGTCGAGTCGGAGCTGGCGGTCGCGCAGGGTGGCGCCGCGGCCACGTCGGGCCTCGAGCACCTCACCGCGCCAGGGGTCAGCGACGACGCCGACGAGCGGACGGCCGCCACGGGTCAGGCAGAGCGACATCGAGGTCCACGGCACGCCGTTGGCAAGGTTGGTGGTGCCGTCGACGGGGTCGAGGAACCAGCGGTGCCGGTCGCCGGGGGCCTCGCCGTACTCCTCACCGGTGAACCCGTGCGTCGGGAACACCATCCGCACGCGGGAGCGGACGTGCTGCTCCACCAGGCGGTCGACGTCGGTGACCAGGTCGGCGGGGTTCGCCTTGGTGTGGACCTCGCTGACCGGGTGTTCACGCGTGTAGGCGATGACCTCGTGGGCGATGCGGTGGGCCAGGGCCTGGGCGCGCGAGGCGACCTCGGTCTCGGTGGGCTCGCGGTCGCGCTCGGGCCAGCCGTCGCGCTCGGCCGCCGACAGGGCCGCGCCGATGGACCCGACGTCGTTCGTGGTGATCGAGTCGACGCCGAGCCGGGCCGCCCAGATCGCGGGCTCGACGTCGTCGATGGTCCAGACGGCGACGCGCAGGCCCAGGGCGTGCGCGACCTCGACGGTGCGCGGGGTGAGGAACGCGACGTCGAGGTTGAGCGTCGACGGGTCGAGCGCCTCGAGGTCCGCAGCGACGGGCGGTTCGAGCGACTCCCACGCCAGCCAGACGTCGGCATCGGGCAGCACGGAGCGGACGGCCGCCATCGCCGCCGGCGCCCCGCACCAGGCCACCGCGGTGGAGCCGGTGAAGCCCGCGACGGTGCGGGCGGCGACCAGGGCGTCCTCGGCGTCGGTCAGGTCGACGAGCAGGGTCGACCGGCAGCCGTCGAGGCGTTCGAGCGCGCCGTCGAGCCGCGGGATCCGGTCGAGGCCGTTGCCGAGCCGGGCGACGTCGCACCAGTCGACGTCGGACACCCGGCGGGCGTCGCCCCACATCCGGCCGAGGGTCTCGTCGTGCAGCAGGACGGCGACGCCGTCGGCGGTGCGGCGGACGTCGACCTCGATCACCTCGGCGCCGAGCGCCTCCGCGACCGCGATGGCGGGCAGGGTGTTCTCACGCCGGACGCGCGGCGCACCGCGGTGGGCGACGAGGCGTGGCGGACGCACACCGGGCCTCCCGTCCGGGCTGGTGGCGACCACACGGTCGACCGCAGCCGCAGCGGACTGCGCAGTCGAGACCGTCGACGTCGGGACCCCCGCGCTCATCGGGCGACCTCGAGCAGCACGCCGTCGCGGTGGACGAGCACCTCGCCCAGGCGCACCCCGGTCTCGGTGCCGACTGCCGGCGGTGGCCCGGTGACGTAGGCGCGGAGCTCCGCGCCGTCGGTGCTGAGCACGACCTCGGCGAAGTGCCCCCGCATGAGCACCCGCGCGACCGTCGCGCGGATCGGCGAGTCCTCGGTGAGCACGACCTGCTCGGGGCGGATCACCACCGTGTCGGCCGCCGTCGGGCTGACCGAGGTGCCGGCGAGGAACCGGCCGGTGACGACGCTCGTCGACCCGATGAACGACGCGACGAAGCCCGTGGCGGGGCGGGCGTAGAGCTCGGTCGGGGTCGCGATCTGCTCGATGCGGCCGTCGTGCATCACGGCGATCCGGTCCGAGATGCTGAGCGCTTCGTCCTGGTCGTGCGTGACGATCACGGTCGTGATGCCGAGGCGCTGCTGGATGCGGCGGATCTCGTCGCGGACGCTCACGCGGAGCTTCGCGTCGAGGTTCGACAGCGGCTCGTCGAGGAGCAGGACGTCCGGCTCCTGCACGATGGCGCGGGCCAGGGCCACGCGCTGCTGCTCACCGCCCGAGATCGCGGTCGGCTTCGAGCCGGCGTGGTGGCTCAGGCCGACGAGCTCGAGCGCGTCGCGCACCCGCTCGGCGACCCACGCCTTCGGCACCCGTCGGGTCCGCAGCGGGAACGCGACGTTCTGCGTCACCGTCATGTGCGGCCAGAGCGCGTAGTTCTGGAACACCATCGCGCTCGGCCGGCGCTCCGGACCGAGCGACGTGACGTCGCGGTCCCCCATGGTCACGACGCCGCCGTCGGCGGGCAGGAACCCCGCCACCATCCGGAGCGTCGTGGTCTTGCCGCAGCCGGACGGCCCGAGGAGCGAGACGAGCTCGCCCTTCGCGACGTCGAGGTCGATGCCGGCGACGACGTCGCGCCCGCCGAGCGTCTTGCGCAGTCCGCGGATGGTGAGGCCGCCGGATCGGGTCCGGTCCGTCGTGCTGCCGGCCTGGAGGCCCGGTGCGCGTTCCGCGACGAGCGTTGCGTCCGTCATCTGGTCGCCTTTCGTGCTGGTGTGGGTCATCGGTGTCGGTCCGGGTGTCTGTCCGGGTGTCGGCCCGGTCGGTTGCGGCCGGGTCATCGGATCTGGAAGCCGTCCGCCAGTCGGCCGCCCATGATGTGCTTCCGGGCGAGCAGCAGCAGGACCACGGACGGGATGCTCAGCGCGATCGCGAACACCGCCGAGACCTGGCGCGGGGAGTTCAGGACGAGCGAGTACATCGCCGTCGGCATCGTCATGTACGTCGGGGCGCCGACCAGGTACGTGCCCTGCGCCTCGTCGAAGGACGCCAGGAACGACATCACCATCGCGACGAGGATCCCGGGCCAGGCGATCGGGAACGTCACCTTCCAGAAGGTGCGCCAGCGGCTGGCCCCGGCGTCGCGGGCGGCTTCCTCGAGGGACCGCGGCACGGCCGAGAACGCTGCGGCGGGCAGCCACGTCATGAACACGACGCAGCCCAGGACGTGGACGATCAGGATGCCGGTGACCGTGTTCATGAGGTTCAGCGCGGTGAACATCGCCGACATCGTGACGAAGAGGCCCATCTTCGGGAACGCGTTCGTGGCGAACAGCCCGACGAGCACGAGGCGCCGCCCCGGGAACTCGATGCGGCTGATCGCCCACGCGGCGGGCAGGCAGACCACCGCGGCGATGAGGACCGTGAGCGGGGCGAGGACGAGCGAGTTCTGCACGGCGACGGCCAGACTGCGGTCCTCGAACACGGTGCCCCACCACTGCAGGGTCCAGCCGTCGGGCAGCAGGTTCGGGTAGGTCCACGTCGTCGCGAAGGCCCGGGCGGCCAGCCAGACGAGCGGCCCGAGGATGAACACGGCCAGCACGATCGCGGTCGCCCAGACGAGGGCGTTGCCGGTCAGACGCTTGATCACTGCTGCTCCTGACGCTTCTTGTCGAGCTCGCCCGCGTTCGAGCGGACCGTCGAGCGGAGGTAGAAGACACTCGCGGCCGCGGCGAACGCGAACACGATGAACGCCATCGCCGTCGACTGCTGTGGACGGTTGTAGGCCTGGAAGTACTTCGAGATGTCGACGCCGAGCATCGTCGGCGCGTTCGGACCGGTGAAGTACGGCACGGTGAACGAACCGAGCACCCCGATCACGGTGAACGTCGTCGCGATGACGAGCGGGGTCGCGGCCATCGGCAGGAGCACCTGCCAGACGACGCGCCAGGTGCTCGCCCCGGCGTCCTTCGCGGCCTCGACCAGGGCGTCCGGAGTGCCCTGCAGCGCCCCGGCGATCATCAGCACCGCGAACGGCAGGCTGGTCCAGACGCTGCCGAACACCACGGCGACGAGGGTGTAGCCCCACACCGGGACGTCGAGGCCGAACTGCGCACCGAGGCTCCGGAGGAACCCCTGCGCGTCGGTGAAGGTCAGGATCGACCAGCTCGCGATGACCACCGGCACGAAGATCGGCACCACGGCCAGGACGCTGAGGGTCTTGCCGAGGAAGCCGCCGCGGAGCCGCAGGATCACCGCGACGACGACGGCGAGCCCCACCGTCAGGCCGGTCGACAGTGCCGTCACCCCGAGGGTCGCGACCAGGTCACGCAGGAACGTGGCGTTGCCGAGCAGGGTCGCGTAGACCGCGAACGAGAAGCCGCGCACGGTGTCGCCACCGATGTCGGCGAGCGCCTCGTTCAGGCCGCCGGTGAACCCGAGGCTGAACAGCGCGGCGTTCACCACCGGGACGCCGACGAACAGGACGACGACCAGCACCGGGGCGGCGACGAGGGCGAGGCCCTGCCACCGGCGGCGGCGGGCCAGTCGCTCCTGCGCCGTGCGCCCGCTGGCGGGGTGCGCCGGGCCCTGGGCGTGGGGCGGGACGGGCGGGAGGCCCCTGGCGGAGTCGCCACGGGCCTCCCGGCCGGTTGCCGGGCCGTCCTGGACGGTCTGGGTCACTGCGGGACCTTCGCGTCCCACGCCGCGTTCATGTCGGCGGCGAAGTCGCTCTGGAACCCGAGGCGGAGCTGCGAGGGGTTCGCGTCGGCGAACTGCTCGGCGACCGACTTGGGCAGGCTGTCGAGCGGGATCACCGGGTAGCCGGAGACGGCGCTCGCGACGAGCTGCTGCCCCTTCGCGCTGAGCACGAAGTCGGCGAGCTTCTCGGCCGCCGCCTTCTTGGCCTTCGGCTCGGTCTTGGGGATGCCGAGGAAGCTCGCGCTGCCGGTGAACGACGGGTCCTCGATCTGCACGGCCTTGGTGGTCTTCGGGATGATGCCGGTCTTCTGCGAGGTGATGAACTGGTCGCTCCAGACCGGGGCCATCGCGATCTGGCCACTGCCGAGCAGCTGCACGACCTGGTCGTTGCCGTTCGGGTAGACGCCCTTCTGGTACGTCGACGGACCGAGGTCCTTCAGGGCCGCGAAGCCCTTGTCCCACTTCGACTCGAGCGCCTTGTCGTACTTCGTCTGCATCGTCTCCTGCTCGGCGGGCGTCAGGTACTTCGCGAGCACCGTGGCCACGAACGAACCACCCGAACCGCCGGACGACGGGGAGTTGTAGGCGAACTCGCCCGGGTTGGCCTTGATCCAGGCGAGCAGGTCGTCGAGGGTCTTCGGCGGGTCCGTGACCTTCTTCGCGTCGTACGCCAGGAGCACGCTCGAGGCGCGGTACGGGATGGCGCTGTCGCCGCCCTGCTGCTTCGTGGCGTCCGGGACGTCCTTCAGGTTCGGGATCGAGCTGTCGCTGACCGGTGCCATCAACCCGGCCTTGCCGGCGGTGGTGACGAAGCCGGCGTCGACGAGGTCGTACGCGACGGACTTGCCGGCCTTGACCGCGGTGGCGAGGTTCGCCTGGGTCTGGGCGTCGTGCTCGCCGTGCAGGTCGATGCTCGTGCTGACGTGGATCTTCGGGTTCGCCTTCTCGAAGGCGGGGATGAGCGACTTGTCCCAGAGGTCCTGGACGTTGGTGTCGCCGCTGATGAACACGGTGAGGTCGGTGGTGCCGTCGGTGTCGGAGGCGTTCGAGGCGTTGGCGCTCTGGACGCAGCCGGAGAGTGCGACGGTCGCGGCTGCCGCGATGGCGAGGCCGGCGAGGACTCGGGTCTTCACGTGGGTTCTCCCTGTTCCGTGGTGCGTGGGGTGTGCGGGGTGGGGGCGTGCGGGGTCGTGCGGGTGTGTGGGGGCGTGCGGGGGTTGTGCGGGCGGGACGTGTGGGAACGTTCCCGCGCCGGGGTCGAGTGTGGCGCTGCCGGGTGAACTCCGGGTGCCTCCGGCGTCGCCGCCGGGTGAACTCCGGGTGCGGTGGGGCGCGGTGCAGGGGCGGCGGGGGCGGGCGCGGTGCTGCGGTGCTGCGCGTCGGATGCGGTGACGGCGCACGGTGCGAGTTCCGCTGACCCGTGCGAGGTTGACCGCTTCGTGCCCGGCTACAACCCTGCACGGAGCGGTCTGCTCGCCCCAGACCGGCGAAGGATGCACCGTGCGCAGCCCCGTTCGCTGCCGACGACCCCGCACCGAGCAGCCAGGTCGGCCCTGGGCGACGAACCGCGCACCGTGCGCACCGGCAAGAGGCCGAACAATCTCGCACGGTGCGTGGCTGAAGCCCCTCAGCGCGACATGCGGACTCCGGCCTGGCGGAGCTTCGCGCGGAGGACCCACTCGTTGCGCAGGTCCGACCAGGTGAGCCGCACCACGGTTCGTACCTCGGGGAACGCGCGGAGTCGGTCTTCTCGGATCTTCTCGTCGAACAGCGCTTCCTCCGGCGTCCGTCCCCGCAGGTACGCACTGCTCCGGTACTTCACGGCTCCGTCGAACTCGACCACGACCCCGGCGTCCGGGAACCAGAAGTCCACGACGATGTCCGGCTCGCCGGGCGCTCGGAAGCGGTGCTGGAGGACCGGCGGCGGTGTCCCGAACTGGTCGAACCGCGCTCGTGCGTACGACTCCCCCGGTGAGTCCGATGCGGGATCGGCGAACCCGATCGCCCGGAGCGCCCGACGTCGTCCCTTCTGCCCGCGCCGCTCGATCGCCGACCGGACGTCTTCGCGCTCGACCTCGCGACGGAGGAGCGCATCGAGGGACACGACTGCGTCGGTGAACGGCAGCGTGAGTGCGAGATCAGTCGCCAGCCGATCGAGTCCACACACCAGCAACCCGTCGGGCGTGGCGACCGGACGCTCGTTCCGTTCGGCGTCGAGGTCGGCATGCACCACGAAGGTCGCGTTCGTGGTGCGCCGGTCGGCACCGCGTGAGGTCACGTGGATCCGTGTCGGTGGTGGGGTGAGCAGGGGCACACCGAAGACGACGGCGGCCGAGACGTGTGAGATCAGGTCTCCGGGGCGGATCCGGTCGGCGAACGAGCGCAGCCGAACGTGGTGCTGCTCGCTGGGGCGGAGTGCGGCCCATCCCGCGGACTCCGCGTACAGTCCGCGTGCTACCCGTGTGAGCTCCCCCGCAGCGGCCCGACGTCTGATGACATCGGACTCGTCGGGGCGCTGGGCGGACGTTCGGAAGGTGAGGACTTCGGGGACCGGTGCGAGCTTGAGGTTCATCGACATACTCGTGATGCTCCGGATCCTCCGCCTTCAGAGCAGCACCGCATGGGAGTGCTGTGGAGGACCAGCCCCGTCGACCACCTTGTGGAGGAATGAGCGGGCAGCCCGGGGGCCTGCGAGAATGAGCGGGTGAACGCACGCACCTGGGGTTGGCTCGCAGCCGTCATCGACGTCGTCCTCATCGTCGTCTTCGCGCTCATCGGGCGCTCGTCGCACGGTGAGGCCAACACGGCACTCGCGCTCTGGACCACCGCCTACCCGTTCCTGGCCGGTTGGGCGATCGGGTACGTGACGAGCGGTGCCTGGGCTCGACCGCTGCGCTTCTGGCCGACCGGTGTCGTGGTCTGGGTCCTCACGGTCTTCGTCGGTCTGGCCATCCGCGTCGCCACCGGGCAGGGGGACGTCGACGGCAACCCGCTGCCGATCTCGTTCGTCATCGTCGCGACCATCGTGCTCGGGGTGTTCCTGCTCGGCTGGCGTGCGATCGCCCGCGGTGTGATCCGGTTCACCGCGTCGCGGTCGGGACGGGACGCCGCAGCGTCCGACGCGTGAACGGCAGCCGCGGTTCCCAACCGACGATCCTCGACGTCGCCGCACGTGCGGGGGTCTCGAAGTCGGCGGTGAGCCGCGTGCTCTCCGGGACCGGACGGTTCTCGGACGAGACCCGCGAACGCGTCGAACGAGCGGCAGCCGAGCTCGGGTACGTCGCGAACGCGATGGCTCGCGGGCTGGTCAGCGGTCGCACGAACACGATCGGGATGCTCGTCCGGGATGCATCGTCGATGGTCTACACCGCACTGCACGCCGTGATGGAGCGCCGCGCATCGGAGCTCGGCTACCGCGTCGTCACCACGACGGGCGTCGGTCGGGTCGAGGACGAGAAGTCCGCCCTCGCCGCACTCGTGTCCATGCGCGTCGACGGGCTCGTCGTGTGCAGCGGCCTGATGCCGTCCGCCGACATCGCCGAGTTCGCGCCCCGCATCGCCACCGTCGTCGCGGGTCGGCCCGAGCTGCACCCGGCGCTCTCGAGCGTCTACTGCGACGAGGTCGACGGTGGGGCCTCCATCGCGGACGCCGTCGCCGATGCCGGCCACACCACCGCCGTGGTGTTCACCGTCCCGCTCGACAACGCGATCACGCAGCACGCGCGGTCGTCGGCGATGCTCGAGCGACTCCGAGCACGTGGCATCCGGGTGATCGACATCGACGCGAGCTTCGTGCGGCCACCCGACGACCTCGCCGCCGACCTGGTGGACGCCGTGCAGGAGTCGGGCGTGACCGCGGTGATGTGCCCGACCGACCGGCTCATGCTCGACGTGTGCGAGGCGCTGGCCCGCCGCGGTGTGGAGGTCCCGCGCGACCTCTCCGTCACCGGGTTCGACGGCGTCTACCCGCTGGCGAGCGACTGGATCGGCTTCACGACCCTCGAGCAACCGATCGAGCGCATCGGCCGCGAGGCCATCGACCTGGTCATCGGCCGCATCGACGACCCCACGCGCCCGGTCGAGCACCGCTCACTGCGCGGCACCGTGATCCCCGGCCGCACCCTGCTCCCCCGCTGACGCCGATCCCCCGACCCGCCGACCTCGCACGGTGCGCGTCGACTCGACCCGTGCAGGCTCCGGGCCTGGCGCACGGTGCGAGGTCGCTCAAACCGCGCACGGTTCGTGTTGCGGTGCGAGGCTCGAGAAGCACGCACGGTGCGAGGTTCGTCAAGCAGTACCACCGTGGTGGCTCGGTGCGGCGCTACAAGCGTGCACCGAGCGGACAACCTCGCACGGGCCGACACAGACAGCACCGTGCGGCTTCGGCCCACGGCCGCAGCCACCCGCAGCCGCGCACGCGCACCCGCGCCCGCACCTAGAACAGCCCGCTGCGCGGCCCGTCCTCCGGCCCGTCGAACCCGCGGAACATGTCCGACACCAGCGCCTCGATCTGCGGCTCCACCAGGCGTTCCACGGCCTCGGCGATCCGCGGCCGGTGGTCGATGAGCGCCAGGCACACCGCGGTGCCGGTCGACCGCGCACACTCGTCGGACAGCGCGATCTCGTGCCGGAGCGCGGCCTTCGCCTCGTCGGACAGCGGCTCGCGCGGCGTCTGCTCCCCCGCACCGGTGCCGGCCAGCTCGCCGAGGGTGAACAGGAACGGCGATCCCGGCGACGGCTCGGGGTCCACGTCGAGGCCCTGGAACTCCGGCGACAACCCCTCGGCCGGCTGGTACCCGGCATGCCGCTTCCGCGCCGCCGCCCGCTCGAGTTCGCGCTGCAGCAGCGGCAGGTTCTTCGCCGTGTAGTCGTCGACGGCGTCCTCGACGATCGTCGAGATCCGCCCGATCAGCGCGTGCTGGACGGCGTGCGGCACGTCGGGTCCGAACCCCGCGGCCGCGGCGATCGGGGACCCGGTGCACTTCCGGCAGATGCGCGTGCGCGGGCGGGCGGTCCCGATCTGCCAGCGTGGCAGCCAGCGCAGCCACAGGTCGACCGCGCCCCGCACGCGACCGTCGATGCCGTCCATCCCTCAACAGTAGGCCTGGAGGCGCGGATCACCCCCGGCACACCGCGCCGGCCGGGCAATCCGCCGGTTCTCAGCCCTGTGGTTCCGTCACGAAGTCGATCAGCTCCTCGACACGGCCGAGCAGCTCCGGCTCGAGGTCGGCGAAGGTGCGCACCTGCCCGAGGATCCGCTGCCATGCCCGGGCGATGTCGGCCTGCTCGGCGTGCGGCCAGCCGAGTGCCTGGCAGATGCCCGCCTTCCACTCGATCGAGCGCGGGATCGTCGGCCACGCCCGCAGCCCGACCCGCGCCGGCTTGACCGACTGCCAGACGTCGACGAACGGGTGCCCGACGACGAGCACGTGTGCGCCCCACTTGCCGCGCATCACCGCGTTGGCGAAGCGGGACTCCTTCGACCCGGGCACCAGGTGGTCGACCAGGACCCCGACCCGGCGCTCCCGCGTCGGCTGGAACTCGTCGAGCACCGCGGCCAGGTTGTCGACGCCGGAGAGTTCCTCGACCACGACGCCCTCGACGCGCAGGTCGGCACCCCAGACCTTCTCGACGAGTTCCGCGTCGTGCTTGCCCTCGACCATGATGCGGCTCGGCAGCGCAACCCGAGCTCGCTGCGACTCCACGGCGAACGATCCGGACGCGGTGCGGAGGCGACCACCGTCGGACGCCTGCCGCACGGCGGGCGTGCCCCCGGGCCTCCAGTCCGAGTGAACGGAACCCAGCGAACCCGGCGAGCCGGCAGCGGCTGCGGCCGACCGCCCGACCGGCGCCGACGGCCGCCCCAGCGTCACCAGCTCACCCTCGAGCAGGAACTGCCCGGTGAAGGGGAAGGAGCGCGTGCGGCCCTTCCAGTCCTCGAGCGCGATGTTGCCCGCCTCGAGCCCCACCACGGCACCGGCCCACCCGGAGTCCGGGTCCTCGAGCACCATGTCCCGTTCGAGCGGCACCTGCCGCACCTTCTTCACCCCGCGCGAGCGCCAGTCCCCCGAGAGCACATCGCCGCCGTACCGGTCGTCGTCCACCCGCACGAGGGTACTGTCGACGACGGCCCGGACGACGTCGACCGCGCCGGTTCCCCATCATCTCGACGGAAGGCCCGCCCGTGCGCGCAGCGATCATCCACGCCCCGAACGACATCCGCGTCGAGGAGCGCGACCGACCCGGGCTCCTGTCCGGCAAGGACGTCGTCGTCAAGGTCCTCGCGGCCTGTGTCTGCGGATCGGACCTCTGGCCCTACCGCGGCGTCACCGAGACGAAGCAGCCCCGGCCGATCGGCCACGAGCTCGTCGGCGAGGTCGTCGCCGTCGGTGACGACGTCACCGGCCTGCACGAGGGCGACTTCGTCATCTCCCCCTTCACCATGAACGACGGCACCTGCCAGGCCTGCCGCAACGGCATGACCACCGGCTGCGACCACCTGTCCGGGTTCGGCAGCACGGACGCGTACGGCGACCCCGTCGGTGGCGCACAGGCCGAGTACGTGCGGATCCCGGACGCCGACGCCACGCTCGTCGCGGTCCCCGGCCCGGTCGACCCGGCCCTGGTGCCGTCGCTGCTCACCCTGTCCGACGTCTTCTCGACCGGTCACCACGCCGCCGTGTCGGCAGCGGTCGGCCCCGGCAAGACCGTCGTCGTGGTCGGCGACGGCGCGGTCGGCCTGTCCGCCGTGCTCGCCTCGAAGCGGCTCGGGGCGGAGCGCATCATCGCGATGAGCCGCCACGCCGACCGGCAGGCACTCGCCCGCGAGTTCGGTGCCACCGACATCGTGGCGGAGCGCGGCGACGAGGGCGTCGCGGCGGTCCGCGCGCTGCTCGGCGGCGACCTGGCCGACTGCGGGGTCGAGGCCGTCGGCACCGAGGAGAGCATGGACCAGGCGCTGCACTCGGTGCGCCCCGGTGGCAACGTCGGCTTCGTCGGGGTCCCGCACGGGGTGCCGACCATCGGCACGCGCTACCTGTTCGACACGAACATCGCGATCGCGGGCGGCATGGCCCCGGCACGGAAGTACATCCCGGAGCTGCTGCCCGACGTGCTGGCCGGCGCGATCGACCCCGGTCGCGTCTTCGACCTGGAGCTGCCGCTCGACGAGGCCGCCGAGGCCTACCGCGCGATGGACGAGCGCCGGGCCATCAAGGTGCTGCTGCGCCCGTAGCGGCGCGCGTCGTGGACGCACCGGCAGACGGACGGGAGGCCCGTGGCGGCGTCGCCACGGGCCTCCCGTCCGTCGTCCGGTCGCGTCGACAACCGGCGGCCCGCCCGCTCAGGCGTCGCGGATCGCCAGCACCCGGTGCGGCGCCGCTGCCTCGGCCCGCCACCCGCCGGGCAGCACGTCGCGGAGTTCGGGCACGGTGAAGCTCCGGCGGATCGACCGCAGGCCGTCGACGCGGATGAACGTCCCCGCCGCCACGAGCGGTGACGCCAGCGCGTACGCCCGGTAGGCCGCCGGCGACCGACGGATGTCCGAGTGCAGGCTGCGCCCGCTCGCGAGCAGTTCGGAGTCGGCCAGGAACCCCCGCCGTTCCTCGTCGCCCAGGTGGTGCAGCACGTGGTTCGACACGACGACGTCGAACCGCTCACCCGCCGCGACCAGGTCACCGCTCGACTGCTGCCGGAACGTCACGCCGGTCGGGGACGACCGCCGTGCCGCGGCGATGGCACGTTCGTCCGGGTCGACCCCGACGACCTCGAGGTCGAATCCGTCGCTCGCCGCCCAGCGCACCAGCGAGCGGGCCAGGTCGCCGCCGCCGCACCCCAGGTCGAGCACCCGGCCGCGGCCGCTGGCGGGCAGGGCCGGCACGACGTGGGACCGCCAGGCCGCGCGCCAGCCGCTCACGAGCGCGTTCACGACGGCGAAGCGCCGGAAGGTGCGCGCGAGCGCACGCGGGTCGCAGTCCGGGTCGTCCATCAGTTCGGTCAGGTCGAGCGCGCGGGTGCGCAGGTCGACGGCCGGGAGGCCCGTGGTGCCGCCGTCCTGACGGCTCACGCCGTGCCCGTGGTCGCGACGGGCACGCGGGCGGGCGCGACAGCGGGATCCGCCACGGGTTCCGCCACGGGCTCTGCCGCGGGTTCTGCCGCGGGCGACGCCTCGGTCCGCACCGCGGTGAGCCGTGCGCTCTCGACGGTGAGGCCGGGGCCGAAGGCGAGCGCGACGACGGCACTGCCGTCCTCGAGACCGGCGTCGACGGCGTCGCGCAGCACGAAGAGCACGGTGGCGCTCGACATGTTCCCGTGTTCCCGCAGCACCCGTCGGCTCGACTCCATGGCGCTGTCGGGCAGGCCGAGCGACTCCTGCGTGCGGTCGAGGATGGCCCGGCCGCCCGGGTGCACCGCCCACACCGGCACGTCCGACGCCGGCCCGCCGTCGAGCAGCGGTTGCACGGCGCTCGGGACGTGCAGGCCGACGAGCTTCGGCACGGCGGTGGACAGGACCATCTCGAAGCCCTCGTCCCCGATGTTCCACGCCATCTCGGACGCCCCCTCGGGCACCACGGCCGTCGTGAAGTCGTCGAAGCGCAGACCGGCTCCGTCCCGGGCGACGACCGCGGCGGCCGCACCGTCGCCGAAGACGCTGTTCGCGACGATCTGGTCGGGGTCGTTCGAGGCGCGGACGTGCAGGGTGCAGAGTTCACCGCAGACCACGAGCACGACCGCGTCCGGGTCCTGGTCGACGAACGCCGCGGCGATCCGGAGCGCGGGGAACGCGGCGCAGCAACCCATGAAGCCGATGTGGTGCCGGAAGACGCCCCCGGGGAGCCCGAGCTGCTCGACGACGTCGATGTCGGGCCCAGGCTGCGTGAACCCGGTGCAGGACACGGTCACCAGGTGCGTGACGGCCTCCGGCGCGATGCCGGCACGTTCGACGGCGTCGCGGGCGGCCGCGACGAACAGCGGCGGGGCGAGTTCGCGGTACCGGTCGTTCCGCGAGCCGGTGGACGGCGAGCGCAGGGTGCCGTCGTCGTCACGGAAGGCCCCACCGGCACGCGCGGAGTCGAGTTCCTCGAGGACGGTGTGCCGCTGGTCGACCGCCGACCCGTCGAACGCGGCCGGGACGAGCCGTTTGCCGAGCCGCCCGAGGTCGGGTTGGGCGGAGAACAGGTCACGCACCCGGGGCTGGTCGAGGGTCGTCTCGGGGACGGCGGTTCCGATGGCGCGGATCGTTGCGGACACGACTCATCCTGTCACCGGATCGCTGACGCGTCCCCAGGATGCACACGGCAACGGGACCCACGGCGACGGGACGCACGGAGGGCACGGCACCGACCGGTACCGTGCCCTCCGAGGTGGAACTGCCTAGGACTGCTGTGCGCGCTCCAGCACGAGTTCCCGCACGCGGGCGGCGTCGGCCTGGCCCTTCATGGCCTTCATGACCGCACCGATGATCGCGCCGGCCGCCTGGACCTTGCCGTCCTGGATCTTCGCCAGCACGTCGGGCTGCGCCGCGAGTGCTTCGTCGACCGCGGCCGTCAGGGCGGAGTCGTCCGAGACGACCTTGAGCCCACGGGCCTCGACGACCTGCGCCGGCGAACCCTCGCCCGCGATGACGCCCTCGAGCACCTGGCGTGCCAGGCGGTCGGTCAGGTCGCCGGACTCGACGAGCGCGATGACCTCGGCGACGTGCTTCGGCGACACCAGGTCACCGGGAGCGGCGTCCTGCGCGTTGGCGACGCGGCTGATCTCACCGGTCCACCACTTGCGGGCGGCCTGCGGTGCGGCGCCGGCGGCGACGGTGCCCTCGACCTCGTCGAGCAGCCCGCCGTTCACGACGTCCTGGAACTCCAGGTCGGCGAAGCCCCAGTCACCCTTCAGACGACGGCGACGTGCGACCGGTGCCTCGGGCAGCGAGGCACGGAGCTCCGCGATGACGGCCGGGTCCGGCACGACGGGCAGCAGGTCGGGCTCCGGGAAGTACCGGTAGTCGTCGGCGTCCGACTTCGGACGACCGGCCGAGGTGCGACCGGTGTCCTCGTGCCAGTGGCGGGTCTCCTGCGTGATCGTGCCACCGGCGGCGAGGATCGCGGCCTGGCGCTGGATCTCGTAGCGGATCGCACGCTCGACGGCGCGGAACGAGTTGACGTTCTTGGTCTCGGTGCGGGTGCCGAGCTTCTCCTGCCCGCGAGGGCGCAGCGAGATGTTCGCGTCGCACCGCAGGTTGCCGCGCTCCATGCGCGCCTCGGAGACACCGAGCGCCCGGACGAGGTCGCGGATGACCTGCACGTAGGCGGCTCCGAGCTCGGGGGCACGGTGCTCGGCGCCGAAGATCGGCTTCGTGACGATCTCGACCAGGGGCACGCCGGCACGGTTGTAGTCGACGAGCGAGTACTCGGCACCCTGGATGCGGCCGGTGGCACCGCCGACGTGCGTCAGCTTGCCGGCGTCCTCTTCCATGTGGGCGCGCTCGATCGGGATGTTGTAGATCGTCCCGTCGGCGAGCTCGACCTCGACCTCGCCCTCGTAGGCGATGGGCTCGTCGTACTGCGAGACCTGGTAGTTCTTCGGGTTGTCCGGGTAGAAGTAGTTCTTCCGGGCGAACCGCGAGGACTCGGCGATCGAGCAGCCGAGCGCGAGCCCGAGCTGGATCGAGTACCGCACGGCCTGTGCGTTCACGACCGGCAGCGACCCGGGCAGCCCGAGGTCGACCGGGGTGACGTTCGTGTTGGGTTCGCCGCCGAAGAAGTTCGGGGCGTCCGAGAACATCTTGGTCTTCGTCGCGAGTTCGACGTGGACCTCGAAGCCGAGCACCGGCTCGTAGCGCTCGAGCGCCTCGTCGAAGTCCATCAGCGCGTCCTTCTGCGCCATCAGATCACACCTTCCTGCGCAGCGGACTGCTGACTCTGGTCGAGGTCCGGGACGGACGCGATGAGCGGCGCGCCCCACTGCTGTTCGAGCAGACGCTCGAGGGCGGCACCGTAGCGGTACAGCCGGGCGTCCTCACGCTGGGGCGCCATCAGCTGCACGCCGACGGGCAGGCCGTCCTCGGGCGCGAGGCCGTTCGGGATGCTCATGCCGGGGACGCCGGCGAGGTTCGCCGGGATCGTCGTGAGGTCGTTGAGGTACATCGCCAGCGGGTCGTCGATGCGCTCACCGATCGGGAACGCGGTCGTCGGGGCCGACGGGCTGACGAGCAGGTCGACCTGCTCGAAGGCGGCCTGGAAGTCCCGCTGCACGAGCGTGCGGACCTTCTGCGCCGAGCCGTAGTAGGCGTCGTAGTAGCCGGCGCTCAGGGCGTAGGTGCCGAGGATGATGCGCCGCTTGACCTCGGGGCCGAAGCCGGCTTCACGCGTGGCGGCCATGACGTCCTCGACGGTGGCACCGTTCTCGGGCGTGACCCGGAGGCCGAAGCGCACCGAGTCGAACTTGGCGAGGTTCGACGACGCCTCGGCCGGGAGGATCAGGTAGTACGCGCTGATCGCGTACGCGAACGACGGGGCGTCGATCTCGACGACGACCGCACCGGCCGACTCGAGCAGCGCGACCGTCTCCTGGAAGCGCTGGGTGACACCGGCCTGGAACCCGTCGCCCCCGGCGAGTTCCTTCACCACGCCGACGCGCAGGCCGCGGAGCGTGTCCGCCTGCAGCCCTTCGCGTGCGGCCGCGGCCATCGAGGGCCAGGCGTCCGGGATGGACGTGGAGTCCTTCGGGTCGTGCCCGCCGATGACGTCGTGCAGGAGCGCGGCGTCGAGGACGGTGCGGGACACCGGGCCGATCTGGTCGAGGCTGGACGCCAGGGCGATGGCGCCGTAACGGCTCACCCCGCCGTAGGTCGGCTTCACACCGACCGTGCCCGTCACCGCACCCGGCTGACGGATGGAGCCACCCGTGTCCGAACCGAGGGCGAAGGGTGCTTCGTGCGCGGCGACCGCAGCGGCCGAGCCACCGCCGGAGCCGCCGGGGATCCGGTCGAGGTCCCACGGGTTGCGGGTCGGCCCGTAGGCAGAGAACTCGGTGGTCGAGCCCATCGCGAACTCGTCCATGTTGGTCTTGCCGAGCGGCACGAGGCCGGCGGCGCGGAGCTTCGCGACGGGGGTGGCGTCGTACGGCGGCACCCAGCCCTCGAGGATCCTGGACCCGGCGGTCGTGGGCATGTCCTGCGTGCACAGGACGTCCTTGACGGCGATCGGCACACCGGCGAGCGGCCCGAGGTCGTCGCCCGCGGCACGGCGGGAGTCGATCGACTTCGCCACCGCCAGGGCGTTCTGGTTGACGTGCAGGAACGCGTGCACGTCGCCGTCGACGGCGGCGATCCGGTCGAGGTGGGCCTGGGTGGCCTCGACGCTCGAGACGTCGCGCGCCACGAGGGCGTCGGCGAGCGCCGCGGCGCTCAGCTTCGTGATGTCGTCAGTCACTGTTCTTCGCCCTACTGTTCTTCGCCGAGGATGGCGGTCACGCGGAACCGTTCGCCGTCGGAGTCGGGCGCCCCGGAGAGCGCCTGCTCCTGCGTCAGCGTCGTGCCGACCACGTCGGGTCGGGTGACGTTGCCGAGCGGCACGGGGTGGCTCGTCGCCGGGACGTCGTCGGTCGCGACCTCGGCGACCTTGGCGACGCTCTCGACGATGTGCGACAGCTCCCCGGTCAGCTTCTCGATCTCGTCGGGCGTGAGTGCGATACGTGCGAGGTTCGCCAGGTGTGCGACCTGCTCGCTCGTGATGTCAGGCATGGTGCTCCGTCGATCGGTTCGTGGAATGCCCCACAGTCTATTGGCTGCGTCGGGCGCGCAGGCGCGGCTGTGGACAACCCCCTGGAGGCCCGGTGCCGGTCCGCCGGACCGGCACCGGGCCTCCAGGGGGTCAGCGGGTCACTTCCCGTTCTGGCCCCTCGCAGCCGGTGCCGCCGGGGCCACCGTCGCGGCGGGCGCCGGCGCAGCCGGGGCAGCGGGTGCGGCCGGAGCGGCAGGCGCAGCCGGAGCAGCCGTCGGCGTGGTCTGGTCGTCCTGCGCCGTTCCCTGCCCGGACGAGGACGAAGACGACGACGAAGACGACGACGAAGACGAAGACGACGACGAAGACGAAGACGACGACTTGCTCGCCTGCCCGATCATCTCCTGGCTCGGCGCCGGCAGCGCTCCCCCGCCGACGGTCTGGTCGAGGTACGCCATCATCGACTTCCCGACCCCGAACTTCGCGCTGTACCCGGTGGTGCCCTGCAGGAAGGGCCAGTTCGCCAGGCTCACGCTCCCCTGCACGTTGCCGACCCAGGTGGCGTTCGTGTACTTCGTCGACGACGCGACCAGCCAGTTCTGCACGTCGCCGTCGGTGGTGCCGGTCTTCGCGAACTTCGCCACGCTGTCCCCGGGGTTCGCGCTCGCGGCGGTCCCCGAACCGGACAGCACGCCCTGCAGCGCGTAGTCGACCGTGCCCGCGACGTCGGCGGAGACGCCCTGCGTGCAGGACGACGGCGTCGGGGTGATCTTCGTGCCGTCCGCCTCGGTCACCGAGTCGATCGCGGTGGGCGTGCACACGATGCCGCCGTTGGCGAAGCCCGCGTAGGCCTCGGCCAGGTCGATCGGCGACAACTCGTTCACGCCGAGGATCGACGACGGCGTCTGCGTCAGGTCACCGCCGTCGGCGCGGTGGATGCCCATCGACTGCGCGAGCTGGGCGATCTTGCACAGGTCGAGCTGCTTGCCCATCTGGGCGTACGCCGTGTTGATCGACTCGACCGTCGCCGCCTCGACCGACATCGACGACGGCACGCTCTCGGCGTTGGCGACGTTCCAGGTGCCGCCCGCGACGTTCTGGCAGGTGTTGGTGAACTCGGCGTTCGCGAACTGGTGCTCCGAGGTGGTGACCGAGTCGGACAGGGTGTGCCCGCTGGCGAGCCACTCGGCCAGGGTGAACACCTTGTAGGTCGAGCCGGTCTGGAACCCGCCCGAGTTGCCGTACCCGGAGTCGGCACTGTAGTTCACCGCCGTGGCCCCGGCCGCGGCGTTGTCCCCCTGCGTGTACGTGGTGTTCTGGACCATCGACATGATCCGGCCGGTGCCGGGTTCCACGGTGACGTTCGAGCCGCCGACGTCGACGCCCGCCATCGTGGCCGGCACGTAGGTGGACAGGGCGGACTGTGCCTGGCCCTGCAGGTCGAGGTCGAGCGAGGTGTGGATCTGCAGGCCCTTGGTGTCGAGCGTGGCGATGCGTGCCGCCGCGGTCTTGCCGAACGCGGGGTCCTGCAGCACCTGGTCGCGGACGTAGTCGCAGAAGTACCCGGCGTCGTGGTGCGTCGCGGCGGTCGAGCACCCGTTGGCGGTCTCGGTGATCTTCGGCGTGACCGGCGTCGCGATCGCCTTCGTCATCTGTGCCTTCGTGATCGACCCGTGCGCCTGCATCCGGCGGAGCACGTAGTCGCGGCGCTCCTTCGTCAGCTCGTACCCGTTGGCCTTGCCGTTGTCCTTGTCGCTCGGCACGTCGATGCGCAGGTTCGACGGGTTGTTGAGGATCGCGACGAGCGTGGCCGACTGCACGAGCGACAGGTCCTTCGCGTGCACGCCGAAGTAGTACTCGGCCCCGGCCTCGGCCCCGTAGACCCGCCCGCCGAGCCCGACGATGTTGAGGTACCCGGTCAGGATCTCGTCCTTCGAGTACTTCTTGTTCACCGCGATCGCGTACCGCATCTCCTGCAGCTTGCGCTGCGGCGTGACGCCGGCCGCGTCCTCGTAGCAGGCTTCGACCTTCTTCTCGGTGGCGGCCTGGTCCTTGCCCGTGAGCTCCTCGCACTGCTGCACCAGGACGTTCTTCACGTACTGCTGCGTGATGCTCGAGCCGCCCTGCACGTCCCCGCCGACGACGGTCGCGGCGACCCCGCGGAGCGTCCCGAGCACGTCGATGCCGCCCTCGTCGTAGTAGCGCGGGTCCTCGGTGTCGATCGCCGCCTGCTTGAGCGAGTCGGCCATCTGGTCGGCCGTCACGTTCGTGCGGTTCTCGGCGTAGAACGAGGCGATCTTGACCTGCTTCCCGCCCTGCTCCGCGTACACGGACGACACCTGCTGCGGGGTCTGCACGTCGAGGTAGGTCGGGAGGTCCTCGAAGAACGAGACCGCCCCGGACGTCCCCTCACCCGCGACGGCGACCGCCGGGGTCACCGCGACGGCGACGAGCATGCCGGCGAGCACGGACATCACCACGAACATCAGGAGAGCACCAGGCCATCGCACCACACGCATGACGGCACCGTAGGCAGCAGGGCTGTACTGGTTCTGCCCTGGAACGAGTGCAGGCTGCGGTCGCGCTCAGGTTGCCACCCAGGCGGTTCCGAGGACGCGTCGCGATCCGCGCGGGCGCACCGATCCGGCCGGGAGGCCCGCATCGGCTCCGCCACGTCGGCCGCCGGTCACGATCGGGTCACGTCCACCGCGTCGCCACGACCGGCGGGTCCGCCCGGTCGGTCAGGGCCGGCCGCCCACCGCCCGTCGGTCACGGCCCGTCAGTCACGGGGCTGCAGGTCCTGCGGGCGCACGAGGTACATGTCCGGCGAGGCGCCGACGATGCCGTCACCACCCGACTTGCCGCGTCGGACCTGCTCGCGCACCAGGTCGCCGCGTCCGATGCCGATCAGGGCGACGTCGTGCAGCGATGCCGTGCCCGGCTTGAGGTAGTCGTTGTGCCCCACGGGTCGCCGGAACACGTCACCGGCCGACAGCGCGTCGGCGCCCCCGGCGAGGTCGAGCACGGTCGACCCGAACGACGCCCCGCCCGGGTCGGTGCCGAAGTACCCGGAACCCGCGATGGGATCGCTGTGCGCACCGCCGACGAAGACCTGCCCGGTGGCGACTGCGAGGTCGTCCGCCGTCCGGACGTCGCTGCCCGGCGATCCGAGCACGGTCAGGGTGTCGGCGGCCATCCGCCCCGACGCCAGGGCCGTCATCGCCGTGGTCGACCCGTACGAGTGCGCGACGATGTTCACGCGCGGTTGGTCGCCCGCCCGGATCACGCGAAGCCCTGCGACGGTCCGTTCGAGCCGCTCGGCCCCGGTCCGTGCGAGCCCGAGCGACAGGATGTTGGACAGGTCCGGCGTCCGGTACCCCATCCACGCGACGACGGCGGCTCCCGACCCGTTGCCCGTGGCGGCGAGCGGCGCCAGGGTGGCCTGCTCGCGGGACAGGTCGTTGGCGGTGTTCGTGAAGTCGGTCATCTGCCCGGTGACCGTGAAGAACATGCCCGGCACCACGACGGTGACGTCGGCCGCGGTGTCGAGGTCGCCGATGCTGATCGCCGCACGCCCGGACCCCCGGGTGTCGAGCGCCACCAGGAAGCGCCGCGGGTCGCCGGCTTGCTGCACCAGGGAGTCCCGGACCTGCCCGAGCATCGCGGCCCGGGCTGCACCGAGGTGGGCGTCGGCGAGGCCGGACGTCAGCGTCGCACGGTTCGCCCGGTCACGGACGGCGTACGGCACGCCCTCGAGGTTCCCGACCAGGGCGGGCGCGTGCGCGAGGAGTCGGTCCTGCTCGTCGGCGGGCAGGTGCGACCACCACTGCGCGACGGTCTGCGCGGGCGGCGGGTCGTCCTGCACCGTCGCCACGACGCCGCGGTCGGTGGCCGCGCTCCGCAGGTCGGCGGCACCGAGCGCACCGAGGTCCTCGACGAAGGCTCGTCCGTGTGCGGCGGCGAGGTCGTCCACCCGCACCGCGGTCGTCGACGACGCCGCTGCCGCCACCGGCGTCGCCACGGGAGCCGACACGGATGCCGACGCCGACACGGACGCCGACGAGAGCACGTCGTCGACCGGGACGATGCGGGTCGTGGCGGTGCTGGCGACCGTGACCTGGTGCGCCGGGGGCATGCCTGGGGCCTCGATCACTCCGAGCGAGTGCACCGAGGCGGTGAGCAGAGCCGCAGCGATGAGCAGCATTCGGGTCTCCCCCGGGAAGGCCGTCCCGACGTCCCCCTGCAGACGACGGGTGATGCTCGGTCGAGTCTATGGAGATGTCCGCGGATCATCCATGCGCGATGCAACTTGTCCCCCGAACTGGGCGCGTTCGGCGGCGCGCCGCGCTCAGCGGATGCGACCGGGCGTGCTGCGCGCCCGGTCGGTCCTCGGTCCTCAGTCCTCGGTCGTGGGCGCTTCCGGTTCGGCGAGCGCCGCGGGCCCCTCGGTCACGAGCAGGTGGAACTGCTCGGCGTCGATGATCCGGACGCCCAACTGCTCAGCCTTCGTGAGCTTCGAACCGGCACCCGGACCGGCCGCCACGAAGTCGGTCTTCTTGCTCACGCTCGAGGCAGCCTTGCCGCCGGCGGTGATGATCGCCTCCTGTGCACCTTCGCGCGTGTAGCCCTCGAGTGACCCGGTGGCGACGACGGTGACGCCGCTCAGCACGCCGCCCTCGACGTCGGCGCTGCCCGGGCCGGGGTGGCCCGGGGTGGTGAACTGCACGCCGGCCGTGGTCCAGCGGTCGATGATCTCGCGGTGCCAGTCGACGTCGAACCAGGCGAGCAGGGCGTCGGCGATGATCCCGCCGACCCCGTCGACGGCGGCGAGGTCCTCGCGCGATGCCGACCGGATCGCGTCGAGGGACCCGAAGTGGTTCGCCAGGGCCCGGGCGGCGACGGGTCCGACGTGGCGGATGCTCAGGCCGACCAGGATCCGCCACAGGGGCTTCGTCCTGGCGGCGTCGATGTTCGCGAGCATCTCGAACGCGTTCTTCGACGGGTAGCGGCTCGGCTCACCGGTGTAGTCGGCACCGCGTGCCTCGGGGTCGAACGGCGGGTCGGTCTTCTTGCGCGCCCGGCTGAACGGTGTGACGCGCTTCGGGGTGCCGTCGTCGTCGACCTTCTCCATGCCGGTCTCGGCGTCGCGGACGATGACCTCGATCGGGACGATGTCCTGCATCGTCAGGTCGAACAGTCCGGCCTCGGTGACGAGCGGCGGGGTCTCCGGGCGGAGCGGCTGCGTGAGTGCTGCGGCCGCGACCTCGCCGAGCCCCTCGATGTCGAGCGACCCGCGCGAGGCGATGTGCTCGACCCGACCGCGCACCTGCGCCGGGCAGCTCTTCGCGTTCGGGCAGCGCAGGTCGATGTCGCCTTCCTTCGCGGGGGCGAGCTCGGTGCCGCACTCGGGGCAGTTGGTCGGCATCACGAACTCGCGCTCGGAGCCGTCCCGGAGCTCGACCACCGGGCCGAGCACCTCGGGGATGACGTCGCCGGCCTTCCGCAGCACCACCGTGTCGCCGATCAGCACGCCCTTCGCCTTGACGACCTGCTGGTTGTGCAGCGTGGCCTGGCGGACGACGGACCCGGCGACCTCGGCCGGGGCCATCACCGCGAACGGGGTGGCACGGCCGGTGCGGCCGACGCTGACCACGATGTCGGTGAGCGTCGTGTGCACTTCTTCCGGCGGGTACTTGTACGCGATCGCCCACCGCGGCGCCCGCGACGTCGACCCGAGTTCCTCGTGCAGGGCGAGGTCGTCGACCTTCACCACGACGCCGTCGATCTGGTGCTCGACCGACGAACGGCGCTCCCCCGTGGTCCGGACGAAGCCGTTGACCTCGTCGATGGTGTCGAACACCCGGTAGTGGCTGCTCGTCGGGAGTCCCCAGGTCTGCAGCAGCTCGTAGACCTCGGACTGGCTGCGGACGTCGGTGCCCTGCTCGAGTTCACGGACGGGCCACGCGCCGATGCCGTGCACGAGCATCCGCAGACGCCGCAGCCGGTCGACCATCAGGGCACGCTTCGCCTCGGACTTGCCCTCTTCCTTCTGGCGGAGGGACCCGGCGGCGGCGTTGCGCGGGTTGGCGAACACGCGCTCCCCTGCCTCGCGCTGGTTGGCGTTGAGCTCGTCGAACTCGGCGACCGGGAAGAAGATCTCGCCCCGGACCTCGACCAGGGGCGGGTGACCGGTGCCGGACAGGCGGTCCGGGATCGTGCCCATCGTGCGGACGTTGCCGGTGACGTCCTCGCCGACCACGCCGTCACCGCGGGTGGCGGCCGAGACGAGCCGACCGTGCTCGTACCGCAGGTTGATGGCCAGGCCGTCGATCTTCAGCTCGGTCAGGAACCGCACCCGCTCGGCACCGGCGTCCCGCTGCACCTTGAGGGCCCACTCGGTCAGCTCGTCGGGGCTGAAGACGTTGTCGAGCGAGAGCATGCGCTCGGCGTGCTCGACCGGCGCGAACTGCGTCGTCTGCGCCTGCCCGCCCACGGTCTGCGTCGGGCTGTCGGGCGTCAGGAGTTCCGGGAACCGCCGTTCGATCGCGTCGAGGCGGTGCACCAGGGCGTCGTAGTCGGCGTCCGACAGGGGCGAGGCATTGCCCTCGTAGTAGTCGTGGCGCAGCTCGGTGACGCGGGCGCGCAACCGGTCGACCTCGCGCGCGGCCTGGGCGGCGTCGAGCCCGTCGGAGTCGATGGTCTCGAACGTCGCGTCGGTCTCGCTCATGGCATCAGTTCTACCGTGCACCACCGACGCGGCGTGCAGCGAGCGTGTGCCCCGGGAGCGGCGGGTTCAGGCGTCGACGGGGACGGCGCTGACCGTGGTGTCGATCGTGCACTGGCCGAGCACCCGCGTGCCGACGTAGACCACAGCCGTCTGGCCGGGAGCGACCCCGTGCAGCGGCTCGTCGACGTCGATCACGAGCACGTCGTCCTGCACGCGGGCCGTCGCGGGCACCGGGTCGGCGTGCGCGCGGATCTGCACGTCGCAGGCAAAGGGCGTCGCCGGGTCGGCCGGGGCCGTGCCCGCCCAGGTGAACCGCGAGCCGGACATCGAGGTGACGGCGAGGGCCTCCTTCGGGCCGACGACGACGGTGTTGTCCTTCGGGCGGATCTCGAGCACGAACCGGGGCTTGCCGTCCGGTGCCGGGCGCCCGAGGGCCAGGCCGCGGCGCTGTCCGACGGTGTAGCCGGTGGCGCCCTCGTGCGAGCCGACGACCGTGCCGTCACGCTCGACGACCTCGCCGGGCGCGGTGCCGACGCGGTCCGCCAGCCAGCCGCGGGTGTCGCCGTCCGGGATGAAGCAGATGTCGTAGGAGTCCGGCTTCTGGGCGACCGTCAGCCCGCGCTCGGCGGCCTCGGCCCGGACCTCGTCCTTCGACGGCGTCGCGCCGAGCGGGAACATCGCGTGCTGCAGCTGCTCGGCGGTCAGGACGCCGAGCACGTACGACTGGTCCTTCGCCCACGCGGCCGACCGGTGCAGCTCGCGGGAGCCGTCCGGACCGGTGACGATCGACGCGTAGTGCCCGGTCGCGACGGCGTCGAAGCCCAGGGCCAGTGCCTTCTCGAGCAGCGCCGCGAACTTGATCCGCTCGTTGCAGCGCATGCAGGGGTTCGGGGTGCGGCCGGCCTGGTACTCGGCCACGAAGTCGTCGACGACGTCCTCCTTGAACCGGGCCGAGAAGTCCCACACGTAGTACGGGATCCCGAGGGCCGACGCGGCGCGCTGGGCGTCCATCGAGTCCTCGATGGTGCAGCACCCGCGGCTGCCGGTGCGCAGGGTGCCGGGCATCCGGCTCAGGGCCAGGTGCACACCCACCACGTCGTGGCCGGCGTCGACCGCCCGGGCTGCGGCCACCGCCGAGTCGACACCACCGCTCATCGCCGCAAGAACACGCATGCCTCCAGGGTAACCCGCCGACGAAGCGGTACCGCTGGCGTACCGTTGGTCGGGCGATGGCCACGACGGGGAACGACTCATTCGACTTCCGGTCCGTCCTGCTGTCCGGGTTCCTGCCGGCCGCGCTCTTCGCGATCGGCGAGGGCGCGATCATCCCGATCATCCCGATCGCGGCCGACTCGCTCGGTGCCAGCCTGGCGTTCGCGGGCTTCGTCGCCTCACTCATCCTGGTCGGGGAGCTCATCGGCGACGTGCCGTCCGGCATCGTCGTCGCCCGCATCGGCGAGCGGAACGCCATGATCGGCGCCGCGCTGGTGTCGGTGGTCGGGCTCGTCGTCGCCACGACGGCCGCGAACGCCTGGGTCCTGGCACTCGGGGTGTTCCTGGTCGGCGTCTCCACCGCGGTGTTCGCCCTCGCCCGGCACGCCTACATGACCACCGCGATCCCCCTGCGGATCCGGGCCCGGGCGCTGTCGAGCCTGGGCGGCGTCTTCCGCTTCGGCTACTTCGTCGGCCCGTTCATCGCCGCCGGCGTCATCCACCTGACCGGGACCACCAGCAGCGCCTTCTGGATCCACGTCGTCTGCTGCCTGGCGGCGGCGACCGTGCTCCTGGTGCTGCGCGACCCCGCGACGGGCACACGCGGTCTGCGGTTGCCGCCACGGGCCTCCCGGCTGTCGGCCGACCACGCGACGGACGCAAGCGACCACGCGACCGAACCGCCCGCCGACACCGGCGCGCAGTTCGTCCAGCAGGAGGCGCAGGGGCTCTTCCGCACCATCCGCGCGAACGGGGCGGTCCTGCTGCGGCTCGGCAGCGGCGCCGGCCTGATCGGTGCGATGCGCGCCGGGCGGCAGGTGATCCTGCCGCTCTGGGCGGTGAGCGTCGGCCTCGACGACTCGACCGCGGCACTCGTGATCGGCATCGCCGGAGCCGTCGACTTCGCGCTGTTCTACACGAGCGGGCAGATCATGGACCGGTGGGGACGCCTCGCGAGCGCCCTGCCCTGCATGCTCGGCCTGAGCATCAGCTACTTCCTGCTCGCCTGGAGCGGCCACCTGGACGCACGGGTCGGCTGGTTCGTCGCGATCGCGATGGGCATGTCCCTGGCCAACGGGGTCGGCTCCGGCATCCTCATGACGCTCGGCGCGGACCTCGCACCGCGCGACGCCCCGGCACCGTTCCTGGGGGCCTGGCGGTTCACCGGCGACTTCGGGTCGGCGGCCGCACCGCTCCTCATCTCCGGCGTGACCGCCGTCGCGTCCATCGCCGTCGCGAGCGGGGTGATGGGCGTGCTCGGCCTGGTCGGCGCGGGCATCCTGCTCCGGTACGTGCCCCGGTACCTGCCGCGCCCGCTGCGCTGACGCGCTGCTGCGCTGGCGCACCGTGCGAGGTTCCGTACTCGGTGGCACTCGGCCCACCCCGCACCACGTCCGGTTCCTCGCACCGGGTCGCGGACCGCGCACGGTGCGTCCCACGGCCTGGAGGCCCGGCGCACGTCCGCCCCGCACCCCGCGCTCGGTAGACTGCCGCTGCTCGCGGGAGTGGTGGAATCGGTAGACACGCAGGATTTAGGTTCCTGTGCCCCAGGCGTGAGGGTTCGAGTCCCTCCTTCCGCACCGAGTCCCTCCTGGCGCACCGTTGCGGTCATCCGCACGCCTCGTGCAGGTCAACCCTGCGAGGGATGGCCCGGTCACTTCCGGGCGGTACCCTCATCCCGCGGGAGTCCTCCCCGTGACTCCCGCTCCACGACCGGAAGAACCATGCACTCCGTCGCACTCGCCCTGATCCCGTGGCTCGATCCGCAGTACATCCTCGACCACTTCGGGGCCATCGCCGTGCTCGTGGTCTGCGCGATCGTGTTCGCCGAGACCGGTCTGCTCATCGGCTTCATCTTCCCCGGCGACAGCCTGCTGGTCATCACCGGCCTGTTCGCCTTCGACCGCGGTGGCGAGATCGGTGGCATCCCGATCTGGGTCGCAGCGCTGATGATCGGCGCCGCCGCGTTCCTCGGCGGCGAGCTGGGGTACTACATCGGCAAGAAGGCCGGGCCCCCGATCTTCGAACGCAAGGACAGCGGGCTCTTCTCGAAGGCGAACGTCGAGCGTACCAACGCGTTCTTCCACCGCTTCGGCCCCCTGGCCGTGATCCTGGCGCGCTTCGTGCCGGTCGTCCGCACCTTCGCCCCGATCGCGGCGGGCGTCGGCCGGATGGACTACAAGAAGTACTCGCTCTACAACGCGATCGGGGCCGTGGTCTGGGGCGTCGGCGTGACGTTCCTCGGGTACTTCATCGGGCACATCCCGTTCGTGGCGCACATCGTCCGCGAGTACATCGACATCATCCTGCTCGCCGCGGTCGTCGTGACCGTCGTACCGATGGCGCTGACGTACCTGCGCAACGCCCGCAAGGCGAAGCACACGAACGAGGCCGAGGCCGCCACGGCCCCGACCGTCGACCCGACGCTCTAGCGCCCTGCACAACCAAAGTCGCCCCGGACCACGCGATCACGTGGTTCGGGGCGACTTCGGTTGTGCGGAACGGAACGAGCGGCGGCGCTCAGACGCCGAAGTGCTCCCGCACGATCGGTGCGATCCCGCGGAACGCCTTGCTGCGGTGCGACAGGGCGTTCTTCTCGTCGCGGGTCAGCTCCGCCGACGAGCGGTCGGCGTCGTCCGGCCGGAACACCGGGTCGTAGCCGTGCCCGCCGTCACCGACGGGCTCGGTCAGCACCTCGCCGTTCCAGACGGCCTCGACGACGTGCTCCTGACCGTCGGGCGTCACGAAGGCCGCTGCGCACACGAACGCGGCGGTCCGCTCGACGACGCCCTGCAGGTTCGTGAGCAGCAGCGCGATGTTGTCCGCGTCCGAGCGGGTACCGGCGTAGCGGGCCGAGTGGATGCCCGGTGCCCCGCCGAGGGCGTCGACGGCGATCCCGGAGTCGTCGGCGAGCGCCGGCAGCCCCGTGTGCGCGACGGCGGCACGCGCCTTGATCAGGGCGTTCGCGGCGTAGCTGTCGCCGTCCTCGACCGGCTCGGGGCCGTCGTACCCGACGAGTTCGACACCCTCGCCCAGCGCCGACCCGAGGATCTCACGCAGTTCGACGACCTTGCCCTGGTTGTGGGTGGCCAGCACCACCTCGCGGGACGTCACGCCAGACCCAGGACCGAACGCTGAATCGCCGCGAGCGACTGGTTGCCGGCCAGGCCGAGGTCGAGCAGGACGTTCAGCTCGTCACGGTCGAACGGCGCGTGCTCGGCGGTGCCCTGCACCTCGATGAACTTGCCCGACCCCGTCGTGACGATGTTCATGTCGGTGTCCGCAGCGGAGTCCTCGGTGTAGGCCAGGTCGAGCATCGGCTCCCCCTTGACGATGCCGACCGAGATCGCCTGCACGCTGTCGGTGAGCGGGGTGGCCTTCTTCGCGATGAAGCCCTTGGCGCGGCCCCACTCGATCGCGTCGGCCATCGCCACGTACGCGCCCGTGATCGACGCCGTGCGGGTACCACCGTCGGCCTGCAGCACGTCGCAGTCGATGACGAGGGTGTTCTCGCCCAGGGCCTTCGTGTCGACGACGGCGCGGAGCGAACGACCGATGAGGCGGGAGATCTCGTGGGTGCGGCCGCCGACCTTGCCCTTGATGGACTCGCGCTGCATGCGCTCGTTCGTCGACCGCGGCAGCATCGAGTACTCGGCGGTGACCCAGCCGGTGCCCTTGCCTGCGAGCCAGCGGGGCACGCCGTTGGTGAACGACGCGGTGCAGAGCACCTTGGTGTTGCCGAAGGAGATGAGCGCGCTGCCCTCGGCCTGCGTGCTCCACCCCCGCTCGATGGTGACGGGACGGTGGTCGGTGGCGGTGCGGCCGTCGACGCGGAGGTTGTCGGTCATGGGGTCCTTTCGGTGCGGGGCAGCGTGATGGCCCCCGTCTGGAGGTGGCCGACGCTCGAGACCTCGGGACCGAGGAAGCGCCGGGCGAGCCGGATGAAGCCGTTCTTGTCATCGCCCGTCGCCTCGAACGAGTACGTCGGGGCGGTGGTCGCGGTGCGCTCGAGCCCGTGCTCCACGAGCCGGCGGTAGACGTCGTTCGCGGTCTCCTCGGCGCTGGAGACGAGCGTGACCTCCGGACCCATGACGAACTGGATCGCGGCGGACATGAGCGGGTAGTGGGTGCAGCCGAGCACGAGGGTGTCGACGTCGGCGGCACGGATCGGGTCGAGGTAGCCGGCCGCGATCTCGCGCAGCGACGGCGACGAGGTGTCCCCGGCCTCGACGAACTCGACGAACCGGGGGCACGCGGCTGTGGTCAGCGTGACGTCGGCGGCGACCGCGAAGGCGTCCTCGTAGGCGCGCGACGCGATGGTGCCGACGGTGCCGATGACCCCGATGCGGCCCGTTCGGGTCTGCTTGACGGCGGCGCGGGCCGCGGGCTGGATGACCTCGACGACGGGGATGCCGTACGCCTGCTCGTACCGTTCGCGGGCGTCGCGGAGCACGGCGGACGAGGCAGTGTTGCACGCGATCACCAGGGCCTTCACGCCCTGCTCGACCAGGTCGTCCATGACCTCGAGCGCGTAGCGGCGGACGTCGGCGATGGGCTTCGGGCCGTAGGGCGAGTGCACGGTGTCGCCGACGTACCGGATGCTCTCGCGCGGGAGCTGGTCGATGATGGCGCGGGCCACGGTGAGGCCGCCGACCCCGCTGTCGAAGACTCCGATCGGTGCATCCGTCACGGCACCAGCGTACCGACGCAGGCCGACCAGCACCGACGCACGCGCGCCACGCAGGCCGGGCGCACGGGGTGCTCCGGGCCTCCCCACCGGTACGTCACTAGTGTCGGAGACGTGACCAGCGCGCTCCTCACCGACCAGTACGAGCTCACCATGGTGGACGCCGCCCTGAAGGACGGCACCGCCGACCGCCGATGCGTCTTCGAGGTGTTCGCCCGGCGGCTGCCGGACGGCCGCCGCTACGGCGTCGCGGCCGGGCTCGGACGCTTCCTCACCGCCCTCGGCGACTTCCGCTTCGGCGACGAGGAGATCGGGTTCCTGCGCGACCGCGGTGTCATCGACGCCGGCACCGCCTCGTGGCTCGCCGACTACCGGTTCAGCGGTGACGTCCGCGCCTACCGGGAGGGCGAGGTCTACTTCCCGAACTCCCCCATCCTGCAGATCGAGGGCACCTTCGCCGAGGCCGTCGTGCTCGAGACCCTCGCCCTGAGCATCTTCAACGCGGACTCCGCGATCGCCTCGGCTGCCGCCCGGATGGTGTCCGCCGCCGACGGCCGCCCGCTCGCCGAGATGGGCTCCCGCCGCACCGGCGAGTGGAACGCCGTCGCCGCCGCTCGTGCCGCCTACGTCGCCGGCTTCGGTGCAACGAGCAACCTCGAGGCCGGGCGCACCTGGGGCATCCCCACGATGGGCACCGCCGCGCACGCCTTCACGCTGCTGCACGACTCCGAGGAGCAGGCGTTCCGGTCGCAGCTCGACGCGCTCGGCAGCGGCACGACCCTGCTCGTCGACACCTACGACATCGAGGCCGCGGTCGAGACGGCCGTCCGGCTCACCGACGGCAAGCTCGGCGGCGTCCGGATCGACAGCGGTGACCTGCCGTCCGTCGTCGCCGCCGTGCGTGCGCAGCTCGACCGCCTCGGCGCGACGGGAACGAAGATCACGGTGACGAACGACCTCGACGAGTACACGATCGCCGCGCTCCGAGCCGCCCCGGTCGACTCGTACGGCGTCGGCACCTCGGTCGTCTCCGGCTCGGGGCACCCGGCCGCCGGCATGGTGTTCAAGCTCGTCGCGCACCGGGACGCGGACGGCGGCGACTGGGTCCCCGTCGCCAAGAAGTCGGCCGACAAGGCGTCGATCGGGGGCCGGAAGGAGGCGGGCCGACGACTCCGCAACGGCGTCGCCACCGCCGAGATCGTGCTCACCGGTGCGCAGGTCGGCCCGGACGAGCGGCCGCTGCTGGTCCCCGTGGTCACCGGCGGCGAGGTCGACCCGGCGTTCCTCGGCACGCAGGGCGTCGAGGCCGCACGCGCGCACCACAAGCGCGCGAAGGCGGAGCTGCCCGCAGACGCGTCGCGCATCGGGCGCGGCGACCCCGCCATCCCCACCCTGGTGATCTAGGGCACGCACGTCGCGCGTCGCGGCGCCGCTTCGTGAGCAGCAATGGTCGGGTCTGCGTGACGGACCCGACCATTGCTGCTCACGAAGCGACCTAAAGGCGGACGGGAGGCCCGTGGCGGCGTCGCCACGGGCCTCCCGTCCGTCTGCTGGTCGCGTCTACTCGGACTTCATCTTCTCGTAGATGGCCTTGCAGTCCGGGCAGACCGGGAACTTCTCCGGGTCGCGACCCGGGATCCACTTCTTGCCGCACAGGGCCTTGACCGGCTTGCCGGACAGCGCCGACTGCAGGATCTTGTCCTTCTTCACGTAGTGCGAGAACCGCTCGTGGTCACCGGGTTCGATCGCTTCGTCTTCGAGGAGCTTCTCGAGCTCCCGGTCCATCACGTCGAGGCCGCCGCCTGGTTCCGTCATGCTCATGGGTCCAGGGTACGACGGTCCGCCCTCGGGCGCGCCGCTCGTCCGCGCTGGGCGATCGTCGCGCGGAGTCGCTCGGTGCCCGATGCGCTGCGCCGCTCGTTGCGCTGTGCCGCTCGTTGCGCTGTGTCGCTAGTTGCGCTGTGCCGCGGCGAGCAGGTCGGGGCCGCGGCGGTCGAACAGGCGTCCGCCGGCGGAGACACCGATCACGAGCACGACGGCACCGACCCCGATGCCCACCAGGAGCGTCAGCACCGACCAGGGCTCCGGACCCTGCACGACGGCGAGCACCGCGAGACAGGCTGCGGGGACCGTGCAGAGCACGATGCCGATCACCATGGACGCCTGCGCGACCGTGGCGGTGACGCCGGCGGCCTGGGGCTGCTGGAACGGGTGGTCGCCCGGGCGCACCGTCGGGTAGGGCATGAGTACGGACAGGACGCTCGACAACCCGAGCCCGGACAGCAGCGCGCTCGCACTCACGCCGATGAGCAGCGGGAACGCCGACCAGTCTCCGAACAGCCGGGCGGACAGCGCGGCCCCGGCGACGATCGCGGGCGCCCCCACGACCAGCACGGGCACGACACGACCGAGCCGGTCGCTCCACCCGGGCGCACCCGAGGCGACGTGCAGCCACACGGCGGTGTTGTCGTACGAGACGTCGTTGTGCGGCAGGAACCCGGCGATCAACGCCATCAGCGGGAGCGGCACGAGCGCGGTCCACTGCCACGGCACCCCGGCGACACCGAGCGGGATGACGACGATCGGCACGAGCAGGATGATCAGGTACGACGTGCGGTACCGCGGGTCGCGCACCCAGTAGGTGAGCGCCCGGGCAGCGACGGCCGACACCGGGGCCGAACCGAACCGGTCGAACCAGCCCAGGCCCTGGTAGCGGCGGGTGCGGGCGCGGTCGTCGACGGTCTCGAGCGCACGGCCGACGAGTGCCCACCACGCCCAGGCGAGGAGCGCGACGACGACGACCGCGACGAGGAGCTTCAGGACACCGGCGCCGACGTGGCCGCTCGCGACCTCGGCGGGCACGGCCCACGCGGCACCCCACGGGGTCCACCCGGCGACGTCCGCGACGCGCTGCATCTCAGCACCCTGCGGGTCGAGCCAGTCGACGCGCAGCAGCAGCGCCACCGTCGGGATCGAGAGCGCGATGATGACGAGCGCCACCAGCCACCCGGCGTCGCGGGAGCGGTCCGGCCCGATCAGCCGGGAGCCGACGGTGCAGCAGACCCGGATGAGGAGCGCGCACGTGGCGACGCCGAGCAGCCCACCGAGCACCGCGAGCAGCCCGAGACCGGGGTCACGGGCCCAGGCGACGACCTGGCCGACCGCGACGACGACCACACCGATCACCGGGATGCCGACGAGGCCGGCGACGACGAGTCCGATCGCCAGGCGACGGCGCTCGATGCCGAAGACCGCGAAGCGCCGAGGGTGGAGCTGGTCGCTCCGGCCGACGACGAGCGGCACGACCGTGAAGCCGAAGGTGATCAGGGTGCCGACGGGCACGATGACGGCACGCGCGACCTCCGGGTCGGCGTCACCGAGTGCGATGGTCTGCGCCGCGACGAACACGGCGGCGAGGAGCCCGGCGAGGCTCCCGAGCACGACGGCGACGGACCGGCGGGCGGTGCCGCGGACCTCGCCCGCGAGCAGGTCCGCCCTCAGCCGGAGAAGCTGTGCAACCATTCCATGCTCTCCGCGACGACACGACCGCCGGCGAGTTCGACGAACTTGTCCTCGAGGCTCTTGCGCCCGCGGACCTGGGCCATGGTGCCGGACGCCAGGACCTTACCGCCGACGATGATGGCGACCGAGTCACAGGTGCGCTGCACGAGCTCCATCGAGTGGCTGGACAGCACGACCGTGCCGCCGCCCCGGGTGTACCGGCGCAGGATGTCCGTGATCGTCGCCGCACTCACCGGGTCGACCGACTCGAACGGTTCGTCGAGCACGAGCACCCGCGGCGAGTGGATCAGGGTCGCGGCCAGGGCGATCTTCTTCGCCATGCCGACGGAGTAGTCGGCGACCTGGCGGCCCAGCGCCTCGCCCAGCCCGAAGGCCTCCGCGAGGTCGGCACTGCGCTTCCGGGCGGTGGCCCCGTCGAGCCCGCGGAGCGTGGCCGAGTAGTAGAGGAGCTGCGCGCCGGTCAGCCGGTCGAACAGGCGGAGCCGGTCCGGCAGCACACCGAGACTGCGCTTCGCCGCCGTCGGGTCGGCCCAGACGTCGTGGTCGAGCACCGTCACCGAGCCGGCGTCGGGGCGCAGCAGTCCGGTGATCATGGAGAGGGTCGTCGTCTTGCCGGCGCCGTTCGGGCCGACCACGCCGAAGATGGAGCCCTGCCGGATCTCGAGGTCGACCTCGTCGACGGCCAGGGTCTGCCCGTACCGCTTGACCAGGCCGCTCGCTGCGAGCACGACGGGCTGGAGCGTCTGCGGCTGCTTCGGGGCGGCGGTGCGGGGCGCACGCTTCTTCGCCGCGGGCGCGGCGGTGCTCGCCCGGTCGGCGACGTCCGTCGCCTCGTCCGCGTCGGTCGGGACGGGAGGCGCGGCGTCGGTCCGCGGGGCGGCCTTCGTCGGGCGCTTGGTGCGTCCCTTGCCGTTGCGCGCCTTCGCGGGGCGGGGCGCTGCGGCCGTCGCGTCGTCGGTGCGGTTGTCCGTCGTCGTGTCGTCTGTGCGGGTCTCGGTCGTCGCGTCGGTGCCCGTTGTCGCGTCGGTGCCGGTCGTCGCGTCGTCCGGGTTGGTCGCCGTCGTCGCGTCGGTGCGGACGGCCGTCCCGTCGGTCATCGCGTCATCAGTGGCGGCGTCGTCCGCATCAGTGTCCCCCGTGTCGTCGTCGGCTGCGTCGTCCTCAGCAGCCGCGGCGGTGTCCGCGTCGTCGGCGTCCCCCGCCTCGGTCATCCAGGCAGCGTCGGCCGTGGCGTACACGTCCTCGTTCTCTGCTCGCGCTGGCATCGACCCACCGTACCAACGCTCTCCGATCGTCGGGAACCGTCTCGGCCAGGGTCACGAATTGAGTACGAAGCACGCAGACCCGTACCCCGCGAGGGGGTGTTTCCGTATCATTCACCAGGGCACGAAGGAGTGTTCACCACTTGGAAACCTGCTCCAGCAGGCGATCCCGGCAGCCTCCTCGCTGCGACGACCACGTCGACGCGACCGGTTCTCGGGCAACTCGGACGTTGGAAGCGCAGACTCGACGAGGCCCGCCCGTACCCCAGGGTGCGCGGGCGGACACCAGAAGGGACCAGCATGACCACGCAGATCGTGATCCTCGCAGCGGGGATGGGCAGCCGTCTCGGCCGCAGCCTGCCGAAGCCGCTCACGGAGCTCAGTGACGGCCGCACCATCATGCAGCAGCAGTTCGACAACATCCGCGCCGCGTTCGGTTCGAGCGCCCGCGTGACCATCGTCGTCGGCTACAAGTCGGAGCACATCGTCGAGGCGTTCCCCGACGCGAACTTCGTCTACAACGAGTCCTACGACTCCACCAACACCTCGAAGAGCCTGCTGCGTGCCCTCAAGGCGACCGGCAAGAGCGGTGTCCTCTGGATGAACGGCGACGTGGTCTTCGACCCGATGGCGCTCGTCCGTGCGGCCGACATGATCGACGAGGGCCGTTCCTTCGTCAGCGTCAACACCGACAAGGTCTCCGACGAAGAGGTCAAGTACACCGTCGACGCCGAGGGCTTCATCCACAAGCTCTCCAAGCAGGTCGTCGGGGGTCTCGGCGAAGCCGTCGGCATCAACTACGTCTCCGCCGCCGACAAGCAGGCCCTCATCCGCCAGCTCGGGCGCGTCGACGACCAGGAGTACTTCGAGGGCGGCATCGAGGCTGCCATCGCCGAGGACGGGCTACGCTGGACGCCGATCGACATCTCCGACCTGTACGCGGTCGAGATCGACTTCGCCGAGGACCTCGAGCGCGCGAACAACCTGTTCGCCTGAACCACCGTCAGGACCCCCTCGGCGGTTCCGCCCGGAGGGAAACCGTGACCACAGCGAGTGCGCCGACCGCGCCCGTGGCTCCCGTACCCGCGAAGGCCCGGAGCGCCGGTCGGCGCTATCGTCAGGCCCTGTGGTTGCTGACCGTCCGCGACCTCCGGGTCCGCTACTCGACGTCGGCGCTCGGCTACGTGTGGTCGATCCTCGACCCGCTCGTGATGTCGGGGATCTACTGGTTCGTCTTCACGCAGGTCTTCCACCGCGGCTCGGTCGGTGAGGATCCGTACATCGTGTTCCTGCTGTCCGCGCTGCTGCCGTGGATGTGGTTCACCGGCGGCGTCTCGGACTCCACCCGGGCGTTCATCAAGGAATCGAAGCTCATCCGCTCGACCACCATCCCCCGCACCATCTGGGTGGCACGGATCATCGCGTCGAAGGGCATCGAGTTCCTGCTGAGCCTGCCGGTCCTGGCGGCCTTCGCGATCGCGACGGGTGCCCACCTGCACTGGCAGGTCGTGTTCTTCCCGCTGGCGATCGTGCTGCAGTGCGCGCTGGTCTACGGCCTGGGCCTCATCGTCGCCCCGCTGGTGGTCTTCTTCCGCGACCTCGAGCGCGCCACCAAGCTCGTGCTGCGGTTCCTGTTCTACGCGTCCCCGATCATCTACGGCACGCACGCGCTGCCCTCCGCCCTGCGCGACATCGCCGCGATCAACCCGCTCACGGGCATCTTCGGCATGTACCGCGCGGCGTTCTTCCCCGGCCAGCTCGACTGGCTCGAGGTCGGCGCCTCGGTGGTCGTGACCGGCATCGTCCTGGTGATCGGGTTCGCGGTGTTCCGCCGCAGCGAGCACCGCGTGCTGAAGGAGCTGTGATGACCGCGACCGACCAGACCAGTCGCACCGAGACCGTCGCACCGGTCATCTCGGTGCGCGACGCCGGCATCTGCTTCAAGCGCAACCGTCGCGCGAGCCGGAACTTCAAGGACCTGTTCGCCGGACGCGGGCGCCGCAAGCGTGCCGATGAGTTCTGGGCGCTCCGCAACGTGTCGTTCGACGTCCGCCCGGGCGAGGCGATCGGCGTCGTGGGACGGAACGGCCAGGGCAAGTCGACCCTGCTGAAGCTCGTGGCCCAGGTCATGCTGCCCGACGAGGGCCGCGTCGACGTGGGTGCCGGTGTCGCCCCCCTCATCGAGATCACCGGTGGCTTCGTCGGGGACCTCACGGTGCGCGACAACGTGTACCTGACGGCGGGTCTGCACGGCATGTCGCGGGCCGAGATCCGCGACGCCTTCGACGAGATCATCGACTTCGCCGAGATCGCCGACTTCGTGGACACCCCCTACAAGCACCTGTCGAGCGGCATGAAGGTCCGTATCGCGTTCGCGGTGATCTCGCGGCTCGACGAACCGGTCATCCTGGTCGACGAGGTGCTGGCGGTGGGCGACAAGGCCTTCCGCGAGAAGTGCTACAAGCGGATCGAGCAGCTCCTGGCCGGCGGCCGGACGCTGTTCTTCGTCTCGCACAGCGACAAGGACCTCCGCCGCTTCTGCGACCGGGGGCTGTACCTCGACAAGGGTCGTCTGCAGCTCGACGGCACCATCGAGGCCGCGCTGGCCCGGTACGCGGCCGACTACGGCTCCTGACCGGCCGGGGTACTCCCCCTGCACCAACACCGGTATCGCTGGCTCCCTCCACAGCCCCGGTCCTCGTGAGCGCCCCCGGGGTCCCGCCGTCGGACCCTCCCCCTAACGTTCCACCCATGCACCACCCACCAACCGCGTACGCCGTCCCGTTCGCCGTCGACCGATCGCACGCACCGCGTCGGTACGACCTCGTCAACACCGGCCCCGAGCCGGTCGACGGGCTCTCCCTCACCCATCTGGGCAACGGCTACTGCCCGCCGCTCGCGGTGCGCCGCCTCGACCCGGGCAGGTCGTTGTCGCTGGCGGTGTTCGGCGCCGACCCCGAGGACACGGGGGTCGTCATCGTGCGGTGGCGTCGGCCCGACCGGTCCGAGTACCTCTGGCGGATGTCACTCGTCGGGCCGGGGCTCCAGCCGTGACCCTGCGCCGACCTGCGCCACGGAGCACCCGGGGTGACGATCGGCCGTCAGCGCCCGTCGCGTTCGGCCGCGACGGTCTGCCACCGCTCGAGCAGCCACTCCACGGCCTCGTGGAACCGCTCCGTGGCGGCACCCGGGGTCGTGTCGCCGAAGTACCGTGCGACCCAGTGCTGCAGGCGCGCGAGCTCCTCGGCGTCGCTCGCGGCCGCGTCGACACGGGCGAGCACCGACGGAGCATCGGCCGCGGTCAGCCAGTTCGCGTCGCTCAGGTAGCCCCGCTCGTCGACGTCGGCCTCCGGCGAGACCGGCCGCGTGACGATGAGGGGCTTGCCGACCGCCAGCCGGTCGTAGATCATCGCGCTGATGTCCGTGATCGCGACGTCAGCGTCCGCCAGCTGCCAGCCGAGGTCACCGCCGTCGTCGTACAGGTGGTGCGCGGCGGGATCGGCGGCGTTGGCCGCGCTGATCGCCGCCACGATGCGCTCGTGCGCCGCGCGGTACGCCGGGTCGAGCACACCACTGCGCGGGTGCGGGCGGTAGACCAGGCGGTGGCGGGGCGATGCCAGCACCTGCTCGGCGATGACCGTGCCGTGCGACGCGATCGACCCGTACGCTGCGGCACCGCGGTCGCCCTCCCACGTCGGGGCGTAGAGCACGACGGTCCGGTCGTCGTCCGGGTACGGGGCCGCTCCGGCGAAGTGGTCGGCCTGCGGGCGTCCGATCGCGATGGTCCGGGCGTCCAGGTCGTAGTCCCACAGCGCCTCGGCCAGACGATCGCGTGCTGCGTCCCCCGCGATCAGGGCGTAGTCGTACGCCTTGAACTGGTTCGTGGTCATGTACATCTTGTCGCTCTCGCCGTGGTTGACGAAGACGTGCCACATCCGCCCGTACCGCATCATCTGGAAGTTGCGGGCGTTCTGGTTGACGTACAGCACCACCTTCGGCGCCTGGGTGTCGACGAAGTGCTCGAGGTCGACCACCTGCCGGGCGTAGACCGCGGGCACGGGCGACTCGTCGAGCAGGGTCAGCATGGTGCCCGGACTCCGCGAGACGATCGCCACCGGGTGCGTCTTCGCGAGTTCGGCCAGCGGCGCGTACCACTGGCGCACCTGGTACATGTTGACCGGACCGTCGGCGAAGTACACGGCGATCTCGACCGAACCGGGCGTCGGCTTCGGCGCGGACGGCAGTCGCTGTGCGAGCTGCCGCCGGCTCCGGCGCGACGTCAGGAGTCGCTCGACGAGCCGCAGTGCGGTCCGCAGGTCGCTGATGATCGACATGGTCGTTCTCCGGGTCTGCTCGGGCGGTACGGGGCGGGCGGGTCAGACGACCGGCGGCCGCCCTGCGATGGTCATCCGTGCGACTGTGAGCCAGCCCATCGGGCGGACCGGACCGCAGTCGGTCGTCCATCCTTCACGGATCCCACCGAACCAGGTGGCCAGTCGGCGGGGGTGACGCGACCAGCGCGCGATCTGGATCGCGGCCCACGACCCCACGTACAGCGGTCGCAGCACCGCCGGCAGGTTGCGTCGAGCGAGCCACACCCGGTTCCGGGCGTTCAACCGGTAGTACTCGGTGTGCCGCGCCGGGTCGATCGCGGGGTGGTGCGCGACGAGGTCCCCGGCGTACCAGGTCCGACGGCCGGCGTCCCAGACGCGCCAGGCGAGCTCGATGCCCTCGTGGGCGTAGAAGTACTCGGCACCCCAGCCGCCGACGGCCCGGTACACGTCCATCGGCAGCACGACGGCGCCTTCCCAGACCGAGAAGACCGGCGACGAGTGATCCGGCTCGCCCTTCCGGATCCGCGGGACCCACCGGCGGGGGTTCGCGGCGCCCGTGGGGTCGACGACCCGTGGCTGCACGAGGCCGAGCGACGGATCGTGCTCGAACACCGCGATCGCGTCGCGCAGGAACGTCGGCGACGGCACCCACGCATCGTCGTCGAGGAAGAACACGTAGTCGCCGTCGACGACCTCGGCCCCGGCGTTGCGCCCGGCCGGGATCCCGACGTTCTCGGGCAGGGCCAGCGCCCGAACGCCGTCCGGCAGCCCGGTCGGCGCCCAGCCGTTGCCGACGCAGACGACGTCGAGCTCGACGTCCTGCTGCGCGAGCACGCTGTCCAGCCCGCGGCGCAGGTCGTCCGGCCGGGTGCCCTGCGACAGGCTCACGACGGCGACGCGCGGTCGTCCGCGGCGCACCACCGCGTGGCGGCGCAGCGTTCCGGGCACGGTCGTGTCCTCGGTCACGCCTTGACCCGCTTCGAGGCGATGATCGCCAGGAAGTGCCCGACCGTCGCGAGCACCGCGAGCGGCAACAGCGCACCGACCAGAATCCGGCTGGCGAGCGGGTCGCCGATCACCAGGGCGAGCAGGGCGAAGACGAACGCGAGCATGCTCAGCTCGACCGAGTGGTACAGGCGGTGGAACGGCAGGAACTTCGCCAGACGGCGGAGCGAGGCGAGCTTCCGACCCGACGGCGCGGTGGAGGCGTCCCGCCGGTCGACGAGCTTGTCGAGCCCGGCGTTCGCGCGGGCCACGTGCACCATGTCGTTGAGGGCCTTGTTCAGCACGATGACCAGTCCGAGTGCGCAGCCGATCGTGGTCCACATCCAGTCGGCGTCGTGGATCGGCCAGGTGGCTGCCCGGATGCCGAGCGCGACCGGGATCAGGCCCTCGGTCGTGTAGTGCCCCACCTTGTCGAGGAACACCCCGGCGGGCGACTTGGTGCCGCGCCACCGGGCGACCTCGCCGTCGGAGCAGTCGACGAGCATCTGCAGCTGGCCGAGCACGAGCGCCAGCGCGGCGCCCCAGATGCCGGGGATGAGGAGGGCGGCAGCGACGCTCCAGCCCACCAGGATCATCAGGCCGGTGACCTGGTTCGCGCTGACACGGGTCTTCAGGAGCACCCAGGTCAGGTACGGCGAGACGTCGCGCAGGTACAGCGAGGCCGTCCAGTGCTCGGCGTTGGCGCGGGCACGGACCTCGTCCGGCTGGGCGACGGCCCGGAGCTCGGCGATCGAGGTCGGCCGTGCGGATCCGCGGCCGGTCGTGGGCTGGTCGGTCATTCGGTCACCGTCCCGTGTGGGTGGTCAGCTCGGACGTGCGGGTCAGGAACCCGATGATGAACCCGAGCCCCCAGCCCACGTGGATGCAGGGCAGCACGACGAGCAGCCAGAGGAGCGTCGGCAGCCCGGAGCGGCGCGCCACGGCGATCGACCCCAGGACGACGAAGAGCAGGTAGACGACGGGCACCACGAACCCGAGCAGCGCCCAGGCGAGCGGGGTACCGAGCACGGCGCCGACGATGCCGACGAGCCCGGCGACGATGCCCAGTGCCATCGCCGCCACCATGGCCGGCGGCACGAAGTAGCGCAGGCCGTTGTTGGCCGGGAACCGACGGGCGAGCTCGCCGCGCCAGAGCCCGGTGGCGACGAACTGCCGCACCAGGCGCTTCAGGCTCGGCCGCGGGCGGTACGTGACGACGAGTTCCGGCGTGAACCAGACGGTCCCGCCGGTCTGGCGCAGCCGCCGGTTGAGTTCCCAGTCCTGTCCGCGCTTGATGCCCTCGTCGAAGAGTCCGACGTCGAACAGCCGCTCGCGTCGGAACACGCCGAGGTAGGCGGTCTCGGCCGGGCCCGCGGTGCCGCCGACGTGGTGCGGGGTGCCACCGAGCCCGACACGGCTGCCGTAGGCCAGGGCGACGGCCCGCTCGAAGGGGGTCCGGCCCTCGGCGCGCATGATGCCGCCGACGTTGTCCGCACCGGACTCGAGGAGCGTGTGCACCGCGATCCGCGTGTAGTCGGTCGGCAGGACCGAGTGCGCGTCGACCCGGATGACGACGGGGTGCACGGACGCACGGATCGCGACGTTCAGCCCGGCGGGCGTCGACCCGACGGGGTTGTCGATCGCGCGGATCCGGGGGTCGGCAGCGCTCATCTCGGCGACGAGCTCGTTCGTGCCGTCGATCGACGGCCCGAGCGCGAGGATGACCTCGAACGGGCCCGTGTAGTCCTGGTCGAGCAGGCTGCCGACGGCGGCCCGGACCTCGGTGACCTCGTTGAGCACGGGCATCACGTACGAGACGCCCGGCAGGGGCTGTCCGTCTGACTGCATGCGTACCTCGGGGTGCTGGCTGGCGGCACGGGACGCACCGGGGCGGTGCCGCCCCGCAGAGCGACCATGAGCCTATCAAGAGGCCGAACCGCCCACCTGCGTCGGCGCGGGACGCGCCGCGTGACGGACTGGAGGCCCGGCGCACGTCGTGCCCCGGGCCTCCTGTCCGTCGTGTGGTGGCGTCAGCCCTTGCTGTCGAACGTCCCCAGCTTCACGTCGGCCTGGCGGGTCTGGCCGTCCCGGACGTAGCTGATCGTCGTCGAGGCGCCGCCCGCGAAGAAGCGCACCTGCGCGGTCAGGTCGGTGGCGTCGGAGACCGACGCCGAACCGATCTTCGTGACGACGTCGCCCTTCTGCAGACCGGCCTTCGCCGCGGCACCGCCGTTGGACACCGACTTGATGAGGGCGCCGACCTGGGTGGCGCTGGCGTCCTCGGTGGCGTCGCCGACCGTTGCGCCGAGGAGCCCGTGGGTCGCCGACCCGTTGTCCTTGATCTCGTTCGCGACCCGCTTGACCAGGTTAGCCGGGATCGAGAAGCCGACGCCGATGCTGCCGGCGGCCGACTCCGACGACGACGAGCTGCCGGCCGAGGCGATGGCCACGTTGATGCCGATCAGTCGGCCCTTCGAGTCGAGCAGCGCACCGCCGGAGTTGCCCGGGTTGATCGATGCGTCGGTCTGGATGACCGGGAGCGAGACGGTGGTGTTCGCGGACGAGCTGCTGCCGTTGTCACCGTTGCCCCAGAAGTCGAAGGGACCCGAGCCGCCGTTGCCGCCCTCGTTCGAGTCGCCGCCCTCACTGGGGGCGCTCGAGGTGACCTGGATGCTGCGGTTCAGCGTCGAGACGATGCCGTCGGTGACGGTGTTCGACAGGCCCAGGGGCGCGCCGATCGCGACCGCGGTGTCGCCCACGTTGAGCTTGGACGAGTCCGCGAACTCCATCGGCTTGAGGTCGGTCGCATCGATCTTGATGACCGCGAGGTCGACCGTCGGGTCGGTACCGATCAGCTTGCCCGCGTAGATCTTGCCGTTCGAGGTCGTGACGGTGATCCGGCCGTTCGAGCTGTCGCCGTCGAGGGTGACCACGTGGGTGTTCGTGACGATGTAGCCGTCCTTGCTCATCACCACGCCGGAACCGGTGCCGGCCTCGTTGCTCGCGGACACGTTGATCGTGACGACGGACGGGGTCGCCTGTGCCGCGACGGCGGTGACCACGGTAGCGGAGTCGTAGTCGTTGACGGTCAGGTTGCCGCCCTGCGACGAACCGGAGGACACCACGCTGCCACCGTCGTTGGTCGCCGACGAGGCGAGCCATCCGGCGCCGCCACCCACGAGCCCAGCAACGACTACGCCGGCGATGATCGGCAGGAGCAGCTTGTTGCGGCCCGAGCGGTCCTTCGTCGTCGTGGTCGCGGCTGCGCCGGAGGCGTCGTCGCTGAAGTAGTGGCCGTTGCGCTGGTTCGCGCCGTCGACGTCGCCGAAGGCGCTCGTGGCCGACTGCGGGGCCTGCGCGGACGCGTTCGCGTACTCGGAGGACGAGCTCGGAGCGGTCGAGGACGTCGGCTGGGCGTACTCGCCGTAGCGGGGGCGTTCGCCGCCCGGTTGGCCGTACTGGGACTGCTGGCCGTACGGGTTCTGGGGCTGCTGGCCGTACTGGGACTGCTGGCCGTACGGGTTCTGGGGCTGCTGGCCGTACTGGCTCTGCTGGCCGTACGGGTTCTGGGGCTGCTGGCCGTACTGGCTCTGCTGGCCGTACGGGTTCTGGGCCTGCGGCGTCTGCTGGCCGTACTGCGAGGGCTGGCCGTACGGGTTCTGGCTCTGCTGGGGCTGCTGGCCGTACGGCGACGTCTGCTGGCCGTAGCCGCCCTGCTGCGCACCCGAGGAGTCGCCGGAGACGGCGGGGTACGGCGCGGTGTAGCGGTCGGTCGGGTGGTCCGTCGACGACCGGATCACGTCCGTGTGGTCCGGGGTCGTCTCGTCGTGCTGGTTCTGGTTCGGGCGAGGGGTCTCGTCCGGCTGGTCGGAGTCGTTCGGCATCGACGTGTTCCCTCTCGTGGCCGCTGCTGCGGCGTCCTCACTGGCGGCAGGCGGAGCCGCATCGTCCGGACGGCGGTCGTCGCCCTGCCCGCTGGGCGTGGTGTCGGTCATGCTGGACGTGCTCCTTTCAAGCTCGTGCAGTCTGTCGCAAGCACCTGAGCGGTCCTTCTGGCGAGGCTGCGAGCCACCCCTGGCGATCTTATGCGTGCGCTGTACACGGTGGCCCGGTCTGCCGCGGGACGGACAGCTAGGTTGGGGTCCGTTCAGCGCGACACGTCGTCGCCCGCACGGGAGGGAACCACATGCGCCAGGCAGGACCGTGGCTGCGAGCCGCCGACGGAGCGATGCTGCTGGGACCGGACGGGGTCCCCGCACCGACGGTGTTCGCCGAGATGAGCGCCCTCGCCGCCAGCACCGGCGCGGTCAACCTGGGGCAGGGCTTCCCCGACGAGGACGGGCCGGCCGAGGTGCTCGAGGCCGCGGTGCAGGCGATCCGCGACGGCGTGAACCAGTACCCGCCGGGCCGGGGCACCCCTGACCTGCGGGCGGCGATCGCCGAGCACCAGCAGCGGTGGTACGGGCTCGAGGTGGACCCCGACCGCGAGGTCCTCGTCACCGCCGGCGCCACCGAGGGGCTGGCCGCCACGATCCTCGCGCTGGTCGAACCCGGTGACGAGGTGATCACCTTCGAGCCGTTCTACGACGCCTACGGAGCGCTCATCCGGCTGGCCGGCGGCGTGCACGTCACGGTCCCGCTCACCGCGCCCGACTTCCTGCCCGACGAGCGCACGCTCCGCGCGGCCTTCACCGACCGCACCCGCGCCGTGCTCGTGAACACCCCGCACAACCCGACCGGCCGGGTCCTGCCCACCGAGGTGCTGCAGACGATCGTCGACCTGGCCACCGAGCGCGACGCGGTGATCATCACGGACGAGGTCTACGAACACCTGACGTTCGCCGTCCCGCACACGCCCATCGCGACCCTGCCCGGCGCTGCCGAGCGGACGGTGTCGGTCTCGAGCGCCGGCAAGACCTTCAACACGACCGGGTGGAAGGTCGGCTGGCTCACCGCTCCCCCGGCACTCGTCGACGCGATCACGACGGTCAAGCAGTACCTCACCTTCGTGAACGGCGCGCCCTTCCAACCGGCCGTCGCCGTGGGACTCCGCCTGCCCGACGCGGTCTTCACCGGCATCGCCGCCGACCTGCGCGCGAAGCACGAACTGCTCGCCGACGGACTGACGGCGGCGGGCTTCGACGTGATGCGGCCCGACGGCGGGTACTTCGTGCTCGCCGACGCCGCGCCGCTCGGGTACGACGACGCCCGTGCGTTCTGCCTCGAACTGCCCGCGTTGGCCGGTGTCGCGGGCGTGCCGGTCTCGGCGTTCGTCCGCCCGGACCGGGTATCCGGCTACCGGTCCCTGGTGCGCTTCGCGTTCTGCAAGCGCCGGAGTGTCCTGGAGGACGCCGCCGCACGCCTGGCGACCCTTGGAGCGCGCCCCGGCGCCTGAGACGCGACCGCGTCGGGGACGCGACCGACGCGTCAGGGCTGCCCCGGGCCTCCAGGCAGGGTGCGCAGTGCGACGTCGTAGCGCCGCAGCGACAGCGACGGGTTCACCCGTCGGACGGCGTCGGTGACGGTGGTGTCGATCGTGGCGGTGAGCGTGGTCGGCGAAGCGCCGGCCGAAACGACCGCGACGCCCGACGGGTCGAGGACGACCGAGCCGCCGATCCCGATCGGCGGCGTCTGCCCGACCCCGACGACCCAGACGGTGTTCTCGATCGCGCGGGCGGTGAGGAGCGTGTGCCAGTGGTGCTCCTTGCCGGGGCCGCGCACCCACTCCGCCGGGAGGACGACGACGTCGGCCGCTCCGGTCTCGGGAGCGGCGAGCCGTCGCGTGACCTCGGGGAAGCGCAGGTCGTAACAGGTCTCGAGCCCGACGCGGACTCCGCCGAGCTCGAAGACCGGCAGCTGCTCCGGGTCGCCGGACTCGATGCGGTCCGACTCCCGCGAGCCGAAGGCGTCGTAGAGGTGGACCTTCCGGTACGTCGCCGCCAGGTCGCCCGACGGGAGCACCGCGACCAGGGTGTTCCGGAAACGCTCCGGCGTGTCTGCCGACTCGGCGACCCCGACGACCAGGGCGATGCCCGTGTCGCGGGCGATGTCGCGGAGGCCGGAGACGAACGGACCGTCCAGGGACTGCGCGGCCGCGACGAACCGATCGTCGATGTCGGCGGTGAAGTACGAGGTGTACTCCGGCGTGATGAGGAGATCGGCGCCACGGGCCGCCGCGTCGACGGCGGCGGTGCGCACGGTGTCGAGGTTGGTGACGGGGTCGTCCACGGGGGCGAACTGCGCCGCCGCGATCGTGAGGGTGGCCATGGGGCGAGCGTACCCGGGGGTCTGCGGCGGGCGGGCCTGCGGCTGGGCGTCCTGCGCCGGGCGTCCTGCGCCGGGCGTCCTGCGCCGGGCGTCCTGCGCCGGGCGTCTCGCGGCGGGCGTCTCGCGGCGGGGACACGAAGAAGGCCCCGGTCCTGTTGGACCGGGGCCTTCATGTGACGCTTGGTTGCGGGGGCAGGATTTGAACCTACGACCTCTGGGTTATGAGCCCAGCGAGCTACCGAACTGCTCCACCCCGCGGCACGTTTAGAAGCCTACACGGGGCCGTGGCGGGACACAAATCGAGTGCCCCGCCACGGTGTGTCAGTTGCCGTTCTCGGCTGCCGTGGCGGCCTCGATCGCGTCCTGGAGGCGCTGGTCGGCTTCCGCCGCGGCGACCAGGTCGTTGTCGGCGTAGGCCTCCTGGCGGTCCTGCAGGGCTGCCTTGGCGTCAGCCAGGGCTTCCTGCAGGGCGTCGTTGTCGGTCGAGCCGGAACCCGTGGAGCCGGTCGAGCCGGAGCCCGAGGACCCCGTGCCGGAGCCGGACCCCGTGTCGGAGCCGGATCCGCTGTCGGAACCGGAACCGCTGTCGGAACCGGAACCGCTACCGGAACCGCTGCCGCTCGCGCCGGAGTCGCCCGCCGCGGCACCGGAGTCGCCGCCGAACAGCGAGTTCAGCGCCTCGTCGAGGGTGTCCTCGAACGCGATCTTGTCGCCGAAGGCCACGAGGACCTTCTGCAGCAGCGGGTACGAACCACTCGAGGTCGACTGGACGTAGACGGGCTGTACGTAGAGGAACCCACCGCCGACCGGGAGCGTGAGCAGGTTGCCCTGCTTCACGGTCGAGTTGCCCCGCTTCAGGATGTTGAGCTCCTGCGACACGGTCGAGTCACCGTTGAAGAGGCTCTGCACCTGTCCGGGGCCCGGGATGTTGTCGGTCTTCGGCATCGTCAACAGCGTGAGTTTGCCGTAGCCCGACGCCTTCTCGCCCTTGCCGGCACCACCCGCGTCGGAGTTCACCGCCAGGTAGCCGGTCAGCACGTTGCGGTTGTTCGCCCCGGCCGACTGCTGCGGGATGTAGGTCGTGTACAGCGAGTACGCCGTCCCCTGCCCCGGCACCTTCATCGTCAGGTAGTACGGGTCCTGCAGGTTCGCCCTGTTGGCGGTCGTCGTCGTCTGCGCGCCGAGCGCGTTCGTCGACGTCGCCGCGGTGTCGGCGTCACTGTCCGACGTCGCCGTGCTGGTCGGTTCCTGCGGGGTGTTCCACGCGTCGTCGCCCGAGTAGAACGAGTTGGCGTTGGTCACGTGGTACGTACCGAGGATCGAGCGCTGCACCTTGAACAGGTCCGTCGGGTACCGCACGTGGTCGAGGAGCTCGGCGCTCATGCTCGACACCGGCTTCATCGACGTCGGGAAGATCTTCTGCCACGTCTTGAGGACCGGGTCCTTCGTGTCCCACGTGTACAGCGTCACCTTGCCCGTGTAGGCGTCGACGGTCGCCTTCACCGAGTTCCGGATGTAGTTCACCTGGTCGGTGCGGTACGTCGAGGACTCGGCGCCGGCGATGCTGTCCGACAGGCTCTGGCTCTGCGAGTACGGGTACGCGTCGCTCGTGGTGTATCCGTCCACCACCCACTGGATGCGGTGGTCGACGATCGCCGGGTAGGCGTCGCTGTCGACGGTCAGGTACGGCGCCGCCTTCTGCACGCGGGTGATCGGGTCGCGGTCGTAGAGGATCTGCGAGTCCTTGTTCACCGCGTTCGAGAGCAGGATCTGCTCCGACTGGAACTTCGCGGCGTAGACGAGCCGGTTGAAGAAGTTGCCGAGGCTCGGACCGCCGTCGCCGGCGTAGGTGGTGGTCGCGTTGCCGCCGTTGTCGTCGTCGGACCCGGACGGGTAGTCGAGCTCCACGTCCTTCGTGCCCTTCGGCGCACCCACGATCGAGTAGGGCGGCGAGGTCTCACCGAAGTACACGCGCTGCTGGAAGTCGCCCAGTGCACCGTTCGACGGGATGCCGGACTCCAGGAACACCGGCTTGCCGTCGCTCGCGCGCTGGTTGCCGTAGGCCGCGGTGACGCCGTAGCCGTGGGTGTAGACGAATGCCCGGTTGTACTGCGTGTTCGCGGCCGAGCTGAGCCCGGCGAGGTCGATGTCGCGGACCGCGATGACGGTGTCCTCGGTCTCGCCCTTGACGTCGTAGCGGTCGACGTCCAGCTCCTTCGGGAACTGGTAGTACTGCCGGTACTGCTGCAGCTGGCTGAACGTGTCGGAGACGATCTTCGGGTCGATGAGACGGATGTTGGCCGTGGTCTGCGCGTCCTTCGCGAGCGCACCCGAGCTCGTCTCGGTCGTGGCGTCGTAGTTCTGTTCCTCGACACCGGCGACACCGTAGGCGTCTCGCGTGGCCTTGATGTTCCGCTCGATGTAGGCGGACTCGAAGGTGCGCTCCGAGGGCTTCACCTGCAGACGCTGGACGACCCACGGGTAGATGCCGCCGACGACGATCGCGGCGACGAGCAGCAGGCCCGTGCCGACGATCGAGATGCGCCAGCGACCGATGACCGCCGTGACGATGAAGAGCAGCGCGACGATCGCCGCGATGCCCGCCATGATCTCGCGGCCCGGGATGACCGCATTGACGTCGGTGTACTGGGCACCGGTGATGAGCGAGTTCGACTTCGTCAGCGCCGCGTACTGGTCGAGCCAGAGGCTGACGGCCTGCAGCGCGATGTAGAGCGCCGCCGTGACCGCGAGCTGGATGCGCGCAGCACGGGAGATCCGGACCTCACGACCACCGAAGCGGAGCGCTCCGTAGAGGTAGCTCGCCGCGAGTGCGGCGAGACCGGCGATGAGGACGACGGCCGACGAGTAGGCCACGATCGAGCGCCAGAACGGCAGCTCGAACACGTAGAACCCGATGTCCAGTCCGAACTGCGGGTCGGTCTTGCCGAACGGCGTGCGGTTGAAGTACTCGAGGACCATGCTCCAGCGGCCCGCGGTCGAGAGCCCGGCGAAGATGCCGAGGACCACGGGGATGCCGATCATCACGGCGCGCCGCAGCGGCTCGATGACCTGCTGGTAGCGGTCGAGCTGCGAGTTGAGCTTCGCGTAGACCGGCCGGAACCGGAACGCGAGCGCGATGCTCACGAAGACCGGGGCCGCCATGCCGAGGAAGCCCGCCAGGAACATCAGGGTCCCGGCGATCCACCGGGTGGTGAGGACCTGCTGGAACCCGAGCTGCGCGAACCACGCGTAGTCGGTGTACAGGCTGGCGAAGATGAAGAAGGCGATCACCAGTGCGGCCAGCACGATGATCGTGACCACGATGGGGACCCGCGGCGAACGCCGCCCCGAGGTGGACGAGGTTGTCGTCACTTGATGTGCTCCAGACGTGTCGGACCGGCGGGCCCGGCTCGCGGCGGGCCGTCAGTGACACTGATCCTATGGGACCGGACCGAGCGTGAACCTGTACGGGGGCTCAGGACCGGGTCAGGACCCGCAGCGGGCGAGCTTCGCGGTGCTCCCGCCGTCGGCGATCGTCTGCAGGTCGGTGACGGCCTGGTCGAGCGTGGAGACGCTGTAGACGTCGAGCCCGTCCGGCACGTGCCCGACGACCTCGTCGCAGTTGTCCGCGGGGGCGAGGAACACCGTGGCGCCCGCGTCCGCGGCACCGTAGAGCTTCTGCCGGATCCCGCCGATGGGGCCGACCTCGCCGGCCGCCGTGATCGTGCCGGTGCCCGCGACGTGCTTGCCGCCGTTCAGCTTGCCCGGCGTGATCTCGTCGATGATCCCGAGCGCGAACATCATGCCGGCGGACGGACCGCCGACGTCCTGCAGGCGGATCGACACCTTGAAGGGGAACTCGTAGCGCTCGGTGACGCCGACCCCGAGCAGCGCCGTGCCCTGCTCGCTGCGCGGCGTCACCCGGACGTCCTTCGTCGCGCCGTCCCGTTCGACGGTGACGGTCGCGGGGCTCGAGGTGCCGTGCTGCGCGACGGCTTCGCGCAGGCTCACTGCGTCGGCGTTGGTCGTGAGCGACTTGCCGTCGAACGCCGTGATGACGTCGCCCTTCTCGATCGTGCCGTCGGCCGCTGAGCCCTCCTGCACGGCGCTGACCTCGAGTTCCGTGGGCAGGTCGTTCCCCTGCTGGATGAGCGCGGCGGCGACGGCTGACTGCTGCGACGCCTGCATGTCGGCGGAGTCCTGCTCGTTCACCTGCTCGGTCGTGGTGCCGCTCGGGTAGATCGCCTCGACCGGGATCACCGCCTGCGACCTGGTGAAGATCGCGCGGATCACGCTGGTCCACGACGGGCGATTCGTGGCGTCGCCCTGGATGCCGACGGTGAGCATGTCGAGGGCGCCGGCCGTCGGGTACGTCTCGTGGCCGGACACCTGGATGAGCTTGACGTCCTTCGCGTCCTTGCCCGTCCCCTGCTCCTGGGTGCCGATCGTGTTGTAGACCGGCCCGGGGACCTCGATGAGGTACGGGCTGGGCAGCAGGCTCGCCAGCAGTCCCAGCACGACCGCGCCGATCAGGAACGCCCACCCGACGGTCCGGGCACGCGAGCGACGACGGGGCGCGGGGGCGAAGAGGGTCACGCGGGGTCCTTCCGAGGTGGGCACCCGCGCCTGGAGGCAGGGTGGTCGCCCGCGTCTCGCGACGGGGCTGTTCGCCCTGGGCGCAGCGCTTCGGGCGTTCCCACGGGGGCATCCCAGGTGCGGCCCCGTGAGCAGCGATTAGCGTAGTCGGCATGCCTGATGAACCACAGCCGGGGCCGGACGACGACTTCCAGGAGATGCTGCGCAAGCTACTCTCGGGCGAGGGGCAGATCGACCCGTCGCAGCTCGCCGGTGCCGCCGGTCTGCCGAACGACCCGGCATCCGTGGCGAACCTGATGAGCCAGCTCCAGCGTGCCGCGCAGTCCGGCGGTGACGGCATCGACTTCTCGGCCACCGCGGAACGCGCCAGCGCGATCGCTCGGGACGGCGGCCACCCCGTCGACCCGGCCACCTCGCAGGCGGCCGACCAGGCGTTCCAGGTCGCCGCGCTGTGGCTCGACGAGGTCACGACCGTCGCCGAGCTGACCGCGACCCCGAGTCTCTACACGCGTGAGCAGTGGGCCAAGGCGACCGTCCCGGTGTGGACGCAGATCGCCGAGCCGGTGGCCTTCAGCATCGCCGATGCCCTGACCGAGGCGATCGACCAGCGTGCTCCCGAGCAGCTCAAGGCGATGCTCGGCGACGTCTCGAAGGCGATGCGCGGCATCGGCGGGGCACTGTTCGCGATCCAGCTCGGCCAGGTCGTCGGGCAGCTGTCGAAGGAGGTCGTGTCCGGCGGTGACGTCGGCGTACCGCTCCTCGACGAGCAGGTCGCGGCACTCCTGCCCCAGAACGTCGCCGAGTTCGCCGAGGGCCTCGACGTCTCCGAGGACGAGGTCCGCATCTACCTCGCGGTCCGCGAACTCGCCCACGCCCGGCTCTTCCGGTCGGCACGGTGGCTCCGCCTGCACATCATCTCGTCCATCACGGACTACGCGCGGGGCATCCACATCCCCTTCGACCGCGTCGAGGAACTCGCGGCCGACATCGACCCGACCAACCAGGAGCAGCTGCGCGACGCACTCGCCTCGGGTGCCCTCATCCCGCCGCGGACCGCCGAGCAGGACGCCGCGCTCGCCCGACTCGAGACGATGCTCGCCCTGGTGGAGGGCTGGGTGGACACGGTCACCGCCGCGGCCACGGTCCGTCTCCCCAAGGCCGGAGCGATCGCCGAGATGGTGCGCCGTCGCCGTGCGGCCGGCGGCCCGGCCGAGTCGGCGTTCGCGACACTCGTCGGCCTCGAGCTGCGTCCGCGTCGTCTGCGTGAAGCCGCCGCGATGTGGCAGCGGGTGACCGACGAGCTCGGCGCCGAAGAGCGTGACGCCCTCTGGTCGCACTTCGACCTGGTGCCGACCTCGGACGACGTCGACGCACCCGACGCCCTCGTCGCACGGCTGCGGAACCCGTCCCAGACCGACGAGGACGACGCGTTCGACAAGGCCCTCGAGGACCTGCTGAACGACTCGACCGGTGCGCGTCCGCACGAGGACGAGTCCGGCCGCGTGGCCGACGACCCCGAGGGTGGAGCGGGCGACGAGCCCGGGAACGACACGGGCGACCAGCCCCGCTGAGTTCTCCACAGATCCCCCCGGTGACCCCACGCGTGCCGCGCACTCCGGCACCGTGGGGTCATGGGCATCCGCATCGATCCGACGCTCGAGTTCGTCTGGCGTGACCCCGCCACGGTCCAGCTCGGGGTCGATCCTCCACGCGCCGTCGTCGCGGTGCCCACCACGGGGGAAGAACGGTTCCTCAACGGTCTGCGACGCGAGACCGGGCACGACGTGCTGTCCGGGCTCGCGGCCGCGTCGGGGTGTTCCCCGGAACGTGCTGCCGGGGTGCTCGGTGCCGCGTCGCCCGCGGTGGTCGAGGTCCTGCCCGAGCCGCTCGAACGCATCGAGGTGCACGGCGCCGGTGTCCTCGCCGACGCCGTGGCGACGTTCCTGTCCGGCGAGGGCGTGACGGTCAGCCGCACCACCGCGCCCGCCGGAGGGCCGATCGTGCTGCCCGAGCCCGAACCACGCCTGGCCGTGGTGGTGGCCGACCACGTCGTCGACCCGGCGCTCCGCGCCGCGTGGACCCGCCGGGGTGTGCCGCACCTGGCGGTCGTCGTCGGCGACGGACGCGTCCGTCTCGGTCCGTTCGTCGTGCCGGGAGCCGGGCCGTGCCTCCAGTGTGCTGAGTACGCACGCGTCGACGACGACCCGGCCTGGCCGGCCATCGCCGCCCAGGTGTGGGGGCGGCACCCGACACCGCTGTCCCCGTGGCGGGCGGCGGCGGTGGCCGCCGCCACGACGCGGATGCTGCTGGAACGACTCCCGCTCCGGACGCAACGAGCCGACCCCGACCAGCTCGTCTTCGAGCGCGACGACCTGTCGGTCAGCCGTTCGCCGGTCCGGCCCCATCCGCGGTGCGCGTGCCGAGCGCTGCCAGGAACCGACTCGGAGCCCGGGCTCCCCCACGCGTGGAGCCCTGTTGCGACCACGTGATCGTGACGGAACGGCGGGCGCGTGTCAGCCCGACGTAGAACAGGCGTCGTTCCTCGTCCACCTCGGTGTCGGTCGACGCGTGCGAGATCGGCAGCAGCCCCTCGGCCGCGCCGGCGATGACCACGTGCGGCCACTCCAGACCCTTCGACGAGTGCAGCGTCGCGAGCGTGACGGCGTCGACCTCGGGCTCGTGGTGCGTCGCCGCACGGTCCACCAGGTCCTGGGTGAACTGCTGCATCGTCGTGCCGGCGGGGGCGTCCTCGGCCAGGCCCATGATCGCCTGCAGCGCTTCCCACTGCTCGCGGACTGCGCCGGTGCCCTCCGGCGGCGTCTCCGTCCAGCCGCTGACCTGCAGTACCAGCCGGACACGTCGGGTCAGCTCGTCGTCGGTCTGCCGGATCGCCTCGCCGCGCATGTGGTGGACGGCGAGCTTGACCTCCGGGCGGTTGAAGAACCGGGTCCCGCCCTGCACGCGGTACGGGATGCCGTTCCGGCCGAGCGCGGACTCGAGCGCAGCGGACTGCGCTCCGACGCGGAAGAGCACGGCGCAGTCCCCGTAGGACGCTCCGGCTCCGACGAGCTCGGCGATGCGCCGGGCGATGGTTTGTGCCTCGTCACCGTCGTGGACGCAGGCCAGCACGACCGGTTCCGGGCCCGGTTCCTGGCTCTGGGCCACCAGGTCGAGTGCCCCGGGCTGGCCGCGCATCAGCGTGTTGGCCGCGGACACGACCTCGCGGGTGGAGCGGTAGTTCCGCTCGAGACGCAGGACCGACCCGCGCGGGAACTCCGAGCCGAACCCGAGCAGGTAGTCGCTCGAGGCGCCGGCGAACGAGTAGATGGTCTGACTGGCGTCGCCGACGACGCACAGGTCGTCCCGGCCACCCAGCCAGGCCCGCAGCAGGTCGTGCTGCACCGGCGAGACGTCCTGGTACTCGTCGACGACGAAGAACCGGTACTGCTGCCGCACGTACGACGCCACGCGGGGTTCGGACTCGACCATGCCGAGGGTCGCCAGCAGGACGTCCTCGAAGTCCAGCTGCCGCCGGTCGTCCTTCAGCCGCTCGTACGCCTTCATCAGGTCGATGACCCGACGCGGCGTGGTGTCGCGCGGCATCACCCGGTCGGCGGCGGCAGCCTCGTACTCGTCGAGCGAGAGCATCTGCACCTTGCGCCACTCGACCTCGGCGGCCAGGTCGCGGAGCACCGGGGTGTCGACGTGCATGCCGACGGTGTCCGCGGCGTGGGCGATCATCCGCCCCTTGGACTCGACGATCTTCGGGGCGTGCCCGCCGACGGTGTCCGGCCAGAAGTAGCTGAGCTGCGCCATCGCCGCGGCGTGGAAGGTGCGTGCCTGGACCGTCCCGGCCCCGAGCGCGCGCAGGCGCGACCGCAGTTCGCCGGCGGCACGGGTCGTGAAGGTCAGCGCGAGGACGTGGTTCGGCGCGTAGGTCCCGGTGGCGACGCCGTAGGCGATCCGGTGTGTGATCGCGCGGGTCTTGCCGGTCCCGGCGCCGGCGAGCACCGCGACCGGACCGAGCAGGGTGCGGGCGACCGTCCGCTGCTCGGCGTCGAGCGCGGCGAGCAGTTCGTCGGGCGACGGCGGCCGGGGGTCGACTGCCCCGGCACCCGTTGCACCGCGCGGACCGGTGACGCTCACGGCAGGTCCAGCGGCCCGCCGTACCACTCCTCGATGATGGCGCGGGCGATCGAGGTGCGTCCCGGCAGCAGCAGGGTGTCGCCGGCGCGCTCGCGGATCTCGTCGCGCGAGAACCACCGGACGTCCAGGATCTCCACGCCGTCGGGTCGGGCGGTCGTGGGGTCACCGCCGGCTGCGCGGGCGCGGAAGCCCACCATCAGCGACGCGGGGAACGGCCACGGCTGCGAGCCGAGGTACTCGGGCTCCTCGACACGGACGCCGGACTCCTCCCAGACCTCGCGGCGGACGGCGTCCTCGAGCGACTCCCCCGGCTCGACGAACCCGGCCAGCAGCGAGTACCGGTCGGCGTCCCACGCGGCGTTGGAACCGAGCAGGATCCGGTCGTCGGCGTCGACGACCCCGACGATGATCGCCGCGTCCGTGCGCGGGAAGAGGTCGTGTCCCTCGGGGTCGCGGCGGACCCATCCGCCGCTCACGACGGCGGTGGGTGAGCCGGTGCGCGGCGAGAAGCCGTGCACGGCGTGCCAGTTGGCCATCGCCACGGCTTCGACCGCCAGGCCCTGGTCGCGCGGCGAGAGCTCGGTGCCGAACATCCGGAGGCTCTGCCAGGCGTCGTCGTCGGGTTCGATGGCGGACGCCGTCGCGCTGTCGATCAGGGCGGCGACGAAGCGGGTACCCGCCGGGGCATCGGCGGCGTCCGACACCGCACGGCCGAGGTACAGGGTCACGGTGTCGACCGGGATCTCCGTGGCGGTCACGAAGCGCAGGGTGCCGTCGGCGTTCCGGAGCATCTCGGCACCACGCACCGGCAGGTACCGGGTGTGCTCGTCCTCGCGCAGGACGCGCTCGACGTCGTCGGTCGTGCGGAACTCGGCGTCGCGGTCGAGTTCGTTGCGGGACAGCGGGAGCCGGGCGGCGAACTCGACGGTCACGGCGGGAGAGCTCCTCGGATCGGGTGCGGACGTGCAGGAGACGTGCGGTGGGCGTGCGGGCCGCCGAACAGCGTGGCGTGCAGCCGTGCACGCGTCACGCGCCTACCCTGAGGGGCATGGCGGGATCCCAGTTCACTCTAGCCGCGTTGGCGACGACGGCCGTTCCAGGCCTCCTCGTCACGGGCACGCGCACGCTCGGCTCGGCCGCGGCCGGCGACTACGAGTCGGCGCTCCTCCGCGACGCCGACGGCGCCGAGATCGTCATCCGCCGCCCCCGGAACCAGCGCGCCGAGGCGCGGCAGTCGGCCGACCTCGTCGCCATCCGCGCGCTGAGCGCCGGCATCCGCACGCGCCTGCCGTTCGGCGTCGCCGAGTACCGCGGCCAGGCGCCGATCGGGTCGACGCGCGCCATCGTCACGACGCGGCTGGTCGGGGCCCACCCGACCCTCGCGTCGCTCGTCGAACGTCCCGACCTCGCCACCAGCGTCGGCCGTGCCGTCGCCTCGATCCACCAGCTGCCGACGAGCTTCGTCTCCGACGCCGGCCTGCCGTCGCTCACGCCGTTCGAGGTGCTCCGGTCCGCCGTCTCGGTGATGGACCGCGCCGTGGCGACCAAGCTCGTCCCCGCCGCGCTCGTCGAACGCTGGGAGGGTGCCGCCCGCGACCAGCAGCTCTGGCAGTTCACTCCGACCGTCGTGCACGGTTCGCTCGGCACAGGCGCCCTGCTCGTGGACGGCGACGCGGTGACCGGGATCCTCGACTGGGGCGAGCTGCGGCTCGGTGACCCGGCGAAGGACCTCGCCTGGGTGCTCGCCGGCCGCCGCGACGCCTTCGACACCGTCCTCAGCGCCTACGAGGCGAACGGCGGCGGACGAGACCGCCAGCTCGCACAGCGTGCACGCGTGCACCACGAACTCGAGACGGCGCACTGGCTGCTGCACGGCGTCCAGGCGAAGAGCACCGAGGTCGTCGACGACGCCGTCGCGATGATGCACCGCCTGGTCGACGCGGTGCACGCCCCGAGTGCGGAACCATTGCAGTCCGTGTCACCCGAGACGATGGAGATCGGCGAGGTGGAGCAGCTGTTGTCCTCCACCGAACGCCGCCACGGCTGACGCTTCGTGAGCAGGAATGGTCGGGTCGCTGCGGCGCACCCGACCATTCCTGCTCATCAACGTGCGGCAGGAGTCGTGGACGCGACCGCCTGGAGGCCCGGCGCGGGTCCGGCGGACCGGCACCGGGCCTCCAGGGCGGAGCACGACACGGGGGCGGAGCACGACACGGGGGCGGAGCACGACACGGGGGCGGAGCACGACACGGGCGCAGCGCGCCCGTAGGACGTCAGCCGATGGCCTCGGACCACGCACGCTCGAGTCCGGCGCGGTCGAGCAGCTCGGTCGGACGGACCTCCAAGTCGTCGGCGACGAAGTAGAACACCGCGTCGACCTGGTCGAGCGGTCGCCCGGTGAACTCGGCGTAGGCGACGCGGTACAACGCGAGCTGCAGGGTGCGGCGGGCCAGGTCGTCCGCCCCCGACGGCGCCTTGCCCGTCTTCCAGTCGACCACCTCGGCGCGCCCGTCGATCTCGTACACGGCGTCGAGCTTGCAGACGACGCTGTGGCCGAGGAACGGGATGTGGATCTCGCGCTCGACCTCGATCGGCGTCAGCCCGGCCCACCGTGAACCGGCGAACGTCGCCTGGAAGTCCGCGAGGCGACGGGCGTCGTCGTCGGTGACCACGGCGTCCGGCGACGAATCGGCGAGGTCGTCGGCATCGAGGTCGAGCTCGCCGTCCCACACGTCGAGCGTCTCGAGCGCGCCGCCGCTCCGCGCACGCTGTTCCACCCACTGGTGGAAGAGCGTGCCGAGCCGGGTGGCCCGGTACGGTCGCTCCGGCATCGGCCGGCGGAGCCGCTCGGCCACGGAGTCGGGTTCGGTCAGGTAGTCCTTGAAGCCCGACGCCGGGACCCGGTGCGGGACGGCGACCGCGTGCTTCGCGTTCCGGGTGGCGTGCCGTTCGGCGAGCAGCAGGTCGATGTCCGCAGCGAAGCGCCCCGCAGCACCGGGGTTCGCGTTCCGCACCCGCTCGGCGGCAGCCAGGACCCGCGGCGCACGCTGCCCGAACGGCACGTGCGGCCAGGTCTGGGTCGCGCCGCTCTCCCCCATCGGGTTCTCGTCGTGCACCGTCGTCTCCGGGATCGCCGCACCGTCGATGACGCCGGCGTCCACCAGGTCGCGCAGGTATCGGCTCGGCTCGGTGGGTCGGACTCCGCCCGCCCAGAACGAGCCGGACACCAGCAGGTCGTGCTTGGCACGGGTCAGGGCGACGTAGGTCAGCCGGCGTTCCTCGTCCTCGTTGCGGGCCTTCACCTGTTCCTTGAAGGCGTCGATCGCCGTGGTGACGTCCTTCTGGGTCTCCTGCCCGCGCCATGCGAGTCGCGGCAGCTCGGCGGCGTCTCCACGGAACTCGTACGGCAGTCGGCCGAACCCGAGCCAACCCGACGAGCCCTCCTGCGGACGCGCCGGCAGGCCGCCCTCGACCATCCGGGGCACTGCGACGGCGTCCCACTCGAGCCCCTTGGACCCGTGGATCGTCAGGATCTGCACGGTGCCGGCCTCGGGCTCCTCGGACCGCGGGCCCATGTCGTCCCGTCGGGCTGCGGCGTCGATCCACCCGAGGAACGAACCGAGGTCGGCGCGGTCGTCGGTCGACACGAAACCGGCGAGCTCGTCGATGAAGGCGTCGAGGTACGCGCCGCTGCCCTGTTCGTGCGCGGCGACCTCGATGTCGAGTCGCATCTCCTGCACGACGAGCGTCACGAAGTCGACCAGGTCGCTCCCCGCGCGTGAGCGGAGCATCGCGAGCTGCCCGCCGAGCGCACGCATTCGGCTGCGACCCGCGGGGGTGATGCCCTCGAGCGCGCCGTGCTCGTCGGGTGCGGTCGCGACGAAGTCGAGGGCGTCGACGATCGACCCGTGCTCCCCGGCAGCCACCGATGCACGGAAGGCCGCGGTCAGGTCGTCGTCGAGGCGCTGCTGGGTGTGGTCGCGCTGGAACAGCCACCGGGCGAGCTGGTGCAGGGCGACGATGTCCGCCGCCCCGACCCGCCACCGTGCACCCGCGAGCAGCCGGATCAGGTCGTTGCCGGCCGCCGGGTCGTGCAGCACGCGCAGGCACGCCACCAGGTCGACGATCTCCGGACGCTGGAGCAGTCCGCCCGTGCCGAGCACGTGGTACGGCACCCCACGGGAACCGAGCGCCGCCGTGAACGCCGCGAGGTCCTTCCGAGCCCGCAGCAGCAGCGCCATCGAGCCCGCTGGGCTCTGCCTGCGGTGGTCCTGGAACCACGCCGCGACCTCGTCGGCCTCTTCCGGCAGGGTCTCGGGGAACACCACCCGCACGGTGCCGGCGTCCGCACCCGGCCGGGGCGAGAGCCGTTCGACGTCGACCTCGGACGCCTCGGACAGCGGCGACACGATCGCGTTCGCCCCCGCGAGCACGTCCACCGGGTTCCGCCAGCTGGTCGACAGCGCGAAGGTGACGGGTTCGGCCACGCCGGGTTCGTCGCCGCCGAAGTCGTGCGGGAACCGGGCGAGGTTCGCGGCGCTCGCACCACGGAACCCGTAGATCGACTGGTGCGGGTCGCCGACCGCCATCACCGAGTGCCCGCGGAACAGCCGGGCGAGGAACCGGGTCTGCACCACCGAGGTGTCCTGGTACTCGTCGAGGAGCACCACGCCGTACCGGCTCCGCAAGTCCGTGACGACGCGTGGGGCCGACTCGGCCGCGGCGAGCGCGAGGGCGATCTGGTCGGAGAACTCCACGAACCCGCGGTCGACCTTCTGTCGTCGGAACTCGGCGACCAGGTCGGCCAGGGGTTCGAGGGCGCCGATCGCGGCGACCGCGTCGGTGATCGCCTTGTACGGCTTGCCGCGGTTGCCGGGGAGTTCGAGCAGCTCCGAGAACTCGATCGCGAACCGGCGCAGGTCCTCCGGCTCGACGAGGTGTTCCGAGGTGGCACCGGCGAGCGCGACCACGGCTGCGGTCAGGGTGTCGACGTCGCGGTCGAGTCCGGCGAGCCGGTCGTCGCGGGCGGCCACCACCACCCGACGGGCGAGCTGCCAGGCCGACGGTTCGGTCAGCACCTGGGACTCGCCGTCACGCCCGACGAGCAGGGCGTTCTCGCGGAAGACCGCGTTGGCGAAGGCGTTGTACGTCGAGACGGTGGGCGCTTCGAAGGCGTCCCCGGGGGTGATCAACCCCACGTCCTCGAGCGCACGGATGCGGTCGTTGATGCGGACGGAGAGCTCGCCGGCGGCCTTGCGGGTGAAGGTCAGACCGAGGACCTCGTCGGGGCGGACGAGTCCGTTGGCCAGCAGCCAGACGACGCGCGAGGCCATCGTCTCGGTCTTCCCGCTGCCGGCACCGGCGACGACCAGCGCCGGCACGAGCGGTGACTCGATGACGGCGCGCTGCTGGGCGGTGGGACGGGGGCGGCCGAGAGCGTCGGCGATGGCGTCGGCGCCGTGCCGGATGACGGGCGGTGCAGCGGCAGCCGTGTCGGTCGTGTCCGCCGTGTCGGTCGTGCCCGCCGTGTCGGTCGTGTCCGCCGTGTCGCTCACCAGGTCACCTCCGCCACCACGTGGATCCGGCACTCGACCCCGGTCCGGGCCTTCTCGCAGTGGTCGTCCACGTTCGCCACGAACGTGCGTCCGGCCATGCCCCGCGCCACCCCGTGCAACCGCTCGCGGTAGGCCTCGCGCGCCTCGGCGTCGAACGCGTGCTGGGTCCGCTCGGAGTACGCCTGTCCGCCGCGGGGGTTCTGGACGAAGACCAGCCGGGCGTCGGTCATCGGAGACCCCGCCGGCACGCCCTCGACCGCGCCGTCCTCGACCGCGAGTTGGTAGGCCCCGAGCTGCGGGTGTTCCGGCATGTCGTTCTTCTCGCTGGGCATCGAACGGCCGGTCTTCAAGTCGACGACGCTCACCCGCCCCTCGGGGTCGACCTCGATGCGGTCGATGCTCCCCCGGATCCGGGCGGGCCCGGTCACGAGCGCGAACGAGGTCTCGGCGCCGAGCAGTCGACGGCCGGCGCTGGCGAAGGTGCGGAGGTAGTCGCTCAGCCCCTCGATCATCCGCCGGGTCCGGGCACGTTCGCGGTCGGCGACCCAGGGCGACTCGAACGTGAGCTCGTCCCACCGCGCCTCGACCCGCTCCCACAGCGACTCGACGTCGATCTCGGTGGCGTGCTCCATCGCTTCGTGCACGATCGTGCCGATGCCCATCGCCGGGCTCGGGGCACCGCCGCCGAAGGTCTGCGCGAACCAGTGCACCGGGCACTCCTCGAAGGTGCCGATCCGCGACGGCGACACCGACACGGCCGGGGAGACGGGCTCGCCGCCCTCGACCTCGGGCGCGGGCTCGGCGTCGAGGTCGACCAGGGGGTCGTCCGTCGTCGGTTCGGCGAGCCCGTACCACTCGTCCGGAGCCGCCCCGGGGACCTCGGCCTCGGCCAGGCGTGCCAGGGCGGACGCAGCCTCGTGGTCGCCGGAGCCCACCACCCGGCGGCGCAGCGACCCGGCCAGCCCACGCAGGGACAGCGGGTGGACGGTCGGCTGACGGTCCGGCGGCACCGGGACGAGCCGGACGAAGGGTGACGGCGACTCGTCGTCGTTCGCGACCGTGCCGATGACGACCTGGGTGGTGGCGCGCGAGACGGCCCGGGCGAACAGCCGGAGTTCGTCGGCGACCACGGCGGCACGGTCGTCGATGGGCGAACGCTCGACCCCGGCGGCAGCGCGGACCAGTCCGTCCGGGTCGAGCAGACTGCCGCGCACCCGGGTGTTGGGCCAGACGCCGTCCTGCAGACCGAGCACCACGACCACATCGCACTCGAGCCCGATCGTCGCCGACGGCGTCAGTACCCGCACCCGGCCGGCGGTCCGGTCGGGGCCGATCGAGTCCTCCGGTAGGTCGGCGCCGAGCAGGTCGTCGACGAAGACCCGTGCAGGGGCGTCCGGGGTGCGCTCGACGAAGCGCTTGGCGGCGGTGAACAGGCCGACGACGGCGTCCAGGTGCCGGTCGGCTTCCCCGGCGCCGACCCCACCGGCGGCGGACTGGGCGCCCCATGACTTCGCGAGACCGCTGCGTTCCCAGAGGCCCCAGAGGATCTCTTCGATGCTCGATCCCGCCTGGGCGTCGGCACGCGCCTGCACCAGGCTCCGGGCCAGCCGGGTCGCTCGTCGTGCGAACCCGGCGTCCACCGTCGCCAGGCGCTCCGGTGCGCCCAGGGCATCGACGAGCAGTTCGTCGGCGGTGCGGCTGCCGTCGCCCGCGAGTTCCTCACGCCGCAGGGCGAGCCGGAGCCGACGCATCGCCAGGGTGTCGAGGCCACCCAGGGGTCCGGTGGCGAACGCGGTGGCCAGGGCGGCGTCGAGCGGCAGGACGTCGAGCGCCACCGCGGCCGCGTCGAGCAGCGCCCGCGCCGCCGAGTCGTCGCGCGGACGGACGGGCGCGGCACCGGCGGTCGCCGGGACCTCGGCCACGGAGAGTGCCCGGACGAGTTCGGGGATGGCAGCACCGCTGCGGGTGACCACGGCCATCCGGTGCCACGGCACACCGTCGAGCAGGCGGTGTTCGCGCAGTCGACGGGCGATCGCCACGACGAGCGCGGACCGGCTGGCGGCTTCGAGGTGCACGACGGCGTCGGACCGCGCATCCTGGTCGCCTGCCGACGCGCTGCGCTGCCGACCGGCCGCCGCGGTGCCGATGCGACCCGTGACGCCGGTGACCAGGGCGCGGATCGGGGCGGGGTGCCGGTGCACCGCGCCGAGGAACAGCTCGTCGACACGGTCCACCCCGAGTCGCACGGTCAGTCGACCGAGCACGTCCGGTTCGGCGCCGCGGAACGCCGAGGCGGCGATGTCCGGGTCGCCGAAGGCAACCACCTGCACGCCGGAGCGCGCGAGCGCCCCGAGCAGGGCGATCTCGCCCTCCACCAGTTCCTGTGTGTCGTCGACCACGACCAGGCGCAGGGCGGCGACGCCGGCGGGGAGCTCGTGCCGCAGCACCGCGGCGGTGGCGTACGCCACGAGTTCACCGGAGTCGAGCCCGGTCGGCCGGAACGCGGTGACCGATGCCCGGTAGTCGTCCACGAAGTCGCCGACTGCCCGCCACTCGGGCCGTCCGAGCTCGTCGCCGAGTTCCCGCATGTCGTCGGGCTCGACGCCGGCGGCCACGGCACGCATCATGACGTCGCGCAGGGCGGTGCGGAACCCCGCTCGCTCCCGGACGACGGCGGTGATGGGGTCGGGCCAGGTCGGTCCGGCTCCGTCGAGTTCGTGGCCGGCGAGCAGGTCGGCGATGATCCGGTCCTGTTCCCCGCCGGTCAGCAGCGTCGGGGGTTCCTGCCCCTGCACCGACGCCGCGTGGGTGACGATCTGGAACGCCAGCGAGTTCACGGTGCGTGCAAGGGCACCCGGCACGACCCGGTCGACCGCCCGAGCGAGCCGGTCACGCAGCGCCGTCGCGGCCGTCCGCGCCGAGGTCAGGGCGAGCACCGTCGCGTGGCCGTCGGGGGTGATCGCGTCGGGCCGGGTCAGCCGGTCGGCGACGAGCCGCGCGAGCGTGGTCGTCTTGCCGCTGCCCGGCGCACCGATCACCGCGGCGTGACGGCCGTCCGGCAACGCGAGCACCGCGGCCTGCGAGGGGTCGTCGACCAGTGCGCGCGCGAACCCGGTGTCCTCGGGAGCGGGCATCAGCGTGGTCTGCGGCACGCTCGTACGGTACCCAGGACCGCCGACAGCACCGCTGCTGACGCGCGGGGCACCGATCGTCACGCCGTCGAGTGCGCCCGCGGCGAACGCCCGATGCCGCACGGGACCGCTCGGATACGCTGTGCTCGTGGACATCAAGATCGGCATCATCAACAGCCCCCGCGAGATCGCCTTCGAGACCGCCCAGACCGCGGACGAGGTCGAGAAGGCCGTGTCCGAGGCGCTCACCGCCAAGTCGACGCACCTGTCGCTGCAGGACGACAAGGGCCGTCGCTTCATCGTCCCCGTCTCGGCCCTGGCGTACGTCGAGGTCGGCGCGGAAGAGGCACGGCGCATCGGCTTCGTCGCCTGACGACGTGGAACTGCTCTTCGCCGTCCTCGGCGGCATCATCATCGGTGCGGTCGCGCACGTGATCCTGCCGTGGCGGTCGAACCGTGGCGTGCTCGTCGGCCCAGCGGTCGGCGGCATCGCCGCAGCAGTGCTCTGGGAAGCGCTGACCTGGGCCGGGTGGCGGTACGACGGCACCTGGATCTGGGTCGTGGCCCTCGTGGGGTCCGGCGTGGTCGTCCTCGTCGTCGAGTGGCTCCTCGGCACGCAGCGCGACAAGCGCGACGCCGAGTACTACGAGCAGCTCAAGACGCGCGGCGCCTGACGCTCGAGCAACTCAGACGCGCGGCGCCTGACGCTCGACCGCTCAGGCCGTCAGCCCGAGCGCGTCCATCCGTCGGGTGTGCGCGGCGATGAGTTCGGTCCAGACCGGCTCGAGCCGCTCCTGGTCCTCGCGGGCGTGCGACGCCAGCGCCGACCGGGCGACGAGCAGGGTGTCGCCCACCAGACGGCGTCCCCACATCGCCAGACGCGAACCGATCTGCGGGTCGTCCTCGATGTGAGCCGTCAGTTCCTCGACGACCGCCGCTTCCTCGCGCGCGTCGAACACCGACCGCAGCCGCTGCCGCACGTCGAGCGGCAGCGAGCGGAGCAGGTTGCCGAACAGGTCGTTCAGGATGCCGGCGGTCACGTAGCCGGTCAGCATCGACTCGTACCAGTCGGCGCCGCTCGTCCGTTCGAGGAACAGGTCGATCGCCTCGCGGTGCGGGGCCATCAGCGCCGCCGGGTCTCCGCCGGTGCGCTCGATCTCGGCCACGATCGTGCGGTGCCGCTCGAGCGCCGTGGTCGCGAGGACCCCGGTGACCAGACGGCCGGAGAGCGTCGGTGCCGAAGCACCGGCTCGTCCCATCGTCTCGTAGACGGAGAGCTGCAGGTACGCGGCCTGCCCGAGGTAGACGTCGAGCTCCGGGGTGACGTCGTCGAGCGCGAGGCGCTTGACCTGTGCGGCTCCGCGCGGGTTCCGCGACGCGAGCCATGCTGCAGCGAGCTGCGCCGCGCGCTTCCGGTTCCACCACGACACCACCCGACCAGCATAGAGGGCGCGCCCCGTGGGACCCGCCGGTCGCCCCGCTCGGCGCCCGGACCGGACCGCCCGACTCCCCGGAGCACCCCGGAGCGCCCCGGACCACGCGCCCGTCGGTAGACTGGCCCGGACTTCCACCAGAACTAAGGTGATTCTTTGACTTTCTCAGACCTCAACATCGACCAGGACATCGTCGATGCACTGGCCGGCAAGGGCATCATCGAGCCCTTCCCGATCCAGGAACAGACCATCCCGCTCGGCCTGACCGGCCAGGACATCATCGGCCAGGCCAAGACGGGTACCGGCAAGACGCTCGGTTTCGGCCTGCCGCTGATCCAGCGACTCGGTGCCGACCCGGCGCACGGCGTGAAGGCGCTCGTCGTCGTCCCGACCCGTGAACTCGCGGTCCAGGTCACCGAGGACCTCGAGCTCGCGGCCTCGAACCGTCCGACCACGGTCGTCTCGATCTACGGCGGCAAGGCCTACGAGGGCCAGGTGGAGCAGCTCAAGGCCGGTGCCCAGATCGTCGTCGGCACGCCCGGGCGACTCATCGACCTGCAGCGGCAGCGGCTGCTCGACCTCTCCCACGTGCAGGAGGTCGTGCTCGACGAGGCCGACCGCATGCTCGACCTCGGGTTCCTGTCGGACATCGAGCGCATCTTCCAGGCCGTCCCCGAGGTGCGGCACACGATGCTGTTCTCGGCGACGATGCCCGCGCCGATCGTCGCGCTCGCCCGCCGGTTCATGAGCCGTCCGGTGCACATCCGGGCGACCGACCCGGACGAGGGCCTCATGCAGGCCAACATCAAGCACCTCATCTACCGTGCGCACTCCCTGGACAAGGACGAGGTCATCGCCCGCATCCTCCAGGCCGAGGGCCGCGGCAAGACCGTGATCTTCACCCGCACGAAGCGTGCCGCGGCGAAGCTCGTCGAGGAGCTGAAGGACCGCGGGTTCAACGCCGCAGCGGTGCACGGCGACCTCAACCAGGAGCAGCGCGAGCGCGCGATGGCGGCGTTCAAGGCCGGCAAGCGCGACGTGCTCATCGCCACCGACGTCGCCGCCCGCGGCATCGACGTGGACGACGTCACGCACGTGATCAACCACACGATCCCGGACGACCCGGACACGTACCTGCACCGCGCCGGCCGCACCGGCCGCGCCGGCAAGACCGGCATCGCGGTCACGTTCGTCGACTGGGACGACCTGCACAAGTGGACGCTGATCGACAAGGCGCTCGAGTTCGGCATCCCCGAGCCCGTCGAGACCTACTCGTCGTCGCCCCACCTGTTCGAGGAACTCGACATCCCCAAGGGCACCAAGGGCCGTCTGCCCGGCTCGTCGTCGCACGCCGCCTCGGCTGGCGCCCCCGTCGAGAAGCGCAGCAGCGACCGCCCGGCCTCGGGTTCGGGTTCGGGTTCGCGTGACGCGTCGCGTTCGCGGTCGCGCAGCCGCACCCGGTCAGGAGGCTCGGAGCAGTCCGCCCCGCAGGCTCCGGCCACCGAGTCGGTCGCCCCCACCACCGCGGCGGGCACCGAGGACGGCTCGGCCGTCGAAGGTGGTTCCACCACCGACGGTGCCGCGAAGCGTCGTCGCCGTCGCCGCCGTCGCGGAGCCGGCACCGGCGATGCCTCGGCGACCGCCTCGGCACCGCAGGGCACGTCGGACGGCGAGTAGCGCCTCCAGACCGAAGGGCACGTCGCTGACGCGACGGGCCCTTCGTCGTCTCCACCCGCCGACTGCCCCGCGAGGGCGACAGATCGCCGCGAACTGTCAGCGGGGATCTGTCGCCCTCACGGATGGGTCAAGCCGCGTCGAGCGAGATGTGTCGCTTCGGTGGGACGACGCGACGCGTCAGGACAGGCGCGAGCCGGGTCCGACCACGGGAGCGCTGCCCGTCGCCTCGGACACGATCGCGTCGAAGGAGACGCGTGCGGTGCGGTGCTCCCCCAGCCGGTTCGGCTTGCCGGTGCCGTGGTAGTCGCTCGAACCGGTGACGAACAGGCCGTAGCGCGTCGCCCAGTCGAGCAGGGTGCGCTTGCCGTGTGCCAGGTTCTCGCGGTGGTCGACCTCGAGCCCGCCGAGCCCGGCGTCGACCAGGTCGCGGAGCATCGGCTCGTCGATGACGATCCCGCGCGAGGACGCCGCGGGGTGCGCGATGACGGGCACGCCGCCCGCCTGCCGGATGAGTTCGACGCCGCGCAGGGGCGACGGTGCCTCGTGGGGTTCGTAGTAGCCGGACGCCGGGTGCAGGATGCCGCGGAACGCCGCGGACCGGTCGGACTCGAGCCCGCGGGCGACCAGGGCGTCGGCGATGTGCGGACGGCCGATCGTGGCACCGGGGCTGGACTGGGCCAGGACGTCCGCCCAGGTGATCGGGTGGTCCTCGGCGATGCGGTCGACCATGCGGTGCGCGCGGGAGAGCCGGCCGTCGCGGATCCGGGTCGTCTCCTCGACCAGTCCGGGGTGCTCGGGGTCCACCAGGTAGCCGAGCACGTGCACGCTGCGGTAGCCGATCCGGGTGCTCAGCTCGAGGCCGGGCAGCAGGGTCAGGGGCAGCTCGCGCGCCGCGGCTGTGGCGTCCGCCCACCCTGCGGTCGTGTCGTGGTCGGTCAGCGCGACGGCGTCGAGTCCGGCGGCCGCGGCCGCTCGGACGAGCTCCGCGGGACGCTCGGTGCCGTCGGAGACACTGGAGTGCGCGTGCAGGTCGATGAACGGGTCTGGCACGAGGCCAATGCTATCCACAGGTGGGCGGCCGCACAGGCCGGGTGTCCCCGGGCGGTGCGATGATGGACGCATGGCCGACACGACTCCCCGCGCGACGAGCAACCGATCCACGACCCCCGGGTCCTCGACCTTCAAGGACTTCATCGGGTCGCAGTGGGCCGAGCGCTCGGAAGCGCAGCCCGAGCCCCGCGAGCAGGCCGCGTTCGCCGCCGAGCGTCGCGCGCGCATCTCCGAGCTGCACCCGGGCCGCACGATCGTGGTGCCGGCCGGGCAGGCCAAGGTCCGCTCGAACGACTGCGACTACCCGTTCCGCCCGCACTCCACCTTCGCGCACCTGACCGGCTGGGGCACCGACACCGTCGTCGGCTCGGTGCTCGTGATGACGCCGAACGGCTCCGGCCACGACGCCACGCTGTACTTCCGTGCCACCGCGGGCCGCGACTCGGAAGAGTTCTACGCCAACCCCGAGATCGGGGAGTTCTGGGTCGGGCCGCGCCCCTCGCTCGACGCCGTCGCCGCCGACCTCGGGCTGGCCACGGCCGACCTCGGGGCGTTCGCTGCCGTCGCCGATGCCCTCGACGCGTCGGCGCTGCTCGTCCGCGAAGCCGACGACGACCTGACCCGTTCCCTCGATGCCCGCATCGGCGCGACCATCGGTGGCGCGGACGAGACCGAGGGGTCGCCGGCCACCGACGACCTGCTCGCCCGCGACCTGTCCGAGCTGCGACTGGTCAAGGACGCGTACGAGGTCCGCGAGCTCCGCAAGGCCGTCGACGCCACGAAGCACGGGTTCGACGACGTCATCGGCGACTTCGACGCCGTGCTCGCGCACCCGCGCGGTGAGCGCATCGTCGAGGGCACGTTCAACCGCCGGGCCCGCGCCGACGGCAACACCGTGGGCTACGACACCATCGCCGCCTCCGGTCACCACGCCTGCATCCTGCACTGGACGCGCAACGACGGTGCCGTGCAGCCGGGCGACCTCATCCTCATCGACGCCGGGGTCGAGGTCGACTCGTTCTACACCGCCGACATCACCCGCACGCTGCCGGTGAGCGGCACGTTCTCCCCCGTGCAGCGGATGGTCTACGAAGCCGTGCTCGAGGCAGCCGACGCCGCGTTCGCGATCGTCAAGCCGGGCATCACGTTCCGCCAGGTGCACGCCACCGCGATGGAGGTCATCGCGCGCAAGACCGCCGAGTGGGGCTTCCTGCCGGTCTCGGCCGCCGAGTCGCTCGAGCCGGACAACCAGTTCCACCGCCGCTACATGGTGCACGGCACGAGCCACCACCTCGGGCTCGACGTGCACGACTGCGCGAAGGCCCGCCGCGAGATGTACCTCGACGGCACCGTGCAGGCCGGCATGGTCTTCACGATCGAGCCCGGACTGTACTTCCAGCAGGACGACCTGACCGTGCCGGAGGAGTTCCGCGGCATCGGTGTCCGCATCGAGGACGACATCCTGGTGACCGAGGACGGCGCCGAGAACCTGTCGGTCGGCATCCCCCGGACCCCCTCGGAAGTGGAGGGGTGGATCGCCCGCTCGGGCCGCTAGCCTGATCGGGTGACCACGCCCGAGGCCTCCCCGAACACCATCTCGATCGAGGTCGAGCACTTCGACTCCCCCGACGCCCAGCGACTCCGCGCCGCCCAGCGCCTGGAGATCGACCGGGCGCACGGCGGCGACACCGAACCGGGTGAGAAGCCGACCGCCGAGTCGATCGCGGTGTTCTTCGTCGCACGGGACGAGTCCGGGACTCCCCTGGGGTGCGGGGGCCTGCGCATCGTCGACGACGGCATCGCCGAGATCAAGCGGATGTACGTCCGGCCGGAGTCCCGCGGGTCCGGCGCCGCGGCTGCGTTGCTGCGCCGGCTGGAAGAAGCGGCGCTCGACCTCGGGTCCCCGGCGCTCGTCCTCGAGACGGGCACGGAGCAGCAGCGCGCCGTCGGGTTCTACCAGCGCGAGGGGTTCCGGCGGATCGCGAACTTCGGGCCGTACGTCGGGGCGCCCCTGTCGGTCTGCTTCTCGAAGGTCCTCTAGCCGGCGCGAGCCTGCCCGGAGCGCGCCGCGCCGCGAGCAAGCCCGCCCGCGCCCGAGCCCGCTCGGCTCTCGGTCACGACGTGCCGTCGGCCCGAGGCGGAGCGGTCACGAACCGTCGCCTGAACCGGCGCCGAACGACGATCTCCGACCGCTCGAGGCCTCGCGCGCGGGGTGTTGCGACCGCCCGGACTACCCGTCCGCCCGGACGCCGCCGAGGTCGCACGAAGTGCCGCCCGCGGCGGTCGGCGGCGACAGTTCCTGCGACCTCGGCGGACGTGAACGGCGTGTCGAGCGATCTCGCACGACCCGATCTCGCACGACCCGACCTCGCACGACCGCAGGACGAAGCCCGGTCGCGCCAGCCGGAGCGCGGCTAGCGGCGGTCGCTGTCCCTGTCGCCCTCGCGCGGCGCATCCGGCGAGGACGAGGACGAGGGCTCCGGCGGCGTGGCACCGGCGACCCGCTCGCCGTAGCGCGGCGGCTCCTCGGGTCGACGCTCCGGCACCGGCGGGGCCGCGGGGGCGGCAGCCGTCTCGGGGGTCTCCCCGTACCGGGGTCCGTCGTTCGTGCCGTAGCGCGGCGGGCCCGAAGGCGCACCCGTCTGCGCGCCGGGGGCCGACGTGCCGGGGTGTTGCGGGCCTCCCGGCTGCTGGTGCGGCGTGGCGTGGCCGCCGTACGGCGACTGCTGCTGCGGCGGGACCCCACCGGGGCCCGGACGCCACTGCTGCTGCTGCTGCTGCTGCTGCTGCTGGGGAGCGTCGTTCCAGTGCGTGGACGGGGTCGCCCCGTGCTCGCCCAGGATCCGCTGCGCCTGCCCGGTCAGCTGCGGGTTGACGACGATCTGGTAGGTCGTGGCGAGCACCTGGTGCACGCTCGTGAAGTCGCGCTGCCGCTTCGTGATCGCGAACGAGACGATGCCGTAGAGCATGCCGAAGGCGGCGCCGATGACGGCCGCGGCGAAGAACAGCCCACCAGCCTGCGGGGAGAACAGCGTGAGCACGATGCCGAAGAAGAACCCGAGCCACAGGCCGGACAGCGCGCCGGCGATGGCGGCACGGCCGTAGGTCATCTTGCCGGTGACCCGTTCGACCGTCTTCAGGTCGTTGCCGACGATCGAGAGCTGGTTGACGGGGAAGTCGGCCTCGGCCAGCTTCGCCACCACGCGCTGCGCGTCGGGGTAGCTGTCGTACGTTCCCAGGACGTCGCCCTTGGGCAGCGTCGGGAACGCCTGGGCGGTCCTGCCGGCGAAGGGGCTCTGATTGCTCACACAGCCATCATTCACCGCACACCTTGCAATCGCACGTGCACTCTCAGGGAAGCAGCCGATCGCAAGCCGTCGACCGGTGCCGTCGGCGGCGCGAGCGAACGCGCACACCCGAGCGACTACGCTGGGTCGGGTGAGCGCCACGAAGGTCTTCGTCGCCCGCCTCGCCGGGTGCTCCGTCTTCGACCCCGCGGGCGACCGCGTCGGCAGAGTTCGGGACGTCCTGGTCGTCTACCGCCGGGCCGATCCCCCGCACGTCGTCGGGCTCATCGTCGAGGTGCCCGGCAAGCGCCGCATCTTCGTGAGCATCGGCCGCATCACCTCCATCGGTGCCGGGCAGGTCATCACGACCGGCCTCGTGAACATGCGCCGCTTCGAGCAGCGTGGCGGCGAGGTCCGCGTCATCGCCGAGATGCTCGGCCGCAAGGTGCTCATCAAGAACCAGCGGATCCGCGCCACCATCGAGGACGTCGCGATCGAGGACCGCGGGCAGGGCGACTGGGAGGTCGCGCAGCTCTTCCTCCGCAAGCCGAAGACCACGCCGTCGCCGTTCGGCAAGGGCCCGACGACGTTCGCGACGTGGAACGAGGTCACCGAGGACGAACTCCCCGGCGAGGCCCAGTCCGCCGAGCACGTCATCGCCGCCTACTCCGACCTGCTGCCCGCCGACCTCGCGTCGACGCTGCTCGACCTGCCAGCCGAGCGCCGGTTCGAGGTCGCCGAGGAACTCCCCGACGACCGCCTCGCCGACGTGCTCGAGGAGATGCCCGACCAGGAGCGCATCGAGATCCTCACCCGGCTGGTGGATGCCCGCGCCGCCGACGTCCTCGACCAGATGCAGCCGGACGACGCGGCCGACGTCCTCGCCCAGTTCTCCGACGAGCGGAGTGAAGCCCTCCTGCAGCTCATGGAGCCGGAAGAGGCGCAGGACGTCCGCATGCTCCTGGAGTACGAGCCGGACACCGCCGGTGGTCTGATGACCACCGAACCGGTGATCGTCTCGGCAGACGCCACCGTGGCCGAGGGCCTCGCGCTGGTCCGCCGCCACGAGCTCGCTCCGGTGCTCGGCGCCGCCGTCTGCGTCACCCTGCCGCCGTACGAGCCGCCGACCGGTCGGTTCCTCGGGCTCGTGCACTTCCAGCGGATGCTCCGCTACCCGCCGAACGAGCGGCTCGGCACGCTCATCGACCAGCAGACCGAACCGGTCCGGGTCGACGCGAGCGCCGCCGAGGTCACCCGCATCATGGCGACCTACAACCTGCTGTCCGTCCCCGTGGTCGACGACGCCCACCGTCTCGTCGGGGTGGTGACGATCGACGATGTCCTCGACCACGTCCTGCCGGACGACTGGCGAAGTCAGGGCGAGGGGGAACCCTCACCGCTTCCACGCCAACGCCCGCGCAGGACCCCCGTGACGACGGGAAGGAGGACCACCCGTGGCCCGAACGGATGACAACCGTCGCGACCGTGACCGCCAAGAGGTCCGGCTCGACTCCCCGAAGGGCATGCGCACGCGTGTGCTCCCCAGCCGCCGCCGTGGTCGCGGGGACACCTTCGGTCGTGCGACCGAGGGCATCGCCCGCGGGATGGGCACGCCGTGGTTCCTCATCGGTCTCACGCTGTTCTGCGTGGTCTGGATGGGCTACAACACCCTGGCGCCGAAGCCGTGGCAGTTCGACTCGGCGGCGATCGGCTTCACGGCTCTGACGCTCGTGCTCTCGCTGCAGGCCTCGTACGCCGCCCCGCTGATCCTGCTCGCGCAGAACCGGCAGGACGACCGCGACCGCGTGCAGTTCGAGCAGGACCGCCAGCGCGCCGAGCGCAACCTGGCCGACACCGAGTACCTGGCCCGCGAGGTCGTGGCCCTGCGCCTGGCGATGCGGGACATGGCGTCGAAGGACTTCATCCGCGCCGAGCTCCGCTCACTGCTCGAGGAGCTCGACCGCCGCGACGCCGACGAGGCCGGCTACGTGGACGAACACGACAGCTCCACCCGTGGCTGAGGCCGTCCCCACCGACGAACAGCTCGGCACGGCGGTCCTCGCTGCGCTCGGCCGCGTCATCGACCCCGAGATCCGCCGCCCCGTCACGGAGCTCGACATGATCCGTGGTGTCGACGTGCAGCCAGGAGGCGCGGTGCGCGTCGACCTGCAGCTCACGATCGTGGGGTGCCCCGCCGCCGACACCATCGAGCGCGACGTCCGCGTCGCCGCCGGGTCCGTCCCGGGGGTCGTCGCAGTCGACGTCGACGTGTCCGTGATGGACCCGGCCACTCGTGCCGCGCTGACCGAGCGGCTGCGAGCCGGCCGCCCCAAGGGCGTCCAGTTCACCCCGGACTCGCTCACGCGCGTCATCGCCGTCACGAGCGGCAAGGGTGGCGTCGGCAAGTCCACCGTCACCGTGAACCTCGCCGTCGCGCTCGCCCGCCGGGGCCTGCGGGTCGGGGTCGTCGACGTCGACGTGCACGGCTTCAGCGTCCCCGGCCTGATGGGCTTGACCGACGAGCACGGGGTCGCACCCCGCCCGACCCGCGTGGACAGCATGATCCTGCCGCCGGTGGCGCACGACGTGAAGGTCGTCTCGATCGGCATGTTCGTCGACGACGTCTCGACCGCGGTGTCGTGGCGCGGACCGATGCTGCACCGCACCGTGAACCAGTTCCTGACCGACGTGTTCTTCGGCGACCTCGACGTCCTGCTGCTCGACCTGCCCCCGGGCACCGGCGACGTCGCGATCTCGGTGGGGCAGTTGCTGCCGCACGCCGAGGTCCTGGTCGTCACGACCCCGCAGGCCGCCGCGGCCGACGTCGCCGAGCGCAGCGGGATCGTCGCCCGGCAGACCGGGCAGCGGGTCATCGGCGTGGTCGAGAACATGGCCGGGCTCGTGCAGCCCGACGGCTCGGTGCTGCACCTGTTCGGCGAGGGTGGTGGCGCCGAGACCGCCGCACGGCTCTCCCGCGGGCAGGACACCCCCATCCCGGTGCTCGGCAGCGTGCCGCTGTCCGTGCCGCTGCGCGAGGGCGGCGACGCAGGCGTCCCGGTGGTGCTCGGCGCCCCGGAGGACCCGTCCGCCGTGGCCCTGACGGCGATCGCCGACCGGATCACCACGATGGGACGCGGACTCGCCGGCCGGAAGCTCGGGTTGTCGCTGTCCTAGGCTCGAGGTCATGAGCACCGATCACGTCGATGTCGACTGGGACCACGCACGCGCCACCAACCGCGCGAACTGGGACGACCGGGTGCCGATCCACGAGGGTGCCTACGCGATCGACGCCCTCGCCGACCCCGGCCATCGTTCCGACGTCGTCCGTGAGGACCTGCCGGCCCTGACGCCCTGGTTGCCGGACGGCTCGCTCGCGGGCCTCGACGTCTGTCACCTGCAGTGCCACATCGGCACCGACACGGTGTCGCTCGCCCGCGAGGGTGCCCGACTGACCGGTGTCGACTTCTCCCCCGCCGCCCTCGCCTCGGCCGCCGGACTCGCATCGCGCCTCGGGCTCGACGTCACCTGGGTCGAGACCGACGTCCTCGATGCCCGGGCCGCCGTCACCGGCGACTTCGACGTCGTGTACACGAGCATCGGCACGATCTGCTGGCTCCCCGACCTCGACCGCTGGGCTGCGCAGGTCGCCGGCCTGCTGCGCCCCGGCGGGGTGTTCTTCATCCGCGACGGACACCCGGCGCTGTACGCCCTCGACGAGGACGCCGACGAGCTCGTCACCCGGTACCGGTACTTCCCGGACGGCACCGCGCAGCAGTGGGACGACGCCGGCACCTACGCCGGCGACGGCACGGTGGCGAACGCCCGCACCTTCGAGTGGCCGCACCCGCTGTCCGAGATCGTGAACGCCCTGCTCGGTGCCGGGCTGCGGCTCCGACGGCTCGACGAGGGCCGGACCCTGCCGTGGCGCTTCAGCTCCCGCATGGTCGAGACCGACACCGGCTCGTGGGCCTGGCCGGAACACGACCGCGACCGGATGCCGACGACCTACACGATCGTCGCCACCCGCGACTGACGACGCGACCCCCAGACGGACTGGAGGCCCGGTGCCAGCTGGCACCGGGCCTCCAGTCCGTCAGGTGGGGACGTGACGGGCGTCAGGTCGCCTCGGCGTCGAAGGGAGCCGGTTCACCGGCGGCCAGGGGCACGACGGGAGCCGTCGCGCGAACCTTGGAGGCCGTCACCTGCGCGGTCTGCACGGCGGCCGCACTGGAACCGGAGTCGAGCAGGGCGTCTCGGATGATGCGGCGCGGGTCGTACTGGCGCGGGTCGAGCTTCTGCCACTCGATGTCGTCGAACTCGGGGCCCATCTCGTCGCGCATCCGCTCCTTCGCGGTGTCGGCGAAGCGACGGACGGCCTTGACGAACTCGGCCAGCTTCTGGGCGTACATCGGCAGGCGCTGCGGCCCGAGCAAGAGGACGCCGATGACCCCGATGATCAGGATCTTGTCGAGCGGGATGTCCACGCGAGCGAGCCTAACGCGTGCTGCTGCGTTGCACCTCTAGAGTTGTCTCCCGAACGGAGTGTGCGTGTCAGAGAAAGAGTCGAACTGGAAGTTCGCCGAGGACATCGTCTCGGAGACCGAGGCGATCGCCCGTGCTCGTGAGCACTCCCTGGAACTCGGGGTCGAAGCGATCTCGCCCGCGATCGGTGCGCAGATCGGGGTCATCGCGGCAGCCTCGCGAGCCACGAGCATCATCGAGATCGGCACCGGCCTCGGGGTCTCCGGTCTGTACCTGCTCGCCGGCGCCCCGAACGCGACCCTCACGACGATCGACGTCGAGGTCGACCACCAGCAGTTCGCCCGCGACGCCTACATCAGCGCCGGCACCGCTCCCGCACGGATCCGGCTCATCCCCGGTCGGGCGAACCAGGTGCTCCCCCGCATGAACGAGGCCTCGTACGACGTCGTCCTCGTCGACGCCGACCCCGAGCACGTCATCGAGTACGTCGAGCACGGTCTCCGGCTCGCCCGCCTGGGTGGCACCGTCCTGGTGCCGCACGCCCTGTGGCGCGGACGCGTGGCCGACCCGGTGAAGCGCGACCGCGCCACCACGGACTTCCGGCTGCTCCTGACCGAGGTGTCGACCTCGGGTGCGGTGCGCAGCGCGCTGTCGCCCGCCGGCGACGGGCTGCTGCAGTTGACGAAGGTCACCAACTAGCGCTCGACCCGCCGGCGCTCGCGCAGGTCAGTCGAGGTGCCGCAGGTACCGCTCCGGGGACTCGAGGAACGCCCGCTGGTTCCGCACCAGGTCGAGGTCGCGCCACTCGGTGCGCCGCAGGCCCCACTCGCCGACCTCGTGGATCGTCGCGCCCGGGAACGCGGCGAGCACGGGTGAGTGGGTCGAGAGCACGACCTGGCCGACGCCGCTCTCGACGATCGAGCGCAACAGTGCGATCAGGGTGAGGCAGCCCGAGAACGACAGGGCGGACTCCGGCTCGTCGAGGATCCAGAGGCCGGGCCAACGCGCCCGGTCGATGACGAAGTCCAGGAATGCCTCGCCGTGGCTGCGCTCGTGGAACACCGGCTCGGGGCGACTGCGGTTCGGGTGCTCCTCGAGGTAGGTGAAGAAGCCGTGCATCGTCTCAGCACGCAGGAAGAAACCACCGCGGGGCGCACCGAAGTCACGTCGCAGGGCGATGTGCTGCCACAGGTCCGACTCGGACGGACGGGTCGAGTGGTGTGCCCCGGTCGAGCCGCCTTCCGGGGACATCCCGAACGCGAGCGCGATGGCCTCGATCAGGGTCGACTTGCCGACACCGTTGTCCCCGACGAACACCGTCACCGGGTCCAGGTCGAGGCCCTCGTCGAGCAGCTGCCGGATCGGCGGGAGCGTGGCCGGCCACTCGTCGCGCGGCATCGGGTCCGGGTCGCGGTACTCCTCGACGCGTCGGATGGGCAGGTGGGTCCTCGGCACGGCCCCATCCTGCCGGAGCCGACCGACACCGCGTGTGGACGCCCGCTACCGACGGGCAGACGGAAGGCCCGGAGCGTACACGCTCCGGGCCTTCCGTTCTGGTGCTTCGACGTACTAGGCCGAGACGACCTCAGCGAGTGCGTCGTGGAGTTCCTTGGCCTCGGCATCGTTGACCGAGACGACCAGGCGGCCTCCACCTTCGAGCGGAACCCGCACGATGATGAGTCGACCCTCCTTAACAGCCTCCATCGGCCCGTCACCGGTCCTCGGCTTCATGGCTGCCATCAGATGTCCCCTTTCGTGCAGTAAATGCAGCCCCATTATCCCGTATGGAGGGGGCAACTGCGAAACCGCCCAGGTTGGGGGTGTCGGATGTGCCGTCCGGATGCTCCGCAGAGCGCGGATCCACGGGCCTCCGGCGCCCCCCATCGATCACGGCGGGGTCCAGTCGTAGCCGTCGACCCACCACGTGTAGTACAGCCAGACCCACTGCAGCCCGACGAACGCGACGACGACGGCCACGCGGTACACCCGCGACCGCGGCAGCGCCACGATCCCGAGCAGCGGTGCGATCGGCACGAGGATGCGCCAGGTGCTCGACTGCGGGAAGAACACCGCGAGCAGGTACACCAGGTACGCCACACCCCAGAGTCGGAGCTCGATGCCGATCCGGCGTGCGGCCGGCATGCACACGAACGCCGCGAACCCGACGAGCACGACGACGAGCAGCACCGTGCCGGCCGGCTGCCCGAACCACCACCCGAACCCCTGCACCCACGGCGCGAACGGCACGAGTTCCTTCCACCCGATGTACGACGACCGCCAGGCGAGCTCGGTGTCCGTGTAGGCCTTCGGCACGCCGGTGACCGCCCACGCGATGGCCGGCCAGGCCAGACCGACCAGACCCGACACCGTGGCGACCACCGCGGGTGGGACGAGCCGGCGGAGGGTCAGCGGTTCCGACGAGCGCACCCACGCCGGGCGGATCGCCCACGCGGCCACGAAGAGCACCACCAGGAACGCGAAGGCGAGCCCCGTCGGTCGGGTCATGCCGAGCAGGAGCACGACGGGCAGCATCGCCCACCACCGTCGATCCACCATGAGCAGCAGCGCGACGAGCAGCAGGAACAGGCCCATCGACTCCGCGTAGGCCACCTGGAACATCGCCGACACCGGTGCGACGCAGAACAGCACCGTGGCGAACGTCGCCCGTGCGGGGTCGAGGAACCGTCCCATGAGGCGGCGGAACACCAGCGCGGCCCCGAGTCCGGCGAGCAACGACACCGAGACCGCGACGAACTCGAACGATGCTCCGGTGAGCAGCGTGAGCGCGCGCACCAGGAACGGGTACGCGGGCATGAACGCCCACGCGTTCTCGGTCACGTGTCCGGCGGCGTCGACGGGCAGCGTCGACGGGTACCCGCCCGTGGCGATCACGCGGTACCAGGCGCCGTCCCAGATCGACGCGAACGACAGGTAGCCCGGGCTCTGCACGGTGAACGAGTTCGCCGCCTGCACCCGGGCGAAGGCGAGCATCATGGCGCCCGTGACGAGCCGCGCCAGCACGTACACGACCGTGATGCGCACCCACCACGGGACGACCCGGTACCGGGCCCGCCAGCGGTTCCGGGCAGGGGTCCTCCGGGTGGCCCCCGCCGTCGTCAGGCCGTCAGCCACCGACGCAGCCCGGCCTCGACCGCGGTGATCTGGGCGACCGGGACCTGCTCGTCGTCGTGGTGGGCGAAGACCGGCTCGCCGGGGCCGTAGTTGACCGCGGGGACCCCGAGCGCCGAGAAGCGTGCGACGTCGGTCCAGCCGTACTTCGGACGGGGCTCCGGTCCGCCGACGGCCGCGACGAAGTCCTGCGCGAGCGGGGCATCGAGTCCGGGGCGGGCACCGGCGGCGAGGTCGACGATCGTGACCTCGTACCCGTCGAACAGCTCGCGGATGTGAGCGACGGCTTCGTCGGCCGAGCGCGAGGGGGCGAACCGGTAGTTCACGTGCACCATCGCCTCGTCCGGGATGATGTTGCCCGCGATGCCGCCGCTGATGCCGACCGCGTTCAGGCCTTCGCGGTACTCGAGCCCGTCGACCGTGACGGTGCGGGGCTCGTAGGCGGCCAGGGTGGCCAGGATCGGGGCGGTCTTGTGGATCGCGTTGTCGCCGATCCAGCTCCGGGCGCTGTGCGAACGCTTGCCGAACGTGCGGATCTCGGCGCGGAGGTTGCCGTTGCAGCCACCCTCGATCTGCGCCCCGGACGGCTCGCCCAGGATCGCGAAGTCGGCGGTGAGGAGTTCGGGTCGCGTCCGGGCCAGACGGCCGAGGCCGTTCAGGGCGTCGCTGACCTCCTCGTGGTCGTACCAGACCCACGTGACGTCGACCGAGGGGTCGACCAGGTCGTACGCCAGCTTGAGCTGCACCGCGCAGCCGGCCTTCATGTCGACGGTGCCGCGGCCCCAGAGGATCTCGGTGCCGTCCTCGGTGGTCCGGAACTCGGTCGGCAGGTTGTCGTTGAGCGGCACCGTGTCGATGTGACCGGCGATGACGACCCGGCGGTCGCGGCCCAGGTTCGTCCGCGCCACGATCGCGTCGCCGTCGCGGATCACCTCGAGGTGCGGCAGCGGTGCGAGCACGGCCTCGATCGCGTCGGCGAGGGCCTGCTCGTTCCCGGACACCGACTCGATGTCGCAGATGGCACGGGTGATGTCGATGGACGAGGCGGTGAGGTCGAGGTGCTCCGGCATGCGGGCAGCCTACCGGCCGCCCCTCGCACCGCCCCGGCAGTCCGGACGGTCGGGAACCCCACCGCCCGGCAGTCCGGCCGGACGGTGCCCGCCGACGGCCGCTCGGTACCCTGGAGCCGTGACCGACACGACTGCCACCGACCGCCCGACCCACGCCTGGGGCCACGGCCTCGCGACGATCGCCGCCGACGGCACGACGCTCGACACCTGGTACCCGGAGACGCACCTCGGGGCACTGCCCTCCGACGCCGTGTTCCCCGCCGAGCTGCAGGCGCACGTCGGTGACGACCCCCGCCGCGAGGTCCGGATCGAGGCCGTCACCACCGAGATCACGATCGACGCCGCTCCGACGAGCACCCCGGACGCGTACCTCCGCCTGCACCTGCTGAGCCACCTGCGGGTCCGCCCGAACGAGGTCTCCCTCGACGGTGTCTTCGGCCACCTGCCGATCGTCGCGTGGACGAACGCCGGCCCGGTGCACCCCGAGTCCCTGACGCGCCTGCGCCCGTCCCTGCAGCGCGCCGGCATCGCCGTGCACGCCATCGACAAGTTCCCGCGCCTGCTCGACTACGTCGTGCCGGACCGCGTCCGCATCGGCGACGCCAACCGCGTCCGTCTCGGCGCACACCTGGCGCCGGGCACGACCGTCATGCACGAGGGCTTCGTGAACTTCAACGCCGGCACCCTCGGTGACGCCATGATCGAGGGCCGCGTCTCGCAGGGCGTCGTCGTCGGCAACGGCACCGACATCGGCGGCGGCGCCTCGATCATGGGCACGCTGTCCGGCGGCGGCACGCACCGTGTCTCGCTCGGCGAGCGCGCGCTGCTCGGCGCGAACGCGGGCCTCGGCATCTCGCTCGGTGACGACTCCGTCATCGAGGCCGGTCTCTACATCACGGCCGGCACGAAGGTGGTGCTGGTCGGCGCGGCACCGAACCCCGACGGCACCCCGAAGACCGTCAAGGCCGCGGAGATCTCCGGCACCCCGAACATCCTGTTCCGCCGCAACAGCATCAGCGGCGCCGTCGAGGCACTGCAGCGCAAGGGCGAGGGCATCCAGCTGAACACCGCGCTGCACGCGTAGCGCTCTGCGAGCGGTCACGACGCGCCGCCTGCGCGCGCCGAGGGCGCACGAACTGTCGCTCCGACACCCGCCGAACGACAGTTCGCGACCACTCGGCAGAGGTGAGCGGCGCGCCCCGCCGCCCCGCGCCCGACACGCCCGCACGGAGGCCCGGTGCCGGTCCACGAGACCGGCACCGGGCCTCCAGGCGGTCGCGTCCAGAGCCGCAACCCGCCCCGCGAGTGGTCACAACACGCCGTCCGCGTGCGCCGAGGGCGCACGAACCGTCGTTTCGACACCCGCCGGACGACAGTTCGCGACCACTCGGCGGAGGTGAGCGGCGCGGCCCACGATCGCGCTCCCACCGACGCACCCGCCTGGAGGCCCGGTGCCGGTCCACGAGACCGGCACCGGGCCTCCAGGCCGTCGCATCCAGAGCCCCAGCCCGCCCCGCGAGTGGTCACAACACGCCGTCCGCGTGCGCCGACGGCGCACGAACCGTCGGTACGGCGCCCTCCGAACGGCAGTTCGCAACCACTCGACGGAGGTGAGCGGCGCGTCCCGCCGGACGGCGCCACGCGGCGCACACGCACGAGCGCCCCGCGCCACGGAACCGTGGGGCGGGGCGCTCGGAGTCGGTCAGCGTGCGGGGACGTCGCGCTCGGGCGCACCCACGTAGAGCTGCTGCGGGCGACCGATCTTGTTGAGCGGGTCGTTGTTCAGCTCGCGCCACTGGGCGATCCAGCCCGGCAGGCGACCGATGGCGAACAGGACGGTGAACATCCGCGGCGGGAAGCCCATCGCCTTGTAGATGATGCCGGTGTAGAAGTCGACGTTCGGGTAGAGCTTGCGGCTGACGAAGTACTCATCCTCGAGAGCGATCTGCTCGAGTTCCATCGCGATGTCGAGCAGGTCGTCCTGCACGCCGAGGGACTCGAGGACCTCGTGCGCGGACTCCTTGACGAGCTTCGCGCGCGGGTCGTAGTTCTTGTAGACGCGGTGCCCGAAGCCCATGAGCTTGACGCCCTGCTCCTTGTTCTTCACCCGCTCGACGAAGCGCGTCACGGGCTCGCCCGAGTCCTTGATCTGCTGGAGCATCTCGAGCACGGCCTCGTTCGCGCCGCCGTGCAGCGGGCCGTACAGGGCGTTGATGCCGGCCGAGATCGAGGCGAACATGTTCGCCTTCGTCGAGCCGACCATGCGCACCGTCGAGGTCGAGGCGTTCTGCTCGTGGTCCTCGTGCAGGATGAGGAGCCGCTCGAGCGCCTTCGAGAGCACCGGGTTGGGCTTGTAGGTCTCGGCCATGGTGCCGAAGTTCAGCCGCAGGAAGTTGTCGACGAACGACAGCGAGTTGTCCGGGTACAGGAACGCCTGCCCGATGGCCTTCTTGTGGGCGTAGGCCGCGATCACCGGGAGCTTGGCGAGGAGCCGGACGGTCTGCAGCTCGACCTTCTCGGGGTCGTCCACGTCCATGTCGTCCTCGTAGTACGTGGACAGGGCGCTCACGGCGCTCGAGAGCACGGACATCGGGTGCGCCGAGTGCGGCAGGGCGTCGAACAGGCGGCGGAGGTCTTCGTGCAGCAGGGTGTGCCGACGGATGCGGGCGTCGAACTGCTCGAGCTCGGTGGGGGTCGGCAGCTCGCCGTAGATCAGGAGCCACGCGACCTCGAGGAACGTGCAGTTCCCGGCGATCTGGTCGATCGGGTACCCGCGGTAGCGCAGGATCCCCTGGTCGCCGTCGATGTAGGTGATCGCGCTCTTCGTCGCACCGGTGTTCACGAACCCGTAGTCGAGCGTGTTCATCCCGGTCTGCTTCTTGAAGGTCGAGATGTCGATCGCGGACGCGCCGTCGACGCTCTGCAGGATCGGGAACTCCGCCGTGCCACCCGGGAACGTCAGCGTCGCGGTCGCGCCCTGCTGTTCGGCGGCGGGACTCACGGGGACGGGCGTGGTGGGCGGTGTGGCCGTCTTCTGAGCGTCATTGGCAGTGTCAGTCACGAGGACAGCCTAATCGCGGCACCTGTCGGTCGTGCACACATCCCAGGTGACGATTTGGTGGTTCCCACGGATTGCGGGCACCACCGGAACGACTCGTGTCCGTGCTACGCGGTGCCGAGGCGACGGCTGCTCGCCAGTCGCTGCGACGCTGCGGCGATGCGTTCGTCGGTCGCCGTCAGGGCCACGCGGACGTGCTCGCCCCCCGCTGCGCCGTAGAACGTGCCCGGTGCGACGAGGATCCCGCGGTCGGCGAGCCAGGCCACGGTGTCGAGTGCGGGTTCGCCGCGGGTGGCCCAGAGGTAGAGCCCGGCCTCGCTGTGGTCGATCCGGAACCCGGCGTCCTCGAGTGCCCGCCGCAGCATGTTCCGGCGCGCTCGGTAGCGGGCCTTCTGCTGCTGCACGTGGGTCTCGTCCTGGAGCGCGACGACCATGGCCTGCTGCACGGGCAGCGGCGGCATGAGCCCGGCGTGCTTCCGGACGGCCAGGACGTCGGCCAGGATGGCGGCGTCACCGGCGACGAAGGCCGCACGGTAGCCGGCGAGGTTCGACTGCTTCGACAACGAGTACACGCTGAGCACGCCGTCGAGCGAGTCACCGACGACCCGGGGGTCGAGGACGGTGGGCGTCGGGGTGGTGGCGTACTCCGGGTCCCACCCGAGCTCGGCGTAGCACTCGTCGCCGACGATGACGGCCCCGAGCTCGCGGGCGCGCACCACGGCGGCACGGAGCTCGTCGATGGTCAGCACGCGGCCGTCGGGGTTGCCCGGGGAGTTCAGCCACACGAGCTTCGTGCTGGACGGCCACGCCGCCGGGTCGTCCGAGGCCAGGGCATCGGCGCGGACCAGTGCGGCGCCGAGCTCGTACGTCGGGTACGCGGCGGCCGGGAACACCACGGTGTCACCGGGCCCGATGCCGAGCCAGAGCGCCAAGCCCGCGATGAACTCCTTCGAGCCGATCGTCGGCAGCGCGTTCGCCTCGGTCAGGGCGACGCCGTGCCGACGGCCGTACCAGTCGGCGATGGCCTGTCGCAGCGCCGGGGTGCCGGCGACCTGCGGGTAGGCGTGCGCGTCGGTCGCGGTGGCCAGGGCGGTGCGGACGACCTCGGGCGTGGGGTCGACGGGCGACCCGACGCTGAGGTCGACGATGCCGCCCTCGTACGCCGCGGCGCGCTGCTTGAACGGGACGAGCTGGTCCCAGGGGAAGTCGGGGAGGTCGAGCGCCACGAGGGGGGTCCGGTCAGCCGCGGACGGGCTCGGCCGCGACGACGGGGTGGTCCTTGTGGATCACGCCGACCTTCGCAGCGCCACCGGGCGACCCGACCTCGTCGAAGAACTCGACGTTGGCCTTGTAGTAGTCGGCCCACTGGTCGGGCAGGTCGTCCTCGTAGTAGATGGCCTCGACGGGGCAAACCGGCTCACACGCACCGCAGTCGACGCACTCGTCGGGGTGGATGTAGAGCGAGCGGTCACCCTCGTAGATGCAGTCGACCGGGCATTCGTCGATGCAGGCGCGGTCCTTGACGTCGACACACGGCTGGGCGATCACGTAGGTCACGGTTCGGGTGCTCCCTTCGACGAGCGGGTTCGAGTCTACTCGCGGCCCGGGGCCGTCCGGGACCGCAGCCCCGACAGGTCCGGCCACGCGAGGACCAGGGCGGCGATCACCGCGGGGGCGAAGTTCCACACGTACCCGGCCGCGTTGGCGAGGACGAGCGGCGAGCTCTCCCCGCCGACCGACACGAGCACCTGCGTCGCGACGAGGATCCCGATGCCGATCGCGGCGACCATCGCCCGCGAGCGGTAGACGAGCCGCACGCCCACGGTCAGGCCGAGCACGATGAGGGTGGTGACGACGAGTCCGACCGGGAACGCGCCGAGCGTCTGCTGGTGCGTGACCGTCCCGAGCCCGCCGGCGAGCAGCCCGAGCAGCAGCGAGACGACGACCGCCGCGGCCTTGCCCTGGCCGGACATCTCGGCGTAGGTCTGCGGGGCCGCCGGCTGCGGGGCCGCGTCGTGCCGGAACGCCTCGACCGCCGGGGCGTGCTGCCGGACGCCGTGCGGCATCACCCACGACAGAGCGCTCGGGTCGGCGGGGTCCACGGGGTCGACGGCGACCTGGGAGCGGTACTGCTCGACCGCCGCACGCACCTTGGCCCGGACCGGCAGGACGTCGACCGTGACGTCGGCCTGACCGCTGGCGGGGTCGACGATCATCGAGAAGGGGACCTCTTCGGCACGGGCCGCGTACTGCGCCGCGTGGTGCATCCGCACGTGGTCGGGGTGCCCGTAGCCGCCGTCGTCGGCGTAGCTGATCACGGCGTCGGCACCGGTGGAGCGGATCGCGGCGCGGACGTCGTCGACGACCTCACCCAGGTCGGCCGCGGTCAGCGAGTCGGCCGGGGCGTCGTCCGCGGCGGTGGCCCGCCCGTCCGGGCCCCACTGCATGCCCGAGTCGACGTAACGACGCTCCGGCAGGTCGGTCGGCCGGGCACCGCGCCCGCCGAGCCACAGGTGCTGCGGCCCGCCGAGAGCGGCGAGGGCCGCGGCGATCTCGGTTTCCCGGTGCCGTGCCACCCGCACGGGGTCCCCGGCCAGCGGGGCCAGCTGCTCCGTGAGCATCTCGCCGCGCTCGCCCCGGGTCGCGGTGAGCACGGTCACCTCGGCGCCGCGCTCGAGCAGGGTCGCGATGGTCCCGCCCGACGAGAGCGTCTCGTCGTCGGGGTGGGCGTGCACGATCAGGACGCGCTCCGGGCGCGTGGCGGGGGCCTTCGACATCGTCCCCAAGGGTACGGGACTAGCGGGGCGTGACGATGTAGGTCGCCGTGACGCCGCCGCTGTCCTTGGTCTCCGAGAAGGTCAGGACGACGCGGTAGGCGTCGCTCCGGAACATGCCGAACGCGCTCGACGAGTCCGCACGCTTCGCCGACTCGGTGTACCCGGCGTCGGTGAGCTGCTGGACAGCGGCCTGGAAGTCGTCGACGGAGGCCGCCCGGACCTGCGCGACCCACCCCGAGCCGTTCGGTCCGGCTCCCCCACCGAGCACGGTGCCGTCGACGAGCGGGACGTCGGCCGACGGGAACCCGTCCGGCACCTTCCCGTCGGAGGTGACGTCCGCACCCTTGAGCGCCGTGTCGAGCGCGCCGTCGATGCCGCCGGCGACCGAGGACATGCCGTCCTGGATCGCCTTGCCGTCGATGCCGGCGACCCCGTCGGCCACGTTCGACGCGACGGAGGACCCGAGGTCGGTGGCCTGCTGCACGGCCTGGGTCGAGCAGCCGGTGAGTCCGGCCAGGGCGATGCCGGCAGCGACGGCGGCGATCAGCGGGGTACGGAGGGAACGCATGGCGCGACCGTAACGGACGAGCCGGGAGGCCCGGCGCGAGTTGGCTGTGAACGTGCCGTCCCCGGGGCGGTCACGTGCGCGGCGGGGCCGCCCCGGGCCTCCTTCCCGAAGAACGTGTCAGGCGACGTAGGCGCGCGTCGCCGCGACCAGGGCGTCGACGCCGACCGGGATCGCGGTCTCGGCCTGCGGCGCGTAGAACGGCGAGTGGTTGCTCGGGATCTCCTCGCCGCGGCGGAAGCGCTCCGGGTCGGTGATGCCCGTGAACCAGTACACGAGCGGCGCTCCGGCGGCGGTGGCGAGCTGGCCGACGTCCTCCGACGCCATGGCGAGCCCGATCTCCAGGTCGCGGGCTCCCGGCACCTCGGCGCGGATGGCCTCGAGCACGGTGGCGGCGGCATCGGCGTCGTTCACGGTGACCTCGGCGCCCGGTGCACGCACGATCGTCGGCTCGGACAGGCCACCGGCGGTGCTCTCGGCACGGACGATGCGCTCGATCGAGGCGATGATGCGCTGGCGGGTCTCCTCGTTGCGGGCCCGTGTCGAGATCTCGATGACGGCCTCGTCGGGGATGATGTTCGCCCGCGTGCCGGCGTGGAAGCTGCCGACGGTGACGACCCCCGCGTCGCTCGGCGAGACCTCGCGGGCGACGACGGTCTGCAGCCGCACGACGGCCGAGGCCGCGGTGACGACCGGGTCGAGGGAGGCCTGCGGCGCCGAACCGTGCGCCCCACGGCCGTTGAAGGTCACCGTCAGCCGGTCGCTCGACGCCATCACGGGGCCGGTGCCGACCGCGACGATGCCGACCGGTGCGGGTGCGGAGTGCTGCCCGAGCACGACGTCCGGCTTCGGGAACCGCTCGACCAGGCCGTCCTCGACCATCGCGCGGGCGCCGGAGATGACCTCTTCAGCGGGCTGGAAGACGGCGACGACCGTGCCGCGCCAGTCCCCCGTGGTCGCGACCAGGCGCTCGAGCGTGCCGAGCAGCCACGTGACGTGGATGTCGTGGCCGCAGGCGTGCATGGTCGGGACCTCGCGGCCTTCGTCGTCGGTGCCGACGTGCTCGCTGGCGTAGGACAGGCCGGTGCGTTCCTGCACGGGCAGGCCGTCCATGTCGGCGCGGAGCCAGACCACGGGGCCCTCGCCGTTCGACACGACACCGACGACGCCGGTGCCGCCGACGCCCGTCGTCACCTCGATCCCACCGATCTCGGCGAGCTTCGCAGTGATGACACCGGCGGTGCGGTGCTCCTGGAAGCCGAGCTCCGGGTGGGCGTGCAGGTCCTGGTAGATCGAGAGCAGGTCGAGAGTCACGCTGACCACGGTACAACCGCGAACGGCCCGGCCACCTGTTGCAGGTGACCGGGCCGTCGGACGGAGGACGCGCCTCCGCGCGTGTTGCTCGTGCTGGTGCTTACGCGTCCTGGCGCTTGAGACGCGCGTAGGAGCGCTGGCGAGCCGACGCGTCCAGCTCGACCTTGCGGATGCGCACGGCGGCGGGGGTGACCTCGACGCACTCGTCCTCACGGGCGAACTCGAGGCACTCCTCCAACGAGAGCTGACGCGACGGCGTCATCGACTCGAACGTGTCGGCGTTGGCCGACCGCATGTTGGTGAGCTTCTTCTCCTTGGTGATGTTCACGTCCATGTCGTCGGCGCGCGAGTTCTCGCCGATGACCATGCCCTCGTAGACCTCTTCGGTCGGGTTGACGAAGAACGACATCCGCTCCTGGAGGTTCGTGATGGCGAACGGCGTCACCACACCGGAGCGGTCGGAGACGATCGAGCCGTTGATGCGGGTCTGGATCGCGCCGGCCCACTCGTCGTAGCCGTGGAAGATCGCGTTGGCGATGCCGGTGCCGCGGGTCTCCGTGAGGAACGACGTGCGGAAGCCGATCAGGCCGCGCGACGGGACGATGAACTCCATGCGCACCCAGCCGGTGCCGTGGTTCGTCATGTTCTCCATGCGGCCCTTGCGAGCGGCCATGAGCTGCGTGATCGCGCCGAGGTACTCCTCCGGCGTGTCGATCGTCATGTGCTCGTACGGCTCCTGCAGCTTGCCGTTCTCGTCACGCTTCGTGACCACCTGCGGCTTGCCGACGGTGAGCTCGAAGCCCTCGCGACGCATCTGCTCGACCAGGATGGCGAGTGCGAGCTCACCACGACCCTGGACCTCCCACGCGTCGGGGCGGCCGATGTCGAGGACCTTGAGCGAGACGTTGCCGACGAGCTCGCGGTCGAGGCGCTCCTTGACCATGCGGGCGGTCAGCTTGTGGCCCTTGACCTTGCCGACGAGCGGGCTGGTGTTCGTGCCGATCGTCATCGAGATCGCCGGGTCGTCGACCGTGATGGTCGGCAGCGGGCGGACGTCCTCGGGGTCGGTCAGGGTCTCGCCGATGGTGATCGTGTCGAAGCCGGCGACGGCGACGATGTCACCGGGGCCCGCCGACTCGGCCGGGTAGCGGTCGAGCGCCTTCGTGATGAGGAGCTCGGTGATGCGGGCGTTGACGACGGTGCCGTCGTGCTTGACCCACGCGACCGTCTGGCCCTTCTTCATGGTGCCGTGGAAGATGCGCAGGAGCGCCAGGCGACCGAGGAACGGGGAGGCGTCGAGGTTCGTGACGTGCGCCTGCAGCGGGTGCTCGTCGTCGTACTTCGGGGCCGGGACGTGCTGGAGGATCGCTTCGAACAGCGGCTCGAGGTCGTCGTTGTCGGGCAGCTCGCCGTCGTTCGGCTTGTTGCGCGACGCGGCACCGTTGCGACCCGAGGCGTAGACCACCGGGACGTCGAGGATCGCGTCGAGGTCGAGGTCGTCGACCTCGTCCGAAAGGTCGGAGGCGAGGCCGAGGAGCAGGTCCTGGGACTCGGAGACGACCTCGTCGATGCGGGAGTCGGGCCGGTCCGTCTTGTTGACGAGCAGGATCACCGGGAGCTTCGCGGCGAGCGCCTTGCGCAGCACGAAGCGGGTCTGGGGCAGGGGACCCTCGGAGGCGTCGACGAGCAGCACGACACCGTCGACCATGGAGAGGCCGCGCTCGACCTCACCACCGAAGTCGGCGTGGCCGGGCGTGTCGATCACGTTGATGGTGATGGGGCCGTCCGCGCCGAACTCGGTCGCGTGCTTGCCGTTGTAGAGCACCGACGTGTTCTTCGCGAGGATCGTGATGCCCTTCTCGCGCTCGAGGTCGTTCGAGTCCATCATGCGGTCTTCGCCCTCGAAGTGGGCGTCGAACGAGTTGGTCTGCGTGAGCATCGCGTCGACGAGGGTGGTCTTGCCGTGGTCGACGTGTGCCACGATGGCGACGTTGCGCAGGTCGGACCGGGTGGCGAGCGCCATACAGGACATCCTTCAATTTCTGGGAGAGTGTCGGGCCAGTGTTTTCACAGCACCGCACCCGTGGGCAGAACGCCCGACACGCCAGTCTACCGGTAGTTCGCAAGCGACAGGAGTACAGCGCATGAGCCGTCGGCGAACGTGGGTCGAGATCACCATCGTCCTGCTGCTCTCGCTCGGTGCCAGCGCCCTCTACTCGATCCTGCAGATCATCGACGACCTGTCCCAGACGACCCCGCTCGGCGAGCAGTCGACGGCGCTGAACACCTCGTCGACGACGGTGCAGTACGTCGACCTCGCCCGGCAGCTCCTCGGCATCGCGGTGGACCTGGCCCCGGTCGCGCTCGTCTGCTACCTGCTGTGGAGCACGTCGCGACCCCACCTGGGCCGGCTCGGGATCGACCGGTTCCGGGCGAAGCCGGACCTGGGCGGCCCGGCACTCATCGCCCTGTGCATCGGGATCCCGGGGCTCGCGCTGTACTTCGCGGGGCGGGCGCTCGGCATCACCGTCGCGGTCGACCCTGCCGCGCTCAACTCGTACTGGTGGACGGTCCCGGTCCTGCTCCTGTCCGCGATCCGCTCGGGCCTGCAGGAAGAGGTGATCGTGATCGGGTACCTCTACGCCCGTCTCGGCGACCTGGGCTGGGGCCGCTGGCAGATGATCCTGTCGACCGCTCTGCTGCGCGGCAGCTACCACCTGTACCAGGGGTTCGGGGCGTTCATCGGCAACGCGGTGATGGGCGTCGTGTTCGGCTGGATCTACACGAGGTGGGGCCGACTCCTGCCGCTCGTCATCACGCACGCACTGCTCGACGCGGTGGTCTTCGTCGGGTACCCCTGGGTGGCGCACGCGTTCCCGCAGTTGTTCTCGTAGGCCGCGGAGCGCATCCACAGCCCCCGCACAGCGCGCCGAGGGGCAACCACCGCCGGGCCGCCCTACCGTGAGACCCATGAGCATCCCCGCGATCGGCGAGTCCGCCCCGTCGTTCACCCTGCCGGGGATGGTCGTGCGCGGCGGCGTCCGCTCCGACGACGAGTACGACCTGTCCGCCGAGATCGGCCGCACCGTGGTACTGGCGTTCTACCCGGGCGACGCGACGGCGGTCTGCACGGCCCAGCTCTGCAGCTACCAGGCCGAACTCGACGAGTTCACCGACCTCGGCGCGACCGTGTGGGGCATCAGCCCGCAGGCACTCGACTCGCACGAGGGGTTCGCCCGCGGGTCCTCGCTCGCGTTCCCGCTGCTCAGTGACACCGCGGGCTCGGTGATCCGCGCCTACGGGGTGCAGGCACCGGGCATCGGCCTGCGTCGGTCGGTCTTCGTGATCGGCCCCGACGGCGTGGTCCGGTGGCGGCACGTCGGCCTGGTCGGTCTGCGGTTTCCGAAGGCCGAGACCATCCGCGAACAGATCGAACTGCTCGTTTCGTAGTCCTCGGCGTGGGATTCCCCTGAATGCGTCGCGATGGGGTATTGACACCCCAACTGGGGGCGACGACCATTGACGGCACGAGGGTCCGTCCAGGATCTGCCTCCCCGGGGAATCGGGTCGTCCGGAGATACGCGCCGGTGTGTCACACCCGCTCCCCGGGCGTCTCCGGGGAGGCATCTCGTACCCTCGTCCGGTGCCCACCACCATCGTCGCCCCCGGCCTGCGCGCCCTCGCCGTCGTCCTCTGGGTCGTGGCCGTCGTGCTCGTCCCACTGGCGCTGCTCGGCGGCGGCGCCCCCTGGCTCGTGCCGATCCCGAGCATCGCCGTCGCGTTCGTCGCCTGGGCTGCGCTCTGGCGTCCCCGGATCGAGCTGACGCCGGAGCACCTGCGCATCGTGGACGTCCGGCGGACCAGCACCTACACCTGGTCCCGCATCAGCGAGGTGCGCACGAAGTACGGCCTCGAGGTGGTCACCAGCGAGGGCGTCCGCCGCGTCTGGATCGCGACCCGTCCGACGGCGCGTCTCGCCGCGCACACCGGTGACCAGCCGGGAGGCCCGGATCGCCTGGACGTCGACGCTGCGGCCGCGCGGATGCTGGCCCACGTGCCCGCCCCGGCCGAGCAGGACGGCCCGCCCCCGTCGACCGTGACGGCTGCGCCGATCACGCACCGCACCCACGGCTGGACGATCCTGGCGATGGTCGTCCTCGGGGTCGCGGCGTCGCTGGCGGCGGCACGGTTCTGACGGTCACGACGCAGAACGACACCCCCGACGTCGTGCGACGTCGGGGGTGTCGTTCGTGAACGCGGTCGTTCGTGAACGCGGTCGCGACTACTTCGTGTAGCCGACGTCCTGCCACTTGACCGAGGACTGCTGGAACTGCGCCGGACCGTAGTTCACCAGGTCCTTGCGCACACCCCAGGCGTACGGCTCGGCGAACAGCGGGATGGTGCCGGCGACCGCGACGATCTTCTTGTCGATGGCCTGCGCGTCCTTGATGCGGGCATCCGGGTCGAGCTCGCCGTTCGCCTTGTCCCACGCGGCACCGAGCGAGTCGTCCGTCACGCCGGTGTAGTTCTGGCCGGCGTCGGCGGGGTAGTAGATCGACTTCAGCGACGAGATCGGGAACGGGGTGCCCTGCCACGCGAAGTACGTGGCGTCGAAGTCACGCGTCGTCGTGGTGATGTACTTCGTGAAGAAGTCATCGGTGGGCACGGTGTCGATGGTCACCTTGAAGCCGGCGAGCTTGGTCTGCTGCTGCACGAGCTGCGCGACGTTCGCCGAGTTCGGGTTGTCCGACGGGATCACGAAGCGGACGTCGAGTTCCTTGCCGCCCTTGGTCGCGTAGCCGTCCGAGCCGATCTTCCAGCCGGCGTCCTCGAGCTTCGACTTCGCCTTGTCGGTGCTGTAGCCGTAGACGCTCGACGCGTCGTCCTCGTAGCCCTGCTGTCCGGGCAGGTAGACGAGGTTGTTGAGCACGTCGCCCGGGCTCTTCACCGGCGACAGGATCGCCTGGGCCACGACCTTGCGGTTGATGGCCTGTGCGAACGCCTGGCGCACGTCCTGGTCCTTGAAGACGTCCGAGGTGCCGTTCAGCGTGATCTGACGCTGCGTGGTGCCGAGCGAGCGCTCGATCTTCGAGTCGGACCGCGAGTTCGCCGTCTTGAGGTTGTCGGCGCTGCCGTTCAGGTTGAATGCGTCGAGCTCCTTGTTGCCGTACGCCTGGGCGACGCCGTCGCGCGAGACCGTCTTGAAGACGATCGTGTCGAGCTTGCCCTCGTCACCCCACCACTTCGAGTTCTTCTCGAAGGTCACGACGCCACCGTTGGTGTCGAAGGACTTCAGGATGTACGGACCACCGGAGACGTAGGTCTTGCCGTCGGCGGCGTACGGCGCCTTGGCCCAGGCCTTGTTGAAGTGGTCCGGGGTGTCGACGGCCCAGTACGGGTAGATGGCGGTCAAGACGCTCGCCCAGTCGGCGTTGGTCTTCGAGAACGTCATGATGACGTCACGCTCGTCGGAGCCCTGCTTGACCGAGTCCACGTCCTCCCACACGTTGGTGGACAGCGGCGCGAAGGCCTTGTCGGAGCCGTTCAGCGCCTTCCAGTTCGCGATGACGTCCTTCGCGCTGATCGGGGTGCCGTCCGACCACACGGCCTTCGGGTTGATCTTGATCTCGACGGTCTGGGGCGAGTCCTTGGTCAGCTCGACGGACGTCGCGTAGTCCTTGTTCGCCTCCCACTCGCCGTTCTCCTTGAACTGGATGAAGCTCGGCAGGTAGGTCTGCGAGATCGTCGTGTCGTCGACGGTCCCCGAGTCCAGGTTGAGCAGCTGCCAGTTCGCCGGAGCGGTGTCGATCGGCAGGGTGATCGACCCGCCGTCCTTGACGTCGGCGCGGTCCGCGACGGTCCAGCCGGTCGACTTCAGCGACGACTCGGCGACCGCGGAGTTGTCGCCGCCCGCTTCTCCGCCGCCGGAGCAGCCTGCCAGCACGACGGCAGCTGCCGCAGCGGTGGCCAGGACGGCGATGCCCTTGATCCTCTTTCGCATGGCGAGGATTCCCTTTCGTTGTGGTTCGCGCAGATCGCGCTGGACCGCGGCGGCCCCCGCCGTCGCGCCTGTTGGTTGAGAACCCTAGCCACATCCGAAGGCGGCACAAGGGTCTGTGCGATGAATCGAAACACGCTCGTAACGAATGTTGCATAGCGTCACTTCCGTTGTCCCACCCAGTCGCTCGAACGGCTAGCCTGTCGCCACCGACAACGCCGTCCGGTCGGACGGCCGCACCCAGAGGTCACGAACCACATGCTCGCCTTCATCGCAAAGCGGATCGTCAACTACATCGTCCTGACGATCGTGGCGACCACGCTCGGGTACATCCTCGCCAGCACGACGCTCAACCCGGCAGCCCGGTTCCTGGGGCGCAACCCGGCCGTGCCGCCGGGCACCATCCAGGCGTCGCTCCGCAAGCTCGGCGCCGATCCGGACACCCCGCTCCTCGTCCGCACCTGGGACTGGTGGGTCGGGCTGGTGACGCACGGCTCGCTGGGCATGAGCACCCGCGGCACCGAGGTGACGGCCGACATCATCGCCCGCTCCGGGACGAGCCTGCGGCTGCTCGTGATCGGCACACTGCTCGGCGCGATCCTCGGGGTGCTCCTCGGCGTCTGGAACGCGGTCCGGCAGTACCGCACCTCCGACCAGGTGTCGACGTACCTGTCGTTCGCGGTGCTCGCCACCCCGACCTTCGTCATCGCGGTCGTGCTGATGATCCTCGCGACCACGCTCAACCAGGGCGTGGGGACGCAGGTGATCCGGTTCACCGGCGAGTACACGCCGGGGGTGACCGGGTTCTTCCCGGTGCTCGGCGACCGGCTCGTGCACCTGTTGTTACCGACGATCTCACTGACCATCGGCGCCGTCGCCACCTACTCGCGCTACCAGCGCTCGGCGATGCTCGACGTGCTGTCGAACGACTTCATCCGGACCGCACGGTCGAAGGGCCGCACCCGCGGCTCGGCGATCATGCGCCACGGTGTGCGGGTCGCCCTCATCCCGATGTCGACCTTCTTCGCGTACTCGTTCGGACTCATCCTGACCGGCGCGAGCATCACCGAGCTGGTCTTCAGCTGGCACGGCATGGGCGAGTACTTCGTCCAGAGCATCAGCAACAACGACATCAACGCGGCGTCGGGCACGATCCTCTTCACGGCGATCCTCGTGCTCATCGCAGGGACCCTCGCGGACCTGCTGTACGCCGCGCTCGACCCGCGAGTGAGGGTGTGACCCGTGTCTGTTCTCGACCCCACGACCACGACCACCGCCGGTGACCCCGGCGACGGCAACGCCGGGACGCCGGCGCACGTCATCGAGGTGAAGGGCGGCCGCACCCCGCTCTGGCGCAAGGTGTTCGGCACCTGGCGCGCGCGCATCGGCGGCAGCGCCCTGCTCCTCATCATCCTCTGGGCGTTCCTCGGCCCGTACCTGTACCACTGGAACGCCGTCGACTCCGACGGACTGGCGTTCGGCATGCCGCCGAGCGCCGCGCACTGGTTCGGCACGAACGACATCGGCCAGGACATCTACGCGCAGACCCTGGTCGGCCTGCAGAAGTCGCTGCTCATCGGCCTGATCGCCGGTCCGGCAGCGACCCTGATCGCCGGCATCGTCGGCGCGATCGCCGGGTACTTCGGCGGCGTGACCGACCGGCTGCTCGTGTGGGTCATCGACCTGCTGCTCGTGATCCCGTCGTTCTACGCGCTCGTGCTGCTCAGCCCGGTGTTCAAGAACCTGACATGGGTTGCCCTCATCGTCGGCCTCGCGGTGTTCAGCTGGATGGTGATGGCCCGGGTGATCCGCGGGCAGACGATGTCCCTGCGCGAGCGCGACTACGTCAAGGCCGCCCGGTTCATGGGCGTCCCGGCGTTCACGATCATCCGGCGGCACATCCTGCCGAACGTGGCGTCGCTGCTCATCATCGACGCCACGCTCGGCGTCGGCGCCGCGATCCTGGCGGAGAGCTCGCTGAGCTTCTTCGGCTTCGGCATCCAGATCCCCGACGTGTCGCTCGGCACCCTGCTCGCCGCCGGCAGCCAGTCCGCCGTCACCCGCCCGTGGCTGTTCGTCCTGCCCGCCGCGACCCTCGTCGCGACCGTGCTCTCGACCAGCCTGCTCGGCGACGCCCTGCGCGACGCCATCGACCCCACCTCCGGAGCCAACCGTGACTGAGCCGCTGCTCACCGTGTCCGACCTGTCGGTCACGTTCAACCCGAAGACCAAGCCCGTCTACGCGGTCCGGGGTGTCGACTACGAGGTGGCCCCCGGTGAGTTCCTCGGCATCGTGGGCGAGTCGGGTTCCGGCAAGTCGGTGTCCTCGATGGCCGTGATGGGCCTGCTGCCGTCGTCCGCCCAGGTGCAGGGCAGCATCCGGTTCGACGGACAGGAGCTCGTCGGCAGGAACGACCGCGAGATGTCGGCGCTGCGCGGTCGCGACATCGCGATGGTGTTCCAGGACCCGCTGTCCGCCCTGACGCCGGTGTACACGATCGGCCAGCAGATCATCGAGGGCCTGCGCCTGCACGACCGCTCCCTCACGCAGCACGCCGCACGCACCCGCGCCGAGGAACTCCTGCGCATCGTCGGCATCCCGAACCCGGCTCGACGACTCGACGCGTTCCCGCACGAGTTCTCCGGCGGCATGCGCCAGCGCGCGATGATCGCCATCGCCATCGCGAACGACCCGAAGCTGATCATCGCGGACGAGCCCACCACCGCGCTCGACGTGACGATCCAGGCGCAGATCCTCGACGTGCTGCAGACCGCGAAGGACATGACCGGTGCGGCCGTCGTGCTCATCACCCATGACCTCGGCGTCGTCGCCGGCAACGCCGACCGCGTCGCCGTGATGTACGCCGGCCGGATCGTCGAGACGGCGCCGGTGCTCCCCCTGTTCCGCGAGCCGGTGATGCCGTACACGATCGGGCTGCTCCGATCCATGCCGAACATGACGTCCGCCCGCACCGAGCGGCTCGTCCCGCTCGACGGCCGCCCGCCCCTGCTCACGCAGAAGCCGACCGGCTGCCCGTTCGCCGACCGCTGCCCCGCCGTCATCGACGCGTGCCGCGACGGCGAACCCGCCCTCGTCGCACCGACGGTGCCGCAGAGCGCCGACAACCCGGTCCTGACCGGTGCCGTCCAGACGATCGGCAACGGCACCCTGCTCGACGACCACACCGCCGCGTGCATCCGTCGCGACGAGATCGCCGCGGGCACCCTCGAGCGCTCGGAGATCTTCCCCCGCCCCGAGGACGTCCCCGAGGCAGCGGTCGACCACGGCGACGAGGTCGTGCTCGAGCTGCAGGACGTCGTCAAGACGTTCCCGCTCACCAAGGGCGCGCTCTTCCGCCGGCAGATCGGCGAGGTGCACGCGGTGGACGGCATCTCCCTGACGCTCAAGCGCGGCCAGGTGCTCGGTCTGGTCGGCGAGTCCGGCTGCGGCAAGACGACCACCATCATGGAGATCCTCGAGCTCGCCGGGGCCCAGCACGGCACCATCCGGGTGAACGGCGTCGACACCGCCTCGCTGTCCAAGAAGGACCGTCTGGCACTGCGCCGCGACATCCAGGTCGTGTTCCAGGACCCGATGGCGTCGATCGACCCGCGCCTCGACATCGGCTCGGTGATCGGCGAGCCCCTCACCGTGCACGGCGTCGCGAAGGACGAGATCCGCCGGCGGGTGCGCGAGGTCCTCGAGCTGGTCGGGCTCGAGCCGAGCTACATCGACCGGTACCCGCACGAGTTCTCCGGCGGCCAGCGGCAGCGCATCGGCATCGCCCGTGCGCTCATCGTCGAGCCGAAGATCCTGGTGCTCGACGAGCCGGTCTCCGCGCTCGACGTCTCGGTGCAGGCCGGTGTGATCAACCTGCTCGAGGACCTCAAGCACCGCCTCGGGCTGTCCTACCTGTTCGTGGCGCACGACCTGTCCGTCGTCCGGCACATCGCCGACGACGTCGCGGTCATGTACCTCGGCCGCATCGTCGAGTACGGCGACGGCGACGCGGTCTTCTCGGACCCGCAGCACCCGTACACCCGGGCCCTGCTGTCGGCCGTGCCCGTGCCGGACCCCATGGCCGAGGCCGCCCGCGGGCGCATCCTGCTCGACGGCGACCTGCCCTCCCCCACGGAACGCATCGACGGCTGCCGGTTCCGCACGCGCTGCCCGCTCTACCAGCTCCTCGACGAGGGCCGGCAGGAGCAGTGCCGCACGATCGACCCGGGTCTCGAGCCCGTGCACGGCCGCGGTGTCGCCTGCATCCAGACCGACCAGGAGCACCTGCTCACCGAGCGGGTCGGCGCGGTCGTCTGACGACGCCGGTCACGTCGTGGACGTGACCGGCAGACGGACGGGAGGCCCGGTACCAGCTGGTACCGGGCCTCCCGTCCGTCGTGTGGTCGCGATCGTGAGCCGCGTCAGGCCCCCAGCCACAGGCTGAGCAGCGAAGCGGCGAGCAGCGCCAGCGCCGCTGCGCCGACCGCCAGGGCCGGCATGTCCCAGCCGCGCACGGGGTCGCCGGCGCCGGTGCCGTCGCGGTGCTCGGACCAGCGGTCGAGCAGCACCGTCATCTCGTCGGGCTGTCGCAGGACGGCCCGCTCACCGCGCCGGGCCGGTTTCGGCCGCGGCAGCGACGGCCCGCCCCAGCACTGGACCTTCCGGCCGGCGACCGTCTCGATCACGATCTGCCAGCGGAGCCGGACGTCGGCGACGGCCTGCCACGGCACCACGGTTCGGCGGAGCGGGTTGACCACGGTGACCGCGCGCTCGTCGATGACGATGCACGGGCGGTAGGTCAGGACCCAGAGCGCCCAGACGAGCACGGCGATCGGGCCGGCGGCGCGGAGGACGACGTCCCAGCTCCCCCGGAACGCCGCATCGCCGAGCAGGAACAGGCCCAGGACGGCGACGAGGCCGGACGCCACCGCGCCCCCGCGACCAGCGCGGAGGACGACGGGGCGTCCGGCCTCGTTCGTGTCCAGGTGGATCAGCGTCCGAACTCGAACCCGGCGCCGGGGATGGCGGCCAGGAGGTCCTTCGTGTACTGCTCCTTCGGGGCGGCGAAGACCTCGTCGGTCGTCGCCTTCTCGACGATCTGCCCACGGCGCATGACGCACACGTTGTCCGCGACGAGGCGGACGACCGCGAGGTCGTGCGTGATGAACAGGTACGTCAGGCCGAGCTCGGTCTGCAGCTCGGTGAGCAGGTCGAGGATCTGGCCCTGCACGAGCACGTCGAGCGCGGAGACGGCCTCGTCGAGGACGATGACCTCCGGCTTGAGCGCCAGCGCACGAGCGACGGCGATGCGCTGCCGCTGGCCACCGGACAGCTCGTTCGGGTAGCGGTTCACCATCGACTTCGGCAGCGCGACCTGGTCGAGCAGCTCGAGCACCCGGGCGCGACGCGAGGCCTTGTCGCCCACCTTGTGCGTGGCGAGCGGCTCGGCGATCGTGTTCCCGACGTTGTACATCGGGTCCAGGGAGCCGTACGGGTCCTGGAACACCGGCTGCACGCGGCGGCGGAAGTCGAAGAGGTCCTTGCCCTTCAGCGCGCCGATGTCGATCCCGTCGAACTGCACGGTGCCGCTCGTGATGCTCTCGAGCTGCAGCACCAGCTTGGCGACGGTCGACTTGCCCGAACCGGACTCGCCGACGAGCGCCGTGGTGGTGCCCTTCTGGATCGAGAACGACACGTCGTCGACGGCCTTGAGCTCACGGGTGGCGAGGCTCTTGCCGCGCAGCTTGTAGACCTTCTCGAGGTTCTTCACCACGATGAGGTCCTCGGCCGGACGGTGTTCGCGCTCCTGGGCCCGGGCGATCAGCTCGGCGTCGTCGCTGCCGGCGTCGGCGATGTCGACGCGTGCGTGCTGCACCTTCGACTGGATGCGACGGCTGGCCAGCGACGGGGCCGCCGCGACGAGCCGCTGCGTGTACGGGTGCTGCGGGTTGGCGAGGATCTCCTTCGAGGGACCGGCCTCGACGACCTGGCCCTTGTACATCACGACGAGCTTCTCGGCGCGCTCGGCGGCGAGGCCGAGGTCGTGCGTGATGAACAGCACCGAGGTGCCGAAGTCGCGGGTCAGGCTCTCGAGGTGGTCGAGGATGACGCGCTGGACGGTGACGTCGAGCGCGCTCGTCGGCTCGTCGGCGATGAGCAGCTGCGGGCGGCTCGACAGACCGATGCCGATGAGCACGCGCTGGCGCATGCCGCCGGAGAACTCGTGCGGGTACTGCTTCAGGCGGGTCGAGGCGTCGCCGAGGCCAGCCTCCTGCAGGACCTCGACAGCACGGTCACGGACTGCCTTCTTGCCGGTCGCCATGCCGTTCGCACGGATCGCTTCTTCGACCTGGAAGCCGATCGACCACAGCGGGTTGAGGTTCGACATCGGGTCCTGGGGGACGTAGCCGATCTCCTTCCCGCGGATCTCCGACATCTCCTTGTCGCTCAGCCCGACGAGCTCGCGCCCGTTGAACTTGATCGAGCCACCGGTGACCTCACCGGTGCCGGGGAGCAGCTTGATGATCGCCTGGGCGCTCGTCGACTTGCCCGAACCGGACTCGCCGACGATGGCCAGGCGCTCGCCCTGCTCGAGGGTGAGGTTGACGCCGCGGACGGCCTGCACGAGACCGCTCTGGGTCTTGAAGCCGACCTGCAGGTCGGTGATCTCGAGCAGCGGGGCGCCGGAACCGCCGGTGCGGCTGCTGTTCGTCTGGGTCAGTGTCTCGCTCATCGGCGGGCCCTCGCCTTCGGGTCGAGCGCGTCGCGCACCACGTCACCGAGGAGCAGGAACGCGAGCACGGTGATGGACAGGGCTGCCGACGGCCAGAAGATCGTCGACGGGTTCGTGCGGATCGACGTCTGGGCGGTGCCGATGTCGAGGCCCCAGCTCAGGGCCGACGGCGGCAGACCGATGCCGAGGAACGACAGCGTCGCCTCGGCGACGATGAAGGTGCCGAGCGACACGGTCGCGACCACGATGACCGGAGCCAGCGAGTTCGGGATGACGTGGCGCACGAGCGTCCGGAACCGGTTGACCCCCAGGGCCGCCGACGCCATGACGTAGTCGGCCTGCTTGGCGCTCAGCACGGCGCCACGCATGATGCGGGCGATCTGCGGCCACGCGAACGCGGCGAGGACGAGCGCGACGGTGATCGCGTTCCGCGCGGGGATGACGGACATGATCACGATCGCACCGAGGACGGTGGGGATCGAGAAGAAGATGTCACCGATGCGGGACACGATCGTGTCGAGCCAGCCGCCGTAGAAGCCGGCCAGAGAACCGATCACGATGCCGACGATCGACACCAGGATCGTCGCGACGATGCCGACGATGAGCGAGTTCTGGGCACCCCAGATCACGCGGGCGTAGACGTCCGAGCCCTGACGCGTGAAGCCGAGGATGTGCCCGGCCTCGGGTCCGCCGTCGCTGTTGTCGAGGTTCGACGCCCGCGGGTCGACGTGGGCGAAGAGCCCCGGGAAGACCGCGACGACGATGATCAGCAGGATCAGGATCGAGGAGATCCAGAACGTCGGGCGGGTCCGCATGGACTCCCAGGCGTCGGTCCACAGGGAACGGGTCTTCTCGTCCTCGTTGACCTGGTCGACCGCCTGCAGGGGGGTTTCTTCGAGCGGGGCGACGTAGTGCGTCGCCGAGCGGGGTGCGGCGTTACTTGGCATAGCGGATCCTCGGGTCCAGGACGGCGTAGAGCAGGTCCACCAGGAGGTTGGCGAGCATGAAGATGATGACCATCACGGCGACGAAGGAGACCACCGTCGGGCCTTCGCCGAGCTTGACGGCGCGGAACACCGTGCCGCCGACACCGTTGATGTTGAAGATGCCCTCGGTCACGATCGCGCCGACCATCAGGTTGCCGATGTCGACACCCAGGTAGGTCACCACGGGGATGAGCGAGTTCCGGAAGATGTGCACGCCGACGACACGACGACGGGGCAGACCCTTGGCCGTGGCGGTGCGCACGAAGTCGGCGCTCATGTTCTCGGCGACGCTGGCCCGGGTCAGACGCACGATGTACGCGAACGAGACCGAGGCGAGGACGATCGCCGGCAGGACGAGTTCACTCCACGGCGCCTCGCCGGACACCGTGACCCGGAACAGCCCGAGCTTGATGCCGAAGACGTACTGCAGCACGAACCCGACGACGAAGGTCGGCACCGAGATGAGCAGGAGCGACACGACGAGCGCGGTGGCGTCGAACAGCTTGCCCTTGCGCAGACCCGCGACGACGCCGACGACGATGCCGGCGACGGCCTCGAACACGAGCGCGAGGATCGCCAGGCGCGCGGTGATCGGGAAGGCCGATGCGAGCTGCTGGCTGACCGGCAGACCCGAGTAGGTCACGCCGAGGTCGCCGCGGAACACGCCGCCGATCCAGAGCAGGTACTGCACGATGAACGGCTTGTCGAGGTTGTACTGCTGACGCAGCGTCTCGATGACCTGCGGCGACGGCTGCCGGTCACCGAACAGCGCGGCGATCGGGTCGCCGGGCAGCGAGAAGACCAGGAAGTAGATGAGGAACGTGGCCCCGAAGAACACGGGGATGAGTTGCAGGAGGCGCTTGCCGAGGTACCAGAGCATCAGATCACTGCCCGGTCCGGAGCGATGTCGATCAGGTTCATTGTGGTGAGGGGTGGACGGTCCGAGGGTCGGCACGGATGTCCGGTGCGGGAGGGCGCCCGCTGTGTGGGGGTGTTGCCACCGTGGTACGGGGGTTCGGGGACCTGTGCGGTCCCCGAACCCCCGTCCGGTGATCGCGAAGCAGGATACCTGCTCGCGCTTCGGTCTCTAGGAGACCTGGATCAGTTCTTGACCTCGATGTCGTAGTACAGCGGCACCGAGTTCCAGCCGAACTTGACGTTCGACACGTTGTCCGCGTTCCAGACACCGGTCACGTTGGAGTACCAGAGCGGGATCTCGGGCAGGTCCTCGAACAGGAGTTCCTGTGCCTGGTCGAAGGACTTGTTGCCCTCTTCGACGGTCGCAGCCGAACGGCCCTTGGCGAGCAGCTCGTTGTACTCCTTGGAGTCGTACCGCGAGTAGTTGTTCGACGATCCCTCACCCATGGTCGGGCCGAGGAAGTTGTACAGCGACGGGTAGTCGGCCTGCCAACCGGTGCGGCTGCCGCCCGTGAGCTTGTCGTTCGTCTGGAGGTCCAGGGCTTCCTGGAACGTCGGGATCGCGTTGCCCTCGGCCTTGATGCCGAGCGTGTTCGAGATCGAGTTCGTGACCGCGGTCACCCAGGCCTCGTGGCCACCATCGGCGTTGTACGTGATGGTGAGCGTGTCGTCGTACTTCGAGATCTTGTCGGCCTCGGCCCAGAGCTTCTTGGCCTCGGACTCGTCGTAGTCCAGGACGTCCGAACCGTCGAGGTCGTCGTTCCAGCCGGCGATCACCGGGGAGGTGAAGTCCTTGGCCGGGGTGCGGGTGCCGTCGAAGATCTTGTCGGTGATCTGCTTGCGGTTGATCGCCATCGAGACGGCCTCGCGACGCAGCTTGCCCTCTTCACCCTTCCAGTGGTCGAGGTAGTAGGGCAGGTAGATCGCCTGGAAGATCGCGGCGGGCTGGTTGACGTTCGAGTCCGGGAAGTCGGACTTGTAGGTCTTGAACGCGCTGTCCGGCACGGCGTCGAGGACGTCGAGGTTGCCGCCCTGGGCGTCGGAGTACGCGGTGTCCTGCGAGGCGTAGAACGTGATCGTGAGACCACCGTTCTTCGGCTTGCGCTTGCCCTCGTAGTCCTTGTTGGTGACGAGCTTGATGGACTGGTTGTGGGTCCAGGCCTTCTTGCCGTCGAGCTTGTACGGACCGTTGCCGATCGGGTTCTCACCGAAGGCCTTGGTGTCGTCGTAGAACGCCGACGGGAGCGGCACGAACGCCGAGTAGCCGAGCGACAGCGGGAAGTCGGACTGCGCCGACTTCAGCGTGACGGTGAACTCGTCGTCGTCCACGACCTTGAGGCCGGTGAGCTCGGAGTCCTTGTCGGCGTTGTAGCCCTCGATGTTCTCGAAGAAGTAGCTGGCGCCCTGGGCGTTCGACTTCTGGGCTGCCCAGTTCCACGCCTTGGTGAACGACTCGGCCGTGACCTTCTCGCCGTTGGTGAAGGTGTAGCCGGTGTTCAGCGTGATGTCGAACGTCTTCGAGTCATCGGTGTCGATGCTCTTGGCGACCTCGTTGACCGGCTTGCCGTCGGCGTCGTACGAGACGAGGCCCTCGAAGAGCGAGTCGATGATCTTGCCGCCACCGGTCTCGGTGGTGTTCGACGGGATCAGCGGGTTCTGGGGTTCGCTGCCGTTGGTGGTGACGATCCCGGACGCGTTCGCCGAGCCCGAGCCACCCCCGTCGGAGCTGTTGCTGGAGCAGGCGGTCAGGGCGAGTGCTGTGGCCCCGAGCACGGCGAGGGCGGAAAGCCCGGCGCGCTTCTTGATCAAGGTTCCTCCTGGTGCATGGGACGCGCAGGGCACAGCGGTGTCGCCCGGGCGCGTTTGACCTTTGCAGCGTAGGCAAGGTGAACAGCGGCGTCCAAACCCAGGGGCGAACGGTTACACGCCGGTAACCAACTTGCACGATCCTTGCGACAAGATGCAACATTCGCGCGCGTGCCGGTGAAGGGTGCGTTTTTGTTGCATCCGCATGAAATCCATTGCACTCCGTCACACTTCTGTGCAAGTCGGGGGACGGCCGAGCATCGCTCAGGGGTACGGCTCGGGGGCTGCGTCGAGCGGTCAGGACATGCCGTGGGTGGCGCGCCGAGTGGTCACGAACTGTCGGTGGGAGCTGGTCCGGACGACGGTTCGTGACCGCTCGGCGGAACTGGGCGGGGTGTCGTGACCAGCCGGGACGGGACCGTGCCCCGTCGGACCCCGGCCGACCCCGGCCGACCCCGGTCGGACACGACCGTGCCGCCGGCCGGACACGACCGTGCCGCCCGCCGGACGCGACCGTGCCCCGTCCGGAGGACCGGACGGGGCACGGAGCGCACGGCGACGACGAGGGTGTCGGCGCCGGTCAGGATCAGGCGAACGCCTCGATCGGCGGGCAGGCACACACCAGGTTGCGGTCCCCGTACGCCTGGTCGATCCGACGCACCGGCGGCCAGTACTTCCGGCCGCTGATGCCCGGCAACGGGTAGACGGCCTGCTCGCGGGTGTAGGCGTGCGCCCACTCCCCCGAGATCACCGACGAGGCGGTGTGCGGCGCGTGCACCAGCGGGTTGTCGTCCGCCGGCCACTCCCCGCGCTCCACCGCTGCAGCCTCGGCCCGGATCGCGAGCATGGCGTCGACGAAGCGGTCGAGCTCGGCGAGGTCCTCGCTCTCGGTCGGTTCGACCATGAGCGTGCCCGCCACCGGGAACGACATCGTCGGCGCGTGGAACCCGTAGTCGACCAGGCGCTTCGCGACGTCGTCGACCGTGATGCCGGTGCTGTCACGCAGCGGGCGGAGGTCGAGGATGCACTCGTGCGCGACCAGTCCGTCGTCGCCCGTGTACAGCACGGGGAACGCGTCGCGTAGACGGGCCGCGATGTAGTTCGCCCCGAGGACCGCGGCCTCGGTCGCACGGGTGAGACCCTCGAGCCCCATCATCCGGACGTAGGTCCACGTGATCGGCAGGATGCTCGGGCTGCCGTACGGCGCCGCACTGACCGGGCCGCCGGCGTGGGCCAGGCGGTCGTCCGCCTCGGCAGCGGTCGCGCCGGAGCGCCGGTCGGCCTGCTGCGCGAACGGGTGACCGGGCAGGAACGGTGCCAGGTGTGCCTTCGCGGCGACGGGTCCCACGCCGGGGCCGCCACCGCCGTGCGGGATGCAGAAGGTCTTGTGCAGGTTGAGGTGCGACACGTCGCCGCCGAAGTCACCGAAGCGGGCGTGGCCGAGCAGCGCGTTGAGGTTCGCGCCGTCGACGTAGACCTGGCCGCCTGCGTCGTGCACGGCGTCGCAGATCTCACGGATGTCGTGCTCGTAGACGCCGTGGGTGGACGGGTACGTGATCATCAGCGCCGCGAGGGTGTCGGCGTGGGCGGCGACACGGGCCCGGAGGTCCTCGAGGTCGACGTTGCCGTTCTCGTCGCAGGCCACCACGACGACCTTCATGCCGGCGAGCACCGCGGACGCGGCGTTCGTGCCGTGCGCGCTCGACGGGATCAGGCAGACCGTCCGGTCCTCGTCGCCACGAGCCTGGTGGTACCCACGGATGGCCAGCAGCCCGGCGAGCTCGCCCTGGCTGCCGGCGTTCGGCTGCAGGGACACGGTGTCGTAGCCGGTGACCTCGGCGAGCCACGACTCGAGGTCGCCGATCATGTCGAGGTACCCCTCGACGTCCTCGCGCGGTGCGAACGGGTGGATGTTCGCGAACTCCGGCCAGGTCACGGCAGCCATCTCGGTCGCCGCGTTGAGCTTCATCGTGCAGCTGCCGAGCGGGATCATGCCGCGGTCGAGCGCGTAGTCCTTGTCGGACAGGTGCTTGAGGTACCGCATCATGCGGGTCTCGCTGCGGTGTGCACTGAACACGGGGTGCGTCAGGTAGTCGCTCTCGCGCTGCAGGGCGGCCGGGAGGCCCGTGGCCGCGTCGCGCACGGCGGTCTCGATCGCGGGGACGGTCACGTCCACCGCCCCGAGCACGCCCGCCAGCGCCACGACGTCGTCGGGCGTGGTCGTCTCGTCGGCGGACAGCTGGAACGTGTCGGCGTCCACGACGTGCAGCAGGTAGCCGGTGTCCTGCGCTGCCGCGACGATCGCCTCGGCGCGACCGACGGCCCGCAGGGTGAGCGTGTCGAAGAAGGCGTCGTGCACGACCTCGACCCCGGCGTCACGCGCCACGGCGGCGAGTGCACCGGTGGTCCGGGCGACCCGTCCGGCGATGAACCGCAGGCCCTCGGGCCCGTGGTAGACCGCGTACATCGAGGCCATCACGGCGAGCAGGACCTGCGCGGTGCAGATGTTGCTCGTCGCCTTCTCTCGGCGGATGTGCTGCTCGCGGGTCTGCAGGCTGAGGCGGTAGGCCATCTGACCGTCGGCGTCGAAGGACACCCCGACCAGGCGACCGGGGAGCTGGCGCTCGAGGCCGGCGCGCACCGCGAGGTAGCCGGCGTGCGGGCCGCCGAAGCCGAGCGGGACGCCGAAGCGCTGGCTCGTCCCGACGGCCACGTCGGCACCCAGGTCGCCGGGGCTGGCGAGCAGGGTCATCGCGAGCAGGTCGGCCGCGACGACGGCGATGCCGCCACCGGCGTGGACCCGCTCGATGACGGACGACGGGTCGACGATGCGGCCCGAGGCGCCCGGGTACTGCAGGATGACGCCGAACGCGCCGTCGAGCTGGTCGTCGCTCGGGCCGTCGGCAGCGTCGAACGCGCGCAGCGTGATGCCCACGGCGTCGGCACGGTGGTCGAGCAGTGCACGGGTCTGCGGCAGCAGGTCGGCGTCGACGAGGAACGCGTCGCCCTTGACCTTGGACGCGCGGCGGGCGAGGAGCATGCCCTCGACCACGGCGGTGCCCTCGTCGAGCATCGAGGCGCCGGCGGTGGCCATGCCGGTCAGGTCGGACACCATCGTCTGGAAGTTGATGAGCGCTTCGAGGCGGCCCTGCGAGATCTCCGGCTGGTAGGGCGTGTACGCCGTGTACCAGCTCGGGTTCTCGAGCACGTTGCGCTGGATCACCGCGGGCGTGTGGGTGCCGTGGTAGCCGAGGCCGATCATGGCGCGGCGGACGGTGTTGCGGCCGGCCTTCGCGCGGAGTTCGGCGAGCGCCTCGGTCTCGCCGACGGCAGCCGGGATCACCGAGTCGGCGACGGGGCCGACGTGGATGGACTCCGGGATCGCCGCACGGACCAGGGCGTCGAGCGACGGCTGCCCGACGACGTCGAGCATGGCCTGCTGGTCAGCCGGGGTGGTGCCGATGTGGCGGTCGGCGAAGGACGTCTGGAGGTTCTCGAACGCGGTCATGCGATGGAGGCCCGGTACGCGTCGTGGTCCATCAGGTCCTCGGGGACCGAGGTGCCGTCGACCTTGATCTTCACGAGCCAGCCGGCACCGAACGGGTCCTGGTTGACGGTGTCGGGGGTGTCGACGACGGCGTCGTTGACCTCGACGACCTCGCCCTCGATCGGGGCGAAGAGCTCGCCGACGCTCTTGGTCGACTCGATCTCGCCGATCTGGTCGCCAGCGGTGGTGGCGGTGCCGACGGCGGGGAGCTCGACGTAGACGACGTCACCGAGCTGCTCGGCGGCGTGGTCGGTGATGCCGACGGTGACGGTGTCGCCCTCGACGAGCAGCCACTCGTGGTCGGCCGTGTACTGGAGTGCGGTCTGGTCGGTCATGGGGTCAGCCTTTCGAGGCGCGGCGGTAGAAGGGGAACGCGGAGACCGTGCTGGGGACGGCAGTCCCGCGGACGTCGATGTGGAGGACCTGTGCCCCGTCCGACACGGCGGCGAGCGCGGCCGGGTCGACGAAGGCCATCGCGACGGGGTGTCCGAGCGTCGGCGAGAGCGCGCCCGAGGTCACGGTGCCGACGACCGTGCCGTCGAGCACGACGTCGTAGCCGGCTCGGGGAGCACGGCGGCCCTCGGTCACCAGACCGACGAGCATCCGGGCGTCCGCGGACAGGGTGACGCCGGCCGCACCGACGAAGTCGCCGTCCTTCGCGACGACGCGGCCGAGGCCGGCCTGGGCCGGACGGACGTCGGTGCCGAGCTCGTGCCCGTAGAGGGGCATGCCGGCCTCGAGTCGCAGGGTGTCGCGTGCGGCGAGCCCGGCGGGGACGACCCCGCGGTCGGCGCCGGCCTCGAGCAGGGCGTCCCAGAGCACCGGGGCGGTGTCCGGGTCCGTGTAGACCTCGAAGCCGTCCTCGCCGGTGTACCCGGTTCGGGCGACGAGCACGTCGGCACCGTCGAACAGCGCGTGCAGCACGCGGTAGTAGCCGAGTTCGTCGAGCGGGGTCTCGGGCTGCAGGCGGTCGGTGACGACGAGCGCGTCGAGCGTGCCGGCAGCCGCGGGGCCCTGGATCGCGACGAGGGCCGTCGTGTCGGAGTCGTCGGAGACCTCGACGTCGAACCCGTCGGCCCGGGCGGTGAGCGCGGTGACGGCCACGTCGCGGTTGGACGCGTTCGCGACGACGAGGAAGGCGTCGTCGTCGGTCCGGTACACGACGAGGTCGTCGAGGATCCCGCCGTCCTCGGCCAGCAGCAGCGAGTACTTGGCGCGGCCGATCGGCATCGTGCCGAAGGACCCGGCGAGCGCGTGGTCGAGGAAGGCGACGGCATCGCTGCCGGTCACCCCGATCTCGGCCATGTGCGAGAGGTCGAAGACCCCGGCGGCCTCGCGCACGGCGTGGTGCTCGGCGAGGTCCGACGAGTAGCGCACGGGCATGCGGTACCCGGCGAAGTCGGTGAAGGTCGCACCAGCGGCCTCGTGCACGGCTTCGAGCGGCGACGAACGCTGACCCGGCGTGGGCAGTGGGGACGGACTCATGGCGGAGTTCTCCTGGCATCGGCAGGGCCCGGCGACGATCGCCGGGTGGAACTCCCCCTCTGTCATGGGCCTGAGAGTTTCACCGCGGCCCGTGAGGTCCGGCGGCTTTCACCGTGGGCGAGACGACCGAGCGTCTGCTTTTCAGAGTGGCCTGTCCGCTGCGGTGTGGGACCTGAGAGATTGACGGGGGGATTGCTCCTTCGGTGCCGTGCGTGCGCCCGAGGGCACGATGTACCCAGAGGCACGACGTACCCGGAGGTACGTGCACGGCGTCTCCCGCGACGGATGAGCGGCCGGTGTGTTCAGTTGTCCGCGACGAGCATACCGAGGCCGCGTTTCGAGCGTGTGTCGCGAGCGAGCCTTCGACATCTCGTAGAATGCGGGGATGGCCGGACAACGATCGCGCCCCCGCGGGCAGCTGGAGCAGGCGGTGCTCGACGCCCTCCGCTCCGCCGACTCCGGGCTCACCGCACGCCAGGTGCTCGACGCGTTCCCGGAGCCCCGCCCCGCGCTGACGACCGTCCTCACCGTGCTCGACCGCCTCGGCCGCAAGGACCAGGTGGAACGGGAGCAGCACGACGACGCTCCCCTGACGTTCCGCGCCGTGCACAGTCGCGACGAGCAGACCGCGTCGCTGATGTCGAGCGCACTGGCCGCATCGTCCGACCGCGAGGCCGCACTACTGCAGTTCACCGGCTCGCTCGCCTCGGACGACCTCGAGGCCCTGCGCCGCGCCCTCGACGCCCGCGCCCGCTCCTGACCGGCCGCACACCGTGGTCGTCGCCGGCATCGCGCTCATCGTCCTCGCACTCGCGGTGGTGGTGTTCGCGCCCCGGGTCCTGACCCGTTCCGCCTGGACGATCGACCTGCCCCGCACCGCGCTGGTCTGCTGGTCGGTCGCGGTCCTGCTCGGCGTCGTCGGCTTCGTGGCCGGCATCACCCTCGTGGTGCTCGCCGACCGTCCGGTCACCGAGCTGTTCGGCGGGGACGGCTCCCCCACGCACGGCTTCAACGTCGGCGTCGCGCTCCTCGCGGTCGTCGCGTTCGTCGTCGCGGTCCGGGTGCGCCCCGGCCCGGAACACGAGGCCGTCCGGCGGGCGATGCGTTCCGGCGTCGCCCCGCACCGCGAGATCGACGGCACCCCCGTCGCCGTCGTCGAGGCCGACCACGCGCTGGCGTGCGCCGTGCCGGGTCGGAGCGGTGGCGTCCTCGTCAGCACCGGCTTGGCAGACCGGTTGCGCACCGACGAACTGGAGGCCGTGGTCGCCCACGAACGCGCCCACCTGACCCAGCACCACGCGGCTGCGGTCGCGGTCGCCGAATCGATCGAACGTGCGGTCCCGTGGGTGCCCGGTGCGCGCGCCATGGCGCGGTCGACGCGTGTGCTCGTGGAGTTCGCCGCGGACGACGCGGCGGCCCGTCGCGTCGGACGCGACGCCCTGCGCCGGGCGGTGCTGGTGGCGGACGGGAGCAGCGCGCTCGGCGCGATCCGCGCCTCCAGGCTGTCGTGACGCACCATGTGTCGGGGGCGAGGCATATGGTGATCGGACCGTGAAGCCACTGACCGAAGCCGACATCCGATCGTCGTTCGTGAACGCCACCCCCGACGAACTCGCACAGCTGCCCATCCCGGGCCTGCACGAGACACTCTGGGACGAACGCGAGTTCCTGGGCTGGCGCGACCCGCAGGCCGCCCGCCGCGGGTACATCGTGTCCTGGATCGACGAGCGCCCCGTGGGCATCGTCGTCCGGTCCGCCGGTGGCTCGCTGCGCCCCGGCATCGCCGCGATGTGCTCGTTCTGCCACTCGCCGCAGCCCGCGACCCAGGTCCGGCTGTTCTCCGCAGCGCGTGCCGGCGAGTCCGGGCGCAACGGCAACACGATCGGCACGTACATCTGCGAAGACCTCGGGTGCCCGATGCTCATCCGCACCGCGCCCCCGCACCTGAACCCGCCCGCGACCATCGCGATGCGTGGCGCCTCCCTGCTGCAGCGCGTGCAGAACTTCACCGCGGACATCACCAAGACGGCGTGAGCCGGTTCGGCACCGCCCGCTGGGCCGTGGTCGAGGAACTCGGCGACGGCCGGTGGCGACTGACGCTGCGGGACGAGGCCGACGACGAACTCGGCGCGTTCGGTCTGGGCGTCGAGGGGCCGTGGGACCCCGACGTCGAGCCGCACGTCGGGTTCGTGCTCGTGCAGCTCGGCCTGACGTTGCGCGGGGCTCGGCCGTGGCGGCTCGACGAGCTCGGTGACCACCGGGCGCCCGTCCTGTCGCTCGGCTGAACGAGGACGCCCGGACGGCTTCCGCTCGCGCAGCCGGTCCGCTCGGTCAGTCCGCGGCGACGAAGTTGCGCAGGATCTCGCGGTCGTCGTCGGCGCGCATCGCCCAGGCGAGCTCGCTGCGGTGGTCGCTGCCCTCGAGCGGCAGGAGTGCCACCGTGTCGGGTGCGGCGCGCGCGGCACTCTCCGGCACCACCGTGACACCGAGGCCCACCCCGACCAGGTGCAGCACGGTCGCCCAGGTCGTGGCCTCCTGCACGATGACGGGCAGCCGGCCACCGGCGGTGACCGGCGCGAGGTTGCGCTCGGTCGCCAGGGCCCCCGCGACCGCCGGGAAGAACACGAACGGCTCGTCGACCAGCTCGGTGCCGCGGATGCGTTCGCGGTCCGCCAGGCGGTGCCCGCGCGGCACAGCGGCGACGAACGCCTCGGACCGGAACGGCAGCAGGCGCACGGCGGGGTCCGGGTCGGCATCGCGGACGACGGCGAGGTCGAGCTCGCCGCGGACGATCCGTGCGAGCAGGGTCGACGAGTACCCCTCGGTCAGTTCGACCCGGACCAGGGGGTAGCACTCCCGGAACGCCTGCACACGTTCGATCGGTCCGAGGGGCAGCGCGGAGACGACGAACCCGACGTCGAGCCGACCGACCTCGCCCCGACCGACCCGCACCGTCTCGTCGAGGTCCCGTCGCACCTGCCCGAGCAGCGACCGCGCACGGCCCTGCAGCACCCGGCCGGCGGCGGTCAGGGCGACGCTGCGGCTGGTCCGGACGAACAGGTCGACGCCGAGCGCGCGTTCGGTCCGCCGGATCTGCTGGGACAGTGCGGGTTGCGCGATCCGCAGCTGCTCGGCCGCGCGGCCGAAGTGCAGCTCGTCGGCGACGGCGAGGAACGCCCGCAGCTGCCGGAGGTCGACGTCCGGTTCTCGATCCATGCACACAGGCTATCGATCAGCGCGAACGAGTATTGGACGTGACTGCATCGTCGATCGAGGATGGATGCATGCCCGAAGCGACCTCCACCGTCACCATCGCCGACCTCGCCACCCCCGCGGACACCGAGGCGTTCCGCACGCTCAACGAGGCGTGGATCACCCGGTACTTCACCCTCGAGGACGAGGACCGCGTGTTCCTCTCCGATCCCGTCGGCCGGGTCGTGGAGCGGGGCGGCGCCGTCCTGGTCGCCCGGCTCGACGACCAAATCGTTGGGTGCATCGGGGTCGTGCCCACCACCCCCGGCGTGTTCGAGCTCGTGAAGATGGCGGTCTCCCCCGACCACCAGGGGCACGGGACCGGGCGGAAGCTCATCACCGCGGTGCTCGACCGGGCACGCGAGCTCGGCGCCCGCCGCATCGACCTGGAGAGCAACGCACAACTGGCCAGCGCCGTGCACCTGTACGAGGCGTTCGGGTTCCGGCACCTGCGCGCGGACGAGATCGCCCCGAGCCCGTACGTCCGGGCCGACGTGCACATGACCCTCGACCTGCACTGACGTTCGACCTGCACCGCCGTTCGACCTGCACTGACGGCGCCCCGGTCCCGGTACGCTCGCGGCATGGCGACGTACGAGGTGCAGGCGGTCCGCGAGGCCGGCGCGTGGCAGGTCTTCATCGACGGCTTCATGGTGACCGAGGTGTCCCGGTGGCCGTCCGTCGGGTTCGTGGCCCGCGAGCTCCTCGCGATGGATCGTGACGACGACCTGCGCATCCGCGTCGTCGGCCGCAACCAGTACGTGGCCTGACCGCAGCGGGCTCGAGTGTGCAGAAGACATCGAGTGCGTGCAGCCGACCCGACGTCTTGTGCTCACTCGATGCTGCGTAGCCGGCAAACGACGCCGTTGCGCAGGTCAGGCGACGTGCCAGACCAGCCCTTCCTGCGCGCTCGACGGGTACGCCGAGGCGATCCGGAACACGGCCTCGCGCAGAGTCTCCGGTGAGCACGCCAGGTTGAGCCGGACGAATCCGCGCCCCTCAGAGCCGAACCCGAGCCCGGAGTTCAGCGCGACGTACGCGTTCTCGCGCAGCGGCACCGCGGGGTCGTCGCCGAGGCCGATGCCCCGGAAGTCGAGCCACGCCAGGTACCCGGCGCGCGGCCGCGTGTAGACGACCCCGGGCAGGTGCTCGGCGAGGAGCTTGGCGAGCAGCCGGTCGTTCGCCACGATGCGTGCCACGACGTCGTCGAGCCAGTCCGTCGCCAGGGTGAACGCCGCCAGGTTCGCGTGCAGCCCGAGGATGCTCGTGCGGCAGGCGACCTCCTCCCACAGGGTGTCGAGGAGCGCGGCGGTCCGGGGATCGCCGGCGACGATGACCGAGCACTTCACACCGGCGAGGTTCCAGCCCTTGCTCGCCGAGGTCGCGCACACGCTCCGGGCACCGAGCGGCTCGGCGACGGCGGCGAACGGGGTGAACTGCACGCCGGGGTGGGTCAGGGGTGCGTGGATCTCGTCGCTGATGACGAGGACGTCGTACTTCGCAGCGAGTTCGGCGATCGCGACGAGGTCGGCCCGGTCGTGCACGAGCCCGACCGGGTTGTGCGGGTTGCAGAGCAGGAAGACGCCGACCCCGCCGGCGAACGCCCGCTCGAGGCCCTCGAGGTCGAGCCGGTACTGCCCCCACTGCTCGAGCAGCGGGACCTCCTCGACCTGACATCGGGCCTCTTCGACGAGCTCGAAGAACGGCGGGTACACCGGCGGCGTGATCGCGACTCGGCCGCCGTCCGGCAGCGCGAGCCGGAGCGACTCGACGATCCCGACGCTGACGTCGGTGGCCAGGTGGATGCGCGACGGATCGATCTCCCAGCCCCAGCGGTCCAGCGCGAACTGCGCGAACGCGGGAGCGAGCGGACCGGGGCCGTCGAGGTACCCGAGGTCGGACTGCGAGACCCGTTCGATCAGGGCCTGCCGGATCGCCGGCGCGACGTCGTGGTCCATCTCGGCGACGAACAGGGGCAGCACGTCGGGCGCGTACCGCGTCCACTTGATGCTCGTCCGGACCCCGCGGAGCGTGCCGACCGGGTCCTGCTCGTCGCTCGCCATGCGTCCCAGCATGCCCCTGCCGGGAGGCCCGGCGCGACTCCCGACGTCATCCCACGTCGTCTTCGGCTGGGCTTGCGGCCGGGGCCCCCCCGTCGGCCTACTGTCGGCAGCATGAGCACGAGCACCGCCGACAAGGCCGTCACCCTGAAGCAGCTGCACGAAGCCCCCGAGATCCTGCGCGTCGTGAACGTGTGGGACGCGATCACCGCCAAGGTCGTCAGCGACCTGCCCGGCACGAAGGCGATCGCCACCGCCGGGCACTCGATCGCCGCGTCGTACGGCTACGAGGACGGCGGCATGCCCCTCGACCTCGCCCTGTCCGGGGCGGCGATCGTCGCCGCCGCCACGGACCTGCCGGTCACCGCCGACCTGGACGACGGCTACGAGGACCCCGCCGAGACGATCCGCCGCGCCATCGGCTCCGGCATCGTGGGTGCCAACGTCGAGGACCGGCTGCGCCCCTTCGACGAGGCCGTCGCCCGCGTCGCCGCGATCACCGCAGCGGCACAGGCCGAGGGCGTCGACTTCCAGCTGAACGCCCGCACCGACGCGATCGTGCGCGGCGGCGAGCGCCCGATCGACGAGAGCATCGAGGACGCGATCGCCCGCGGCAAGGCGTTCCTGGACAACGGCGCCGCCCTGGTCTTCGTGCCCGGCGCGGTCGAGCGTTCGGTGGTCGAGCGACTCGTCGCCGGTCTGGGCCGCGGCAAGCTCTCGGTCATCGGCCTGCCCGGCGCCCTGCCCGCCGCCGAGTACGAGGCGCTCGGCGTCGCCCGCATCTCCTACGGTCCGCTCACGCAGCGGGTCGCGCTGCGCGCGCTCCGCGACCTGGCGACCGACCTGTACGCCGACGGCGTCGTGCCGGAGGACACCCCGACCCTGAACTGACGGAGCAGACGGACGGGAGGCCCGTGGCGGTGTCGCCACGGGCCTCCCGTCCGTCCTTTGGTCACGTCACGCGACCCGCTCAGCTCAGCCGAGCGCCGGGTACAGCGCGGGCGTGGTGCGCGCGTGCGTCTCCTGCTCGAAGGCGTAGCCGAGGCCGATGACCGTGCTCTCGTCGAAGGAGCGGCCGAGGAACTCCAGGTTCACGCCGGCACCGGTGATCGTGTTGTCGGCAGCGGTCGCCTGGCCCATCGGGACGGTGATCGCCGGCATGCCGGTGTTCGGGCTGAGGCGCATGTTCGTCGACTGCGTGCCGTACGGCGTGCCCGACGGGTAGACGAGCGCGTCGAGGTCCTGGTCGTCGAGCATCTGCGTCACGAGCTGCTTGCCGGTGGCGAGCTGCGTCGTGTGCGACCCCGTCGGTCCGGCCCACGCCTGGTACTGCGCGTCGGTGATCAGGTCACGCGACTGGTAGGTGCTCTTGCGGCTCGGCACGTACTCACCCGAGGCCAGGATGCCCTGCAGGGAACGCGCGGTGACGTCGGGGTCGAGGTGCTTCGCGACGTACTCGTCCAGGTCGTGCTTGAACTCGTTCGTGCTGCCGCTGCCCTCGGACAGGACCCGGTTGAAGCCCGTCGTCGCGGTGATCGGGACGACGGTGGCACCGGCGGCCTCGAGCTTCGCGACGGAGGCGTCGAACAGGCGCTTCGTCGTGGCGTTCGTGCCGACCATGCTCGTCACGTAGCCGATGCGGGCGCCCTGCAGTGAGTCGGCGTCGAGCGACGACGTGTACGACGTCGGCACCTTGCCGGCCTGCGCAGCCGTCGCCGGGTCCGCCGCGTCCACGCCGGTGACGGCGTCGAGCGCGACCGCCGCGTCGGTGACCGAGCGGGTGATCGGGCCGCCGGTGTCCTGCGACAGGGCGAGTGGAATGATCCCGTCACGGCTGGTCAGGCCGACCGTGGGCCGGATGCCGACGAGCTGGTTGTACGTCGACGGCACGCGGATCGACCCGCCGGTGTCGGTGCCGAAGCCGATCCCCGCGAGGTTCGCGGAGATCGCCGCACCGGTGCCGCCGCTCGAGCCACCGGCCGTCTGCGCCGTGTTGTGCGGGCTGGCGACCAGGAGCGACGAGCCGGCGGGCTGGTTCGACGAGAACTCGGAGACGAAGCCGAAGGCGAACTCGTCGAGGCTGGCCTTCGCCAGGATCACGGCGCCGGCGTCGCGGAGGCCGGTGACCATGGCGGCGTCGGTGTCGGTCTGGTTGTCGTCCCAGCAACCACAGCCACCGGTGGTCGGCATGTCCTTCGTGTCGTAGTTGTCCTTCACCGCGATCGGCACGCCGAGCAGCATGCTCGTCATCCCGTGCTCGGCGCGCTCGGCGTCCGCGGTCTTCGCGGCGGCCAGCGCGTCGGCGTTGGTGGTGACGATCGAGTTGAGCGCGCGCCCGGTCGACGCCGTGTCGACCGTCGTGCGGTCGTACGCGGCGATGCGGTCGAGGTAGTCCTGCGTGATCGCGACCGACGTGGTGACCCCGGCGTTCATCGCGGCCTGCATGTCGATGGTCGACGCCTCGACGAGCTGGAACGGGCCGTCGTCGTAGATCATCCGCTGGGACAACCCGGCCAGGTCCGCGACGGTGATGGTGCCGTCGGCGTCGGTGTCCGCGGCGCTGACCGTCGCCCAGTCGGTGCTCGCGGTCGTCGCACCGAGGTGGTCGGTGAGCACGGCGAGGTCGGCCTTCGTCACCTGGTCGTCGCCGGTCAGGTCGAGGTCCGTGTAGTACGGCGCGAGCATGGCGGCGGGGCTGGCGTCGACGGCCGCGGGTGCGGCGGCGGCGGTGATCGCGGGGGTCGCGGCGAGGACGGTGCCGACGAGGGCGATGAGCGATGCGCCGGCGACGGTGGTGCGCTTCTTGCTGGAGGCCCGCTTCGTGGCGGCCTGCTTCGTGGCGGTCATGCGGAGGCTCCGGTGCGGTCGCGGCGGGCACGACGGGCCCGCAGGGTGATCAGGGTGCCGCCGGCTGCGAGCAGGGCGATGGACGCGGCGATCCAGGGCGCGACGTCGGCGCCGGTCCAGGCGAGGTCGCCGCCGGTCGGACGGTCGTCCCCGCCGGCTGCCGCCACGGCGGTGGCGCCGCTGGTCGGGTCGGTGCCCGGGGCGGTCGGGTCACCGGGGACAGTGGGTGCATCCGTGCCGCCACCGGCACCGGGCTGCGTGGTCGCGCCCGGGGTCGGCGTGGCCGTCGGCGCGGTGGTCGCGGCCGCGGCGACCACGACGGTGGTGCTCGCCGGGTCGTCGAGGGTCGTCGACGTGCCGTCGGAGCCGACGAGGGTGATGCCCGTGACGTCGAAGTCGACGCTGCCGACCGCGGTCGGGGTCAGCGAGATCGAGGTGGCCAGGTCGCCGTCGAGTGCCGGCGAGGTGCCGAGGCGGGTGTGCACGATCGTCAGGGCGTCGCCGTCCTGCTCGACAGTGTCGAAGCCGCCGTCCGGGCCGGTGACGCTGTCGTCCCGGTACTGCACCGAGTCGGCCTCGAGCGTGATCTCGTAGGCGTAGACGTCGGCGGTGTCCGGGATCGTCAGGTCGACGTCGAACGCCGTGCCGACGGTCACGGTGTCCGGGGCGTCGATGGTGGCGGTGGTCGCGGTGGGCGCTGCCTGGGCCGGAGCGGCGGTCAGGACGGCGAGGCCGAACGCCCCGGCGGCGACGAGCGTCGAGGAGACGATCGTCGCGCGTGGGCGCAGCCGTGGTCGGTGCTGCATGGGCGCAGTTCCTTCGGGTGGGGTGGAGGGGTGCTGAGCGGGTACTCAGTGAAGCGAAAGCTAACGGGGCGCTGTTTCCGGATCTGGCCCGGCACGTTTCCGCCCCGTTACGGCTCGTTCCTGCCGCTACTGTCGTGCCATGTCGCTCGACGTCGAAGCCCTGCTCACCCCGCCCTCCCCCGTCGCTGCGCGCGCACTGGACGTCGTGCGGGCGTGGTCGGAACCGGCCCTCGTCAACCACTGCCTGCGCTCGTGGGCCTGGGCCGTCCTGCTCGCCCCGACGGTCGACCTCGAACCGGACCCCGAGCTGCTCTTCGTCGCGACGATGCTCCACGACCTCGGCGTGACCCCGTCGTTCGACGCCCACCGGGTGCCCTTCGAGGACGCCGGCGGCGCGGTCGGTTCGGTCTTCGCGCTCGGTGCCGGGTGGGACGCCGTGCGAGCCCGTCGGGTCGGCGAGATCATCGAGCGGCACATGTGGCGGTCCGTCGACCCGGGGCTCGACGCCGAGGGGCACCTGCTCGAGGTGGCGACCTCGCTCGACGTCTCCGGCGTGGGCTTCGACAGGTGGTCGTCGGACGACCTACGGGACCTCACGGCCGCGCTGCCCCGTCTGGACTTCTCGGCGACGTTCGACGGGCTGATCCACGAGCAGGCTGACCGCAAGCCGTCTTCGGCCGCAGCCCGCCTCGACGGGTCGGGCAACGTGGCCGCCGGCGGAGACCGCTGGACGGCGTTCCTGGCGTCCTGACGCTCGGTCCGGTCGCTCGCTGGACTTCTCGGCGGGGTGGGCGTATAGTCTCAGGTTGGTGCACTGCAGCGAACCCATCTGACTCGCGCACACCAACCTCTCGACACCGACTCACCCGAGTCGCATTCCACTCGAGACACCGCTTGATCCGAACGGACGAGCTGCACGTTGAAACTCGACGTGCGCGCCCCGCACTCGATGCGTCGCGCTGGACTGAGACGTCCGCCGACACCGAGTCGCCCTGGCGCCGAATGACCAGGAAGTACAGCACCATGACCAGCAACGAACGAATCACCGTGTTCGGGACCGCACTCGCGGCCCCGACGATCACCCCCGACCGCATCGCCGAGTTCCCGGTGCGCGACGACCGCTCGCAGCGCGAGTACCTCGTCCGCATCGCAGCCGACGACCTGGGGACCTTCGTCACCCGGGGCACCCGGCTCGACGCCGTCGGCGAGGCCGGCTGGACCGTCCCGGGCCGCTCCTGGGCGGGCGAGGCCAGCCGCACCCTGCTGCAGGCACAGTCCGTGCAGGCGGGCGAGATGGCCCTCGCGGCCTAGGTCCCACCAGCACCACCACGAAGCGCCGCCGAGCACCTGCTCGGCGGCGCTTCGTCGTTCCCGGGGCAGCCCCGGTGCGACGCGTCAGTACTCGCCCCTGATCACGAAGAACGAGCCGCGGATCGTGCCCGCGAGCTTCGACCGCTGCCGGGCGAACTTGAACTTGTCGGCGAGTTCCTCCGGCACTTCCATACCGTCGGAGAGCTTGAACCCGACCGCACGCTTGCCGCCCGGTTCGAGCGTGTAGAGTACGTTGATCGCCAGGCCGGACTCGTAGAAGACGTAGGTCCAGCGGACGCCGTCGACCAGCGCTTCCGTGGCTTCGAGCGGCGGGGACGCGATCACGAGCCCCCGCTCCTCCACGAGCACGCGGGCGACGTACTCGACGAACTCGGGAGCCTCGACGGCAGGACGTGTGGTGAGGTCGTGGTCGTACTTGTTCTTGAAGTAGCGGGCCTCGTTCGCACGGAGTCCGGCGAGCGCATCCACCACCGGCGAGGTCTCGAGCCCCACCGTGGAGACGTTCACGAAGTCGACGACGTACGGCATGGGGCCTCCTCGGGCACTGGACGAGCCGAATCAAGTCCCCCATGCCACTTCACCAGCAAGGGCGAGTCCTCTATAGTCGGGAGCTATAGGGAGGTCGTCATGCGGGTCGAACGTGCCGCGGAACTCATCCGCGCTGCCCGCGAAGACCTCGGTCTCTCGCAGACCGGTCTCGCTGCCGCCGCCGGCATGCAGCAGCCCACCATCTCGGCGTACGAGAGCGGACGGAAGCGGCCGCGCCCGGAGTCGCTCCGGCGGATCCTAGAAGCGGCGCACACCCGCCCGAGCATCCCGCTCGCCGTCTACGCCGACGCGATCCTCGACGAGGCGAAGCGCTTCCACCTCGACGACGTCCGCGTCTTCGGCTCCGCGGTGCGCGGGCAGGACACCGAACACAGTGACATCGACCTGCTGGTCCACCTGACCCCCGCGGCATCGCTGTTCGATCTCGGTGGGTTCGCGCACGAGGTCGAGCGCATCACCGGTTTCGAGGTCGACGTCCTCACCGACGACCTCAAGGACGACGAGCACCTCGCCCACGTCCTCGACGAAGCCGTGCCGCTGTGATGCCGGCTCCCCGGTTCACGCCTCGGCCCCGCAACGACCGTGACCCTGCTGCCCTCGACGAGCGGTGGCCGTCGCTGCAGGCCAGCTTCCTCGACCTGCTCGCCGAGTGCTCCATGATCGTCGAGCACGGGCGGAGCGAGTTCGACGCGGCCCGCAGCCTCACCTACCGAGCAGCCGAAGCGGTCATCATCCACTTCGACGACCTGCTCGGTCGCATCCCCCCGGACCGGGAGGCACGACTTCCGTCCGACCTGTCACTCACGGCGGTCCGGAAGACCCGCAACATCCTGTCCCACGACTACCGGAAGGCGCGGAAGGAGATCGTCTGGGACGCGATCGAGCACCGCATCCCCGCGGTGATCCTGGCGCTCGTCGACTGACCCCGCCGGGCATCCCGACGACTCGGACCGCTCGCCTCAGTTCAGGCGCTCGAAGACCATCGTGGCTTGCACCCTGTCCCCGCCGCCGAAACCCGTGCTCCCCGAGGAAGCCGTCGTGATCGTGTGCAGCCGGTACCCGAGCGCAGCTTGCGCGTTGATCGCCTTCTCGAGCTCAGTGAGGTTGCCCGAACCGGTCCCGAAGAACTTCTCCTTGAGCACCACCTGCAGCACGACGTAGCTCATGCCGTTCTGTGTCGGACGCGGCTGACCACCCGAAGCGGCTTCCGCCTGGATCCGGCCGATCACTCCGCCGACACCCGACGCCGCGGGCGCCTGCTGCTGCACCTGCTCCGTCCACGCAGAACCGTCCCACCACCGCATGGTGCCGGAGCCGTCGTCGTACCACCCTGCCTGTGCATTCGTCACGCGCTCATCCTGGCGCACGACGAAGCACGCTGGCAGATCAGTTGTTGAAGCGGAACTCCACCGAGTTCCGTCACAGAACAACCTCTGGATCGACAGGTTATGTGTCCGTCGCGATTGCCCCGCAGCTGTGGGGGCAGCAGCGCAAACCTCTTCGACCTAGGAATCGCGGCCGCCAACCAGTGCATCTCGGAATCGAGACAATCGTGCAACCGAAGGGTCCGTGGTATTCGGGCCATCCTGAGTAGCCTAGAGCCATGTTTCGAATTCCGTCCCGGCGCGGTGGACGACGGGCCGCCGGGGGCCATCTGCACAACTCGCCCACGCCCGTCAGTCCTCCCGAGCCGAACCCGGACCATGCGTGGAAGACACTCGCATTGATGAACGAGTGGATTCGCCATTCGGACGCGAAAGCCGGCGTGACGCTGGCCTTCACTGGGGTGATGGCAACGACGACATTCAATCTCGCAGAAGACTTCACTCCTCGAACGGCGGTGTTCGACAGTCTGGTTGTCATCGCTTGCCTCTTGCTCATCTTTACGGGCGCTTTGTGCGGATGGACGCTGACACCACGGGTGAAGGATAAAGATGCTGATCGGGACGCGATCAACAGGCTCTTCTTCGCCAGCATCCATAAGAATTTCAGGGGCAAGCGGCAGGAGTACAGCGAGGTCCTCCACGTACTTACCTCTGATCCTGTCGAATTGACGAAAGATCTCGCAGATCAGATCCATGTCAATGCGCGTATTGCCACGGTGAAGGCGACCGCCGCAAAATGGGCCATCCGGTGCGCTCTCGCTGCAGGTGCCGCGATCGCAGTCTTGGCCCTCGTTATTGGCGCTACGAACAGCTAGGACGCAGATGGACGGCAACTACAGACGATACGACTGGACATCGAGCTCGGCCCGGATCAAAGCGATTCTGGACCAGCCGGCGGGAGCGTACGAGGAGGTTGACGGGCTGCCTGACCGGGAAAAGCTCACGTTCGCGAACGGCTTCTACGGCATGTGTTCGGCGATCTTCATCGACATCCGAGACTCCTCCGGCCTGACGTCGAAGTACGAACGGCCCGTTCTTGCGAAGGTCTATCGGTCATTTATCTCAGAGATGGTCGCGGTCCTCAATTCCGACCCCTATGTGCGCGAGGTGAATATCGTCGGCGACTGCGTGTGGGCCTCCTATAAGACGACGCAGGTCAATCACATCGACGATGTTTTTGCTATCGCGGCGCAGGCCAATACGCTCCTTAAGCTCCTCAACCACCACTATGAGAAGGCGGGGATCACCCAGCTCAGCATCGGCATTGGTGTCGAGTACGGGCGAGTCCTCATGATCAAGGCGGGGTACAGCGGTAGCGCGATCAACGACGTGGTGTACATGGGAGACGTCGTCAACAGGGCTGCCCATCTGGCGCACCTGGCAGGGCGTGGCTGGGGATCGAGCCCGATGATCGTCGGTGACGTCTTCTACTCGAACCTGAACGAAAATAACAAGGGCCTACTCCGACCGCACTGGACCTCCGGCATCGGGACGGTGTACCAGGGGAACCCCATCATCCCGCCCATGGACGAGTGGATCAGCGCCCTCGGTTGAGGATAGGCTTTAGACCGACCACCAGAACGTCGACCCGTAGATCTGATAGCCCATTTCGGAGGTTCCCAGATCAGTCCACATGTTCCGCTTTGGGTCACCCCCGAACTTCGAGGCCTCGCGCAGCCTGTTGTAGACGTCGGCAGTAATGTAGGTTGGGTAGCGAGGATCAAGTGCGGCCAGCTTCGCGGCATTGTTTGCCGCGTTTCCAACCCACACCAAATCGTTGCTGCCTCGAATGCCCGTTCTGGCGACGAAAAGCTTTGAGGTGTCGATGCCAACCCGCTGCTTGAGCACGAAAGTGCTCTTCGGGTACTTCTCGGCGATCTTCGCCGCCACGATGTTCTTGCATGCCCAGTTGATCTGCAACCCGCACCTCGCGGCGTCAGAGTTCTTCGAGCCCCCGATGAACACGCCCATAACGCGGTCCCCGTCGTAGGCAGTGACGATGCCACCCCGCGCCCGGATGATCTTCGCGGCGCAGTAGAGGTAGCTCTTGTAGACCTCCGCAGCGAACCAATCCTTGTGCCCCTTGACCATCTTCGTCGACGACGCAAGATCCGCATAGAGGACCGTTGCGTCGAGCTCGACGGCAAGGTTCTTTAGAGGAAGGTCATCGGTGTCGGGCACCTTCTGACCTGCGCGACGCTCCCACTGCTCGTCGACGGTCTTCTGGACGTAGGCATGCAGTTCTTCTTTCAGGCTCATGTCAAGCATTCTCCTCCGCGCGCTCGTCCGTTGGCTAGGTCAACCTGACTACTGCATCCTGCGGGGCTCTAAATAGGGCCTGGATATTCACGCACGACGAACCACGTGGGCAGATCAGTTGTTGAAGCGGAACTCCACCACGTCGCCGTCCTGCATGACGTAGTCCTTGCCCTCGATGCGGGCCTTGCCGGCAGCGCGGGCCTCGGCGATCGAGCCGGTCTCGACCAGGTCGTCGAACGAGATGACCTCGGCCTTGATGAAGCCCTTCTCGAAGTCGGTGTGGATGACGCCGGCAGCCTGGGGAGCCTTCCACCCCTTGCCGATCGTCCACGCACGGGCTTCCTTCGGACCGGCCGTCAGGTACGTCTGCAGCCCGAGGGTGTCGAACCCGATGCGGGCGAGCTGGTCGAGGCCCGACTCGGTCTGACCGGTCGACTCGAGCAGCTCGGCGGCGTCCGCCGGGTCGAGGTCGATGAGCTCCGACTCGACCTGGGCGTCGAGGAACACGGCCTGCGCCGGGGCGACGAGCGCGGCCAGTTCGGCCTTGCGGGACTCGTCGGTCAGGATCGCCTCGTCGACGTTGAAGACGAAGATGAAGGGCTTGGCGCTGAGCAGGCCGAGTTCGGCGATCGGCGACAGGTCGATCTTCGTGGCGGACAGCAGCGTGCCCTGCTCGAGCGCGGCACGGGCCTCGCGAGCGGTCTCGAGCACGACCGGCTCGGCCTGCTTGAGCTTGAGCATCTTCTCGTACCGCGGGAGCGCCTTGTCGATGGTCTCCATGTCGGCGAGGATCAGCTCGGTGTTGATGACCTCGAGGTCGTCCTTCGGGGAGACCTTGTTCGCGACGTGCACGACGTCGTCGTCGGTGAAGCCGCGGACGACCTGCGCGATGGCGTCGGCTTCGCGGATGTTGGCGAGGAACTTGTTGCCCAGGCCTTCGCCCTCGCTCGCGCCCTTCACGATGCCCGCGATGTCGACGAACGACACCGGCGCCGGCACGGTCTTCTCCGAGTGGAAGAGCTCGGCGAGCTGGTCGAGCCGCGAGTCGGGCAGGTTCACCACCCCGACGTTCGGCTCGATCGTCGCGAACGGGTAGTTCGCGGCGAGGACCTGGTTCTTGGTCAGGGCGTTGAACAGGGTCGACTTGCCGACGTTCGGGAGACCGACGATTCCGATGGTGAGAGCCACGGAAGAAGAGCCTACCGGCGGCGGCCTGTCGGAGCCGACCCGGGCCTCCAGTCCGCCCGTCAGATCAGCGGACGCGACCCGCCCATCGGGGGCCGCAGGGCCGTGATGCGGCGTTCGACGACGTCGAAGACGTCGGCCTGCAGCCGCTGCGATCGCCGCCAGTCCCCCGGAACCTGCAGCGAGTGGTCGGCATGGTCGACGGTCTGGAGGCGCGCAGCAGTCCCCGAGACCCGCTCGGGCCGCCACATGGTGTCGTCTCCACCCCCGATCGCGTCGTGCACGTCGGTGGCAGCGGCGAGCGCTGCCGCGACGTCGTCGTGGGTGAGGACCGGCGTCAGCCAGACCCCGGGCACCTCGTGGCGGATCGCCAACGGCAGGGCGAAGCAGCCGAACGACTTCGCGACGACGAGGTCCGGTAGCCGGTCCCCCAGGGCGGCGGCGACAGCGGTCTCGACGAACCCGACCGGATCGGCACCGGCAGCGTCGTCGACGTGCCATCGAGGCGCGACGACCTCGCACCCCGACGCGAGAGCGATCTCGTTCGTCCACCAGAGCAGCGGCGCCTGTTGCCCGTAGCCGGCGCCGGCGAGCACCAGGACGAGCGGACGTCGGTCGGTCTGATTCCCCATGCGCCGACAGTAGCCACACGCAACGCCGACGGGAACGGAGGGCGATGTCGGCACCCCGTGCGACGATCGGGACCGTGCCGTTGAACTTCACCGCGATCGACTTCGAGACCGCCAACAGCTCGCCCGCGAGCGCCTGCTCCGTCGGGCTCGTGAAGGTCCGCGCCGGCCGGGTCGTCGATCGGGCGTCGTGGTTCATCCGCCCGCCGTTCGGGCACGACGCGTTCCTGGAGTGGAACACGCGGATCCACGGCATCGTCGCCGAGGACGTGACGCACGCCAAGACGTGGGAGCAGCAGTACCCCGACCTGGTGGCCTTCGCCGAGGGCGACGTCCTGGTGGCCCACAACGCCCGCTTCGACATGGGCGTCATCGCCGGTGGGTGCTCCGCGACGGGGATCGACCTGGCCGAGCACCACTCGCTGTGCTCCCTGGCGGTCGCCCGCAAGACCTACACGCTCGACTCGTACCGCCTGCCGGTCGCCGCGATGGCCGCCGGGTTCGAGGGCTTCCAGCACCACGACGCCGCCGCCGACGCCGAGGCCTGCGCCGCGATCGTCGTGCACGCAGCCGGGCACCACGGGGTCGAGACGGTCGAGGCGCTCGGCGCGGTGACCCGGGTGACGATCGCCCCGGTCCGTGCGCGTGCCGAGAAGCCGAAGGCCGCGAACCAGCCGCGGCTGTCGAACCGGCCGATGGTGTTCGCCGACTGAGGGTCTTCGCTGACTGAGGGTGTTCGCCGACTGACGGTCTGCGCTGGCTGACGGTGTTTGCAGACTGACGCAACGCCCGCTGCGCGCGGCCGGGGTGTCACATCCCCGGTGGTATTGTCACGACAATGCCGTCGGCACCGTCGCCGGCATCTCCGCACGTGTGAAGGACCGCGATGACCAACGAAGGCCAGCTGCCGTCCGACCTGTTCATGGACCTGGACCGGTCGGGTCCCATGCCCCTCTACTTCCAGGTCGCCTCGCGCATCGAGGAGTCGATCCGCTCCGGCGCGATGCCACCAGGGGCCCGGCTCGAGAACGAGATCGCCCTCGGTGAGCGTCTCGGTCTGTCGCGGCCGACGATCCGGCGCGCGATCCAGGACCTCGTCGACAAGGGGCTGCTGGTGCGCCGCCGCGGCATCGGGACCCAGGTCGTGCACGGGCCGGTGACCCGCAAGGTCGAGTTGACGAGCCTGTACGACGACCTGGCGCAGGGTGCGCAGGCTCCGGCGACGAAGCTCCTGCAGCGCAACGACGTCCCCGCGTCCGACGAGGTCGCCGCGGCACTGAGCATCGAGCCCGGCACGACCGTCGCGCACATCCGGCGGGTGCGGTTCGCCGAGGACGTCCCGATGGCGATCCTCGAGAACTACCTGCCGCCGGAGTTCCTCGACCTGACCGACGAGGACCTGCAGGCGTACGGGCTGTACCAGCTGCTGCGCGGCCGCGGCGTGACGATGCGGGTGGCGAAGCAGCGGATCGGGGCCCGTGCGGTCACCGACGAAGAGGCCGGCCTGCTCGAGATCGAGGACGGCGACCCGGTGCTCACGATGAGCCGTACCGCGTACGACGCCTCGGGCCGTGCGGTCGAGTACGGCGTGCACTGCTACCGACCCGACCGGTACTCGTTCGAGGTCACGCTCGTCGACAAGTAGGTCGCTCGTCGAGGGGTCACGACACGCTGTCGGTGATGCGCCGAGTGGTCACGAACTGTCGCCCGGAGGCCCGGCAACCGACAGTTCGTGACCGCTCGGCGGACCTGAGCGGGGTGTCGTGACCGCCCCGCGACCGCACGGCCTCAACCGAGCGCGGGCACCCCGAGCTCACCGGTGACGTACTGGGCCCGTCCGAAGCCGAACGACCAGTCCTGCGGCCCGTTCTCGACGTAGCCGATGAAGACGTCCTCGGACGCGACACCGATCGCCGCGAGGGCATCGTGGATCGCCCGGTACAGCGCCGCCTTCGCCTCGTCGGTCCGCCCGCGCTGCGTGAACACCTGGATGACGATGACGCCCTCGGTGCGCTCGAACCCCAGGCCGGCGTCCTCGGCGATGATCTGCTGCGCCGGGTGCTCGGTGATCACCTGGAACCGGTCCCGCACCGGGATCCCGTACACGTCGACGATGGCCTGGTGGATGGCGTCGGCGATGCCCCGGACGGCTTCCGGCGTGCGGCCGGTGGCGAGGTCGATACGGACGAGCGGCATGGTGCCTCCTGGTTGCTCGGACTTTGTCCTTACATACTAACAAGCAAGCACCGCGACGTGTCTAGAACCTCGGCGTCGGCGCCCCGTACGTCAGCGGCCCGTCGACACGGGCGACGTCGTGCCACGAGCCGTCGACCAGCGAGGCCTCCGCCGCCTCGACGATCGACGCCGCAGCCAGCCCGTCGGCGACCGAGGGTGCGAGCTGCTCCCCGCGCTGCACGCTCGCGATGAACTGCGCCGCCTCGATCGTCTTCAGGTCGTCGTAGCCCATCGCGGTCCCGGCGCCGGGCTGGAAGCGACCGAAGTCGCCGTCGCCGGGTGCGACGTAGTGCGTCGCGTACCCGTCGACCTCTTGCCCGTCCAGGTACACCCCGAGCTCGTTGAGGCGCTGGAAGTCCCACCGGACCGAACCGCGGGTGCCGTAGATCTCGAGCGTGTACTCGGCGTGCGGCCCACGCATCACCCGACTCGAGTCCATCGTGCCGACCGCACCGTCCTCGAACCGGAACAGCAGCGCGGCGTAGTCCTCGTTCTCGACGGCACCGAGCTCGCCGGTCGCCGCGGCGCTCCGGTCGACGATGCCGGCACCCGGGCGGGGACGCGACTCGATGAACGTCTCGGCGAGCGCACTGACCGAGGCGATCCGTCCGACCACGTACTGCGCCAGGTCGAGCCCGTGCGACAGCAGGTCGCCGAGCACACCCGATCCGGCACGCTCACGCTCGAAGCGCCAGGTCAGCGGTGCAGCAGGGTCGGACGAGTAGTCGGCGAGCAACGATCCGCGCACGTTCGTGATGCGCCCGAGCCGCCCGCTGCGGACGAGTTCACGGGCGCGCTCGATCGCCGGGGCGTGCCGGTAGTTGAAGCCGACGCTCGTGATGACGCCGGCCCGCTGCACCGCCTGGTGGATGGAGCGCGAGTCGCTGGCGTACCGGCCCATCGGCTTCTCGATCCAGAACGGCTTGCCCGCCTCGGCCGCGGCGACGGCCATCTCCCGGTGCAGGAAGTTCGGCGAACAGATCGACACGACGTCGACCGTCGGGTCGGCGAGGACCTCGTGGTAGTCGGCGACGGCCCGCTCGTACCCGAGCCGCGTCACCGCCTGGTCGCGTGCCGCCTCGATCGGGTCGGCCGCGACGACGAGCCGCGGCTGGACGCCGAGCTCCGGGAAGTGGTCCGGCAACGCTCGGTAGGCACGCGAGTGCAACCGCCCCATCCAGCCGACCGAGATCAGCCCGACGCCGATGCTGTCCATGGAGAACTCCTTCGTTCAGGTGACGCGCATTGGAGCGCGACAACGAGCGTAGCCGATGAGGCGGACTTTGTCAGCACATGACGCAACCGCCTGGAGGCCCGGTGCCGGTCTCGGGGACCGGCACCGGGCCTCCAGGCTGGTGCGTCAGCGCGCGTGGCGCGAGGCGCGACCCGTGGTTGCGACCGCGGATCGCGCCGCGCGTCGGACCGCGACTCGGATCGCGTCTCAGATCGCGGGGACGATGATGTCGCGGACCAGGGCGTCGAGCTTCGCGTCGGCGTCCAGGAACTGCCGGAGCGTCGTCACGGTCGCACCGAAGCGGTCGAACTCGTCGATCGTCATGCCGTCCACGTCGTAACCGCGGGCGAACTCCGGCGTCGCGGCCCGGAGCGCCTCGATGACGTGCACGGGGACCTCGTCGTCGATGGCGTGCGGACGGAACGGGAACGCGTTGTCGTTGATGTCCTTCGTCCACTGGAACGGCGGCGACACGACGAGGTCACCGCCCTGGAACTCCGACCACTGCAGTGCGTTGCGGAACGCGGCGACCAGCACGCGCGACCGGAACCCACGCTCCTGGAAGACCCGGTAGGCGTTCTTCACCGCGGCGACACCGGCCCACTCGAGGATGCCCGGGTCCACCATCACGTGGTCGCGCTTGACCACGGTCTTCAGCCAGTCGTCGAAGCGGCCGGCCATCAGGGTGACGACGTGGCCGAACTCCTGCTCCGGCAGGCCCTCGGCAGCACGGCGGTCGAGGGCGCGCTCGATGGCCTCGCCCACTGCGACGACCTGCGGCACGGTGAAGGACACCGTGGCGTTGATCGAGACCCCGCGGTAGGCGGCTTCCTGGATCGCGGCGATGCCGACCTTGGTGGCGGGGATCTTCACGATGATGTTCGGCGCGAGCTGCGAGAACCGGACGGCCTGCTCGACGAGCGCGTCGGCGTCGCGGTGGAACCGGGGGTCGGTCTGCATGGACAGTCGACCGTTCCGGCCGCTGGACGCCTCGAACGCGGGCAGCAGCTGCGCCGCGGCGGCGATGGAGAGCTCCTCGACGGCCTTCCAGCCGATCCAGGACTCCCCCGCCGTCGGGTGCTCCTCGGCGATCTCGCGGATGCGCGGGACCCAGGTCTCCGGGTCCTGCTGGATGCAGGTGTACGCGATCACCGGGTTGCAGGTCGCACCGACGGCACCGTACTCGTGGATTGCGGTCGACAGTTCGCGCGGATCGGCGGAGTCGTTCCACAGGGCGGTCGGGGTCTGCTCCGCGGCCTGCAGGGTGACGGGACGGGAGTCGGCGTCGGTGGACGCCTGCGTCTCGAGGGTGGTGGTCATCGGTGGAGTCCCTTCGTGATCGTGTCGAGCTGGAACCGCGACACGGCGTCGGCGTTCTCGTCCTCGGCGAAGACGCTCGAGACCGCGACAGTGTCCTCACGCGCCGAGAAACCGACGCGGTCGAGTGCTGCCCAGAAGGCGTCGAAGTCGACGTCCGCCTGGCCGACCGGCAGGTGCTGGTGCACACGGACCGGGTTGCCGGGCGGGTTCGTGATGTAGCGCAGGCCGTGCGAGCGACGGTGGTCGTACGCGTCGGCGACGTGGACCAGCTGCAGCGAGTCACCGGCCGCGTCGATGATCTCGTCCATGTTGCCGCCGTAGTGGAACGTGTGGCAGGCGACGTAGACGAAGCCGACGTGCTTCGAGTTCAGGCCGCGGATCACCCGGAGCGCCTCGAGCCCGTCCTCGACGAAGTCGTCGGGGTGGGGATCGATGAGCACACGGATGCCGGCGTCCTCGATGATCGGCAGCAGTTCCTCCATCGACCGGTAGAACTGGTCCTCGGACTCCTCGGCACGCTCGGGGCGGCCGGAGAACTCCGTGTTGATGGTGTCCACGCCGAGGCGCTTCGTGATCTCGATGACCCGCTTCCACTTCCGCACCGCAGCCTGTCGGGCGTCCTCGTCCGGGCCCGACCAGCGCAGCACCGGCAGCACGCTCGCCACCTGGACCCCGGCGTCACGGCAGGCCGCGGCGAACGCGTCGACCAGGTCGTCGTCGGCCTTGGGGTGCCGGTAGAAGGGGATGAAGTCCTTGTGCGGGGTGAGCTGCAGGTACTCGTAGCCGAGCTCCGCGACCTTGCGCGGGAACTCGAGCAGCGACAGGTCGTGGTGGAACGGGGTCGGGTCGAGCGCGATCTTCGGCATCGATCAGGCCCCGGCGAGCGCGGCGGTCGCGCCGCTCGTCGCGCCGCTCGTCTCGTCGTAGAACGCCGGCTTGGTGACCGCGTACTCGACCACTTCGTGCGCGCCGGACTGCTGGGCCCGGACCGCGACCTCGGCGACGACGGAGGCGGTGTAGCCGTCCCAGGCACTCGGCCCGTCGATGCCGCCGGTCCGGGCCGCGTCGACCCAGCGCTGGACCTCTTCGTCGTAGGCGGCACCGAAGCGCTCCTTGAAGGACGGCGTGACGCCCTGCGAGGTCGCTCCTGCTGCGGCGAGCGAGAGCGAGGTGTCGCGGCCGATGTAGGCGACGCCGGACTCGAACACGGCGTCGGTGGTCACCTGGTAACCGAACTGGGCGTTGACGTTGATCTCGACGATCGCCATCGTGCCGGACTCGGTGGTGAACAGGACGAACTGCGGCTCGGGCAGGTCGGCCGGCGCGAGGGAGTTCTTGCGCGGCTTCTTCACCTCGACGCTCGTGATCGCTTCACCGGTGAGGAACGGGATGATGTCGATCTCGTGGATCACCGAGTCGTGGATGAGCATCGACTCGCTGAAGTTCGGCGGCGTCGTCGGGTTGCGGTGCGCGTGGTGCAGGGCGAGCAGGGCGCCGTTCGCCCCCGACTCGCGCAGGGCCTTGAGCTCCTGGTACCCGGCGTCGAACCGGCGCATGAAGCCGACCTGGATGACGGGCCGGGCGGCGTGCTGCTGCTCGAGCTCGACGATGCGAAGCGAGTCCTCGGCGCTGGTCGTCAGCGGCTTCTCGCACAGGACGGTGAGTCCGCGCTCGAGCGCGGTCACCAGGATCGGCTCGTGCAGGAAACCGGGCGTCGCGATGATGACGGCGTCGATCTCGGTCTGCTCGAGCGCCTCGTCGAAGGACGCAGCGGTGATCGCGCCGGGCGCCAGGGCGGCTGCCGCAGCGGCACGGGCCTGGTCGGGCTCGACGACGGCGACGACGTCGGCGTTCGAGATCTTGGCGGTGATGCGGCGGACGTGGTCGGCGCCCATCATGCCTGCGCCGACGACGGCGACGCGGAGGTTCTGCGTGGTGGTCATGGTGGTGTTCTCCTGGTGGTTGTTGACGCTGCGTGGACGGCGCGTCAGGAGGCGCGGGCGGCCGAGGTCGAGCCGAAGATGTGCTGGAAGGTGCGCTCGGCGATCGGGCCGGGGGCGTCGACGGAGCAGCCGTACATGTCCTGCTCGACGATGCCGAAGATGTCCGGGTTGATCGCGGCGACGGCCTCGATGATCGGGGCGAGCTCCGGGGTGCCGTGCGGCGGCTCGGTCATGATGCCCTGCGACACGGCGGTGGCGAACGGCACGTCGTTCTTGAGCACGTCGAACAGCAGGTCCGTGTCGACCTGCTTGAGGTGCAGGTAGCCGATGCGCTCCGGGTGGGCGGCGATGAGCTTGAGGTTGTCGCCGCCGTAGTAGGCGAAGTGGCCGGTGTCGAGGCAGAGGTTCGTGTACTCGGGGTTCGTGACCTCGAGGAACCGCACGGTCTCCTTGTAGGTGCCGACGTGGCTGTCCGCGTGGGTGTGGAACTGCTGGTGGACGCCGTACTCCTCGAGCAGCGCCTTGCCGAGCTGGTCGTGTCCCTTGCCGAGACGCTCCCACTGCTCGTCGGTGAGCGTGCGCGCCTCGAGCACCTCTTCGGTGGCGTCCGAGCGCCACAGGTCGGGGATCGTCACCAGGTGCTCGGCGCCGAGCTTCGCTGCCAGACCGGCGACCGCGACGGCCTGGTCCCACGCACGCTGGAACTGGTCTTCGCCCTTGTGGAACCCGGTGAAGACCGTGCCCGCCGACAGCTTGAGCCCGCGGGACTCGAGCTCGTCGGACAGCTGCGACGGGTCGGTCGGCAGGTACCCGTACGGGCCGAGCTCGATCCACTCGTACCCGGCAGCGGACGCCTCGTCGAGGAAGCGCTGCCACGGCACCTGCTTCGGGTCGTCCGGGAACCAGACGCCCCACGAGTCCGGGGCGGTGCCGATGCGGATCGAGGCGGGCGCCGCGTCGGTGGCGGGGCTGCCGATGGGGGTGGCGGTGTCGGTCATGACGTCGCTGTCGCTTTCTGTCTCGTGAACGGTTCAGCCGAGCAGCGGACGCTGCGTGGCGACCTGCTGCTCGTACTCGGCGCGCGCGGCCTGGGTGCTGGGGAGGGTGGAGGTCTGCGCGACCGGCACGTCCCACCAGCCGTCGCCCTCGGGGGCGTAGACCAGCGGGTCGGAGTTGATGTGCACCAGGGTGGTGTGGTCGTTCGCCTTCGCCTGACGCAGTGCGGCCTTGAGGTCTTCGATGCTGTCCGGGCCGGGCTGCACCTCGATGACGTCGACGCCGTACGAGCGGGCGTTGGCGGCGAGGTCGACGGGCAGGGGCTCGCCGTTCTCGAACGACTCGGTCTCGTCGAGGTACCGGTACTTCGTGCCGAAGCGCTCGGAGCCGACGGTCTCGGACAGGTGCCCGATCGACGCGTACCCGTGGTTCTGGATGAGCACGACGATGATCTTGATGCCCTCGGCCACGGCGGTGACGAGCTCGGTGTGCAGCATGAGGTAGCTGCCGTCACCGACCATCACGATCGCGTCGCGGTCCGGAGCCCCGCGTCGCACCCCGATGCCGCCGGCGATCTCGTAGCCCATGCAGGAGAACGCGTACTCGACGTGGTACCCGAGCTCGTCGCGCACCCGCCAGAGCTTGTGCAGGTCGCCGGGCAGCGAGCCCGCGGCCTGGATCACGACGTCGCGCGGGTCGGAGACCGACTGCACGGCGCCGATGATCTCGGGCTGACCGGGCAGGTCCGCGCCGGACGGCGCGAACGCGCCGTCGACGGCGGCGTCCCACGCCGCCTTCAGCGAGGCGATCTCGGAGGCGTAGCCGGGCTCGACGACGTACGCCGTGTCCGACGTGAGCGACTCGGTCAGGGCGACCAGGGCCTCCCGGGCGTCCGCGATCAGCGGCAGCTGCGAACCGTGCTTGTAGGCGTCGAACGCGGCCACGTTGACGTTGACGAACGTGACGTCCGGGTTCTGGAACGCCGTGCGCGACGCCGTGGTGAAGTCGCTGTAGCGGGTGCCGATCCCGATGACGACGTCGGCCTGGGCAGCGATCGCGTTGGCGGCCGCGGTGCCGGTCGCGCCGATGCCGCCGAGGTACTGCGGGTGGTCCCAGACCAGGGACCCGCCGCCAGCCTGCGACGTGCCGACCGGGATGCCGGTGGCCTCGACGAAGGCGCGGAGCTCGTCGGCGGCGTCGGAGTACAGCACCCCGCCGCCGGCCACGATGACCGGACGCCGGCCGGCACGGATCGCGGCCACGGCACGCTCGAGCGGGCCACGCTCGGGCAACGGACGGCGGATGTGCCACTCGCGCGGCTGCAGGAACGCGACGGGCACGTCGAACTCCTCGGCCTGGACGTCCTCGGGCAGGGCGATCGTCACCGCACCGGTCTCGGCCGGGTCGGTCAGCACCCGCATCGCGGCGAGGGCGATCGAGAACAGCTGCTCCGGACGCTCCACACGGTCGAAGTAGCGCGAGAGCGGACGGAAGGCGTCGGTGACCTGCAACGACGTGTCGTGCGGCAGCTCGATCTGCTGGAGCACCGGGTCGGTGGTGCGCGTGGCGAAGGTGTCCGACGGCAGCAGCAGGGCCGGCAGCCGGTTCGTGGTGGCGAGCGCCGCGGCGGTCAGCATGTTGGCGGCACCCGGGCCCACCGACGCGGTGGACGCGTAGGTCGCACGGCGGCGGTGCATGCGGGCGAAGCCGACGGCCTCGTGCACCATCGCCTGCTCGTTGCGGGCCTGGTGGTACGGCAGCAGCCCGGGCTGCTCGACGTGGAGCTGCTTGATGGCCTGACCGACCCCGGCGACGTTGCCGTGCCCGAAGATGCCGAAGATCCCCGGGATGGTGCGTTCGCGGACGTCGCCGTCGACGGTCCACTGGTTGGCCAGGAACTCGACGAGTGCCTGACCGACCGTCATCTTCCGCGTGGTGGTGGTCACGCCTGCTTCCTTTCGTAGGGCAGTCGTGGGTCGATCGATTCCGATGCCCACGCCTGCCGGACCCACCCGTGGGACGGGTCGTCGGTGATGTTCCAGACGCGCTCCGGGTCCGGCCCGGCCATCACGTTGAGGTAGTACATGTCGTAACCCGGAGCGGCGACCGCCGGACCGTGCCAGCCGTACGGCACCAGGGCGACGTCACCGGTCCGGACCTGCCGGAACTCGTCGATGGCACGGTCGTCCGAGGCGTACGTGCGGTGCAGGGCGAACGGGTCGGCGGCCTCGGGCGCGATCGACTCGAGCCCACGGGACACCGCCGCCTCGTAGTAGTAGATCTCCTCGAGGTTCGACTCAGAACCGGGCACGTTCGTGTCGTGCTTGTGGGGCGGGTACGACGACCAGTTGCCGGCCGGCGTGATCACTTCGCACACGATGAACTTGACAGCGTCGAGCGCGGCCGGGGTGCCGAAGTTGTGCACCTGGCGGCTCGACTGCCCGGCGCCGCGGAGTTCCACGGGCACGTCCGGCCGGGCCACGTAGGTGGTCGGCTTGAAGGTGTCGGTGGGGGCTTCCGCGACGGCGAACCGGCCGCTGCCGGTGATGGTGGCCGTGGAGCCCGAGCCCAGGTACAGGACGTCGGTGGGGCCGTCGAAGACGCTCCCCCGACCCTGCAGGGTCTGCTCGCCGTCACCGGCAGCGCCCGAGTGGGTCACGTGGAACGACCCGGCGAGCGGCACGACGATGCGCTCCACGGCGTCGGCCGGGAGGCGCAGCTCGCCCCCGTCGGTCAGCGCGCCGGTCCGGAGCCCGGTGTGCGCCCACCCCTCGATGCGACCGTCGACCACGTCGGTCCAGCCCGCCTCGGGCCGGGAGCCCGCCGGGATGAACCACTGGTCGTGCTGGTGCTGTTCGTTCGCCATGCCGCGGGTCAGTTGTTCGACGGGAAGCCGAGGTTGATGCCGCCGTGCGACGGGTCGAGCCAGCGGCTCGTGATCGCCTTCTGGCGGGTGAAGAAGCTCACGCCGTCGGCCCCGTACGCCTTGTGGTCACCGAACAGCGAGTTCTTCCAGCCACCGAACGAGTAGTAGGCGACGGGCACCGGGATCGGGACGTTGATGCCGATCATGCCGACCTGCACGTCGCGCTGGAACCGTCGGGCGGCGCCACCGTCGTTCGTGAAGATGGCGGTGCCGTTGCCGTACGCGCCGGAGTTGATGAGCTCGAGGCCCTCTTCGTAGGTGGCGACCCGCACGACGCTCAGCACCGGACCGAAGATCTCCTCGGTGTAGACGCGGCTGGTGGTGGGCACCTGGTCGATCAGCGTCGGGCCCAGCCAGAAGCCGTTCTCGTCGCCGTCGGGTCGGACGGTGCGGCCGTCCACCACAACCACCGCACCGTCCTGCTCTGCGACCTCGATGTACGAGGCGACCTTGTCACGGTGCTGCTTCGTGACGAGCGGGCCCATGTCGCACCCGCGACGACCGTCGCCGATGCGCAGGGTCGCCGCGCGGTCCTTGATCTTCTGGATGAGCTCGTCGGCCACCGGCTCGACGGCGACGACGACCGAGATCGCCATGCAGCGTTCACCGGCCGAACCGAAGCCGGCGTTGATCGCGTTGTCGGCGACCAGGTCGAGGTCGGCGTCCGGCAGGACGAGCATGTGGTTCTTCGCGCCGCCGAGGGCCTGCACGCGCTTGCCGTGCTTGGTACCGGTCTCGTAGACGTACTGCGCGATGGGCGTGGAGCCGACGAACGAGATCGACTCGACGTCGTCGCTGGTGAGCAGACCGTCGACGGACAGCTTGTCGCCGTTGAGCACGTTGAAGACGCCGTCGGGCAGCCCGGCCTCCTTGAACTTCTCGGCGAGCCAGATGGCGGCCGACGGGTCCTTCTCGCTCGGCTTCAGCACGACGGTGTTGCCCGCGGCGATCGCGATCGGCAGGAACCAGAGCGGCACCATCGCCGGGAAGTTGAAGGGGCTGATGATGCCCACGACGCCGAGCGGCTGGCGGATCGAGTAGACGTCGATGCCGGTCGAGACCTGGTCGGAGAACTCGCCCTTCATCAGGCTCGGGATGTTGGTGGCGAGCTCCACGACCTCTTGCCCGCGGGCGATCTCGCCCATGGCGTCGTCGATGACCTTGCCGTGCTCGCTCGTGATGATCTCGGCCAGCTCGGCCTTGTCGCGGTTCAGGATCTCGCGGAACGAGAACAGGATCGCCTGGCGCTTGGCCAGCGACAGGTTGCTCCAGCCGGGGAACGCCGCCTTGGCGCTGCCGATGGCCGCCTGGATCTCGGACTCGTCGGCCAGCGCGACCTGCTTGGTCGCGACGCCGAGCGCCGGGTCGTACACGGGGGCGGTGTTGCCCGACGCGGATTCGACGCGCTTGCCGTCGATCCAGTGCCCGACGGTGGTGGTGGTCGTGTCGGTGAGCGTCATGCGTTGCTTCCTTCCGAGATGGACGAGTCCATGGTGGTGGCGCCCGCGAGCCGAGCGGCTGGGTCGTGGGCATCTGTGGAGAACCCGCCCCGGGCCTCCTGGCTGTGGACGAGACCGGCGGCGACGTCCACGGCGGCGGCGACGTCGCCGTCCGAGGGGTAGAGCAGGGTGCGTCCGACGACCAGGCCGCGGACGCCGGGCAGGGCCAGGGCGTCAGCCCACTTGGCGTACGTCTCCAGCGGGCGCGAAGCCGGGTCGCCGCCGAGCAGCAGCGTCGGCAGCGTCGTCGCGGCCATCACGCGCTCCATGTCGTCGACGACGGGGATCTTGAGCCAGCTGTAGGCGCTGGATTCGCCGAGTCCCGCAGCGATCGCCATCGAGGTGATCACGGCGTCGGCCGACAGGTCGTTGACGACCCGGCCGTCCCGCCACTCGGACATGAACGGCTCGAGCATGATCGGCAGCTGGAGCGCCGCGGCCTCGCTGACGGCGCGGGCCGTGGCCTCGAGCGTCGGCGCGGTGCCCGAGTCCTCCAGGGCGATGCGCACCAGCAGCTTGGCGAAGTCGAGCCCGGAGTCCTTGATCGCCTGCGCCGAGTACGCCGTGTACCGGTCGTCCATCTCGAAGGTCGCGCCGCGGAGTCCACCGCGGTTCATCGACCCGACGACGACCTTGCCGTCGAGGGCGCCGAGCAGCGCGAGGTCCTCGAGGATGTCGGGGGTGCCGAGCACGCCGTCGACCCCCGGCCGGCCGAGGGCCGTGACGAGCCGCTCGAGCAGGTCGTAGCGGTCCGCCATCGCGGACTCGTCGTCGCGCACCGCCAGCGCACCGCGTGCGGGGTGGTCGGCGGCGACGATGAAGAGCTTGCCGTCGTCGGCGAGCAGGGAGCGCTTGCGGCGGGCGTCGAGCGTGGCACGCACCAGGTCCGGCTGGCCGGCACGGATGTCGCGGAGGCGCTGGAAGTCAGCGGGGCTGAGCTCAGGCATGGGTCTTCTCCTCGGTGTGCGTCTCACCCGTGTGCGTCGCACCCGTGTGCGTCGTGCCCTCGGCCGGGTTGTCGGTCAGGAACTGCTCGATCTCGTCGCTCGTCGGCATCGCCGTCGAGCATTCGAACCGCGTCGCGACGATCGCGCCGGCGGCGTTGCAGAACGCCAGGATCCGCTCGAGGCTCCAGCCCTGCAGCAGCCCGTGGGTCAGCGCGCCGCCGAAGCCGTCGCCCGAGCCGAGCCCGTTCACGACGTCGATGTGGTGCGGACGGAACTCGACGAACTCGTCGCGGGTCTTCGCCAGCACGCCCTTCGGCCCCTGCTTGACGATCGCGATCTCGACACCGCGGTCGAGCAGCGCGTCGGCGGCGCGGACCGGGTCGGTCTCACCGACCGCGACCTCGCACTCCTCGCGATTGCCGACGGCGACGGTGGCGTGCTCGAGGGCGATCGCGACCTCGCGCGTCGCGGCCTCGGGGCTCGACCAGAACATCGACCGGTAGTCCAGGTCCAAGACGGTGTGGGTCTTCGTGCTGTTCTGCGCGGCGGACCGGGCTTCGTACGCCACGTGGTGCGCCTGTCGGCTCGGCTCCTCGCTGAGCCCGGTCACCGTGGTCCAGAAGATCTTCGCGCGCTCGATCTCGTGCAGCGGCAGGGACTTCGCCGTGATCATCAGGTCCGGCGCCTTCGGGGCCCGGTAGAAGTAGAGCGGGAAGTCGTCCGGCGGGAAGATCTCACAGAAGGCGACGGGGGTGTTCAGCCCCTCCACCGTCTCGACGAACGCGTTCGCGACCCCGTACTCGGGCAGCGTGCGGGCGATGTACCGGCCGAAGGGGTCGTTGCCCGTCCGGGTGATGACCGCGGCGTCCGCGCCGTGTCGAGCAGCGGCGATGGCGACGTTGGTGGCGCTGCCGCCGACGGACTTCGAGAAGGTCGAGACGTCCTCGAGCGGGCCGGTCTGCTGCGGGTAGATGTCGACGCTGACGCGTCCCATCGTGATCACGTCGTAGGCGTGGGGAGCTTGGTTCGTCATGCGACGCGGTGGACCTTCCGTGCGGCTTCATCGGCGGACGATCACGACTGTACACCCTGTTTGCCCTAATGTCATGACATGGATTCCGCGGTCCGTCACGTTGGTCCCGTGGCGCTGGTCACGCTGGTTCTGCGGGGCGCGCCGGAGTGCCGGGAGGCGCGGTGTCGGTGGGTTCTGCCAGGGTCGCGACATGCAGATCCTCGCCCTGGTCATCGGTCTCGTGATCGGCATCGCCGTCGGTGCGGTCGTCGCCTGGTCGCTCGCCCGCTCGCGCGCGGGCATCGACGCCGCGTCGTCCCGTGCGACGGCCGAGGCGCTCCGCGGCCAGCTCGAGGCGGTGCGGCGCGACGCCGAGGAACGCCTCGACGCCCAGGACACGCAGTACCGCCGCCAGGTCGACTCGCTCGAGCGGCGCTCCGCCGAGCTCGAGCACCTGGTACAGCGCATGCACGGCGTCGACGCGGCACGGAACCAGAACGAGTCGAAGGTGCTCTCCGCGCTCAGCCCCGTGGCGCAGACGCTCGACGTGATGCGCACGAAGATCGCCGAGCTCGAGCAGTCGCGGAGCGAGCAGTACGGTGCGCTGTCGGCGCAGCTCCGATCGGCCGCCGAGTCGGAAGAGCGCCTGCGCGCCACCGCCGACACCCTGGCCAGCGCCCTGTCGTCGAACAGCACGCGCGGCGTCTGGGGCGAGACGCAGCTGCGCAACGTGGTCGAGGCCGCCGGGCTGCTCGAACGTGTCGACTTCGACGTGCAGTCCTCCGTCACCACCGCCGTCGGCTCCGCCCGCCCGGACATGGTCGTGCACCTGCCCGGCGGCAAGACCATCGCCGTCGACGCCAAGGTGCCGTTCAGCGCCTACCTGCAGGCCGCCGAGATCCCGGCGACCGCCACCGGTGCCGAGGCAGCCCGACGCGACCAGCTCATCGCCCAGCACGTCAAGGCGCTCCGAGCGCACGTCGACGCCCTTGCCGCACGGGAGTACTGGACCGGCTACGACGCCTCCCCCGAGCTCACCGTCGCCTTCATCCCGTCGGAGTCGCTCATCTCGAGCGCCCTCGCCGCCGACCCCGGCCTGCTCGACCACGCCTTCCGCAAGCGCATCGCCCTCGCCTCACCCGTGACCCTGTGGTCCGTGCTCAAGACCGTGGCGTTCTCGTGGCAGCAGGACGTCGTCTCGCAAGAGGCCCACGAGCTCTTCAAGGTGTCCCGCGAGCTCTACGGCCGGCTGTCCACGATGGCCGGGCACGTCGACAAGCTCGGCCGCTCGATCCGCGGTTCGGTCGTCGACTACAACCGCTTCGTCGGGTCGCTCGAACGCCAGGTCCTGCCGAGTGCCCGTCGGCTGTCGCTGCTCGACGAGTCAAAGGTGATCGCCGACCCGTCCTCGATCGAGGACGAGCCGCGGCTGCTCACGGCGCCGGAGCTCGTCGGCGCCGTCGACGAGGACTGAGCTGCTCGCTACGATCGATCGTCATGGGGGAAGCACTGCAGAACCATCCCGGCGACCGCGAGTTCCCGGTCCGTCCACGCTGGCGACACCGGGCGATGGTCGCCAAGGCGCGGAAGCAGACCGGGCGACGACGGGACCGCGCCGCAGCGTGGATCACCATGGCGATCGCGATCGTGGCGTTCTTCGTCGCCCTCGTCGCCGCCACAGCCGGTCCGTACGACGTCCGGGCGCACTTCGGGTACGGCATCCAGGCGGTGTGGCGCTGCTTCCTGATCGCCGTCGTCGTGTGGTTCGTGCTGACCTTCATCACCTCGCTCCGTGACATCGGGCTGCCGGTGCGGGAACAGCGGCGGTACCGGGAGCGCACCGGCGCCCGCGAGCTGCCCGTCCACCGACTGCAGCAGCTGGCGCTCGCCTCGTTCGGCGACTTCCACGAAGGATGGTGGCCGGCGTCGCTCGCCCCGTACGGTTCGCGGGTGGAGCTCGGCGGCGAGTACCTGCAGGACACCACGTCGTCGCCCTTCGTGACGATCCCCCTGCCCCCGCTGACGTTCCTGCGGCGCGAACTCGACGAAACCTACAAGATCGCCAGCGGGCGGGACGCACAGGCCTTCGCCGTCGACCTGCTCGGTCCGAAGAGCGTGTCGTGGCAGTTCCTCGCGTTGAGCCGATCCGCCGAGGGTGAGACCCGGCTCACCCGGCTGTCCTCACTGCTCGGCACCGACCCGTGGGCAGGCTCGAGCCTGCTCGAACGCCGAGCGGACCGCCCGCCGAAGCTGCTCTGGTCGATGGACGTCAAGAACGCGGTCACCGCCGTCCGAGGTGCGTACGCCGCCGGGCTCCTGAGCGAGGACGACGCGTGGTCGTCGATCGACCTGGTCGCCGATGTCGCCTTCACCCTGTTCGACTCGTGGGACGACTACTTCGACAACCTGCGGGCCGCGTACGCCCTGGTCTACGACGAGCTCAAGACGGTGCAGGAGTTCGATGCCGGGCGGCGTGAGCTCTTCGCCTCGAACTGGCCGGTCACGCGGTTGCCGTGGCCGGGGTCGCCGGGGGCGCTGCTGCCGCGGACCGTCAGCGACCCGCTGTGGGCGGACGAGGACGACGCGTCGGTCTCCTGACCGCGACCGGACCTTCCTCGGGGCGACGGCTCATGCGTCGGAGTACCCGGGGAGCGCGCGGACGGCCTCGGCGTTGCGGTCCCACTCCGCTGCGATCCGCCCGATCGGCCACGCGTCAGACCCGCCGAACAGCCACATGGTCCCCAGGATCACCATGTCCGATGCGAAGGCGGCGAGGTGCCCCGAAACCGGCATGAACTCGTCCATCTCCCGTTCCTCGGCGGACCGGTCGATGTGGTGCCGAAGCGCCTTCCCTTGCATCAACGGCTCTCTCACCGTCCATCCGGCAGTCCGTGCCGCAACCGATGGTGGGTCGGAGTCGCGAGCGGCTGCGAATGCCACCGCCGCGTAGGCACCACGCTGCCTCGTCCATTGGGTGTGGGACACACCCTCGTCAGGGACGCGCAGCGCGCGCGCCGCCGTGCTCACACGGGGAGCATCACCGTAGACCGCGATCAACACGGATCCCCGGATCAGCGCAGCCCCGCCTGGAACCGTGACGAACGACTTCACCCGAGCCACCTTCTCGAAGGCGTTCCGGACCCGCTTCGGAACGTCCATCGAGGACGGATCGAGCGCTGTGCGGAGCACTTCGACGTCGATCACCTCGAACCACCTTCGTTCGTGGAGCGACCAGGAGCCTTCGCAGCGACAGGGCGCTGCTCGACCGCCAGTCGACCGCCTTCACCGAGAGTCTCGCTGGGAGGAGTGCACGCGATTGCCCCGTCGACACTCGTTCGTCTCGTTGCCTCACCTGGGCTGCCCGACCAAAGATCTGTCGAACTTCACAAGAGATCCGCTGGGAGGAAGGGCGACACAACGTCATCGAGGTGCGCATCGATGGCACTGGCCACCGCAGGCAGTTCCATCGCCCAGTACCCGATGAAGCCTTGACCGTACGAGTCACCGGGTCTGACCCGTTCCAGGGACCCCATCCAGCTCATCGACTTCATACGCGTTGGCCAGTCCGTCAGATAGGTCTGGATCGTGCGGTCCGCTTCTTCGGGCCGTTGAAGAACCGCCAGCAGAGGCCGCGCAACCCTGGGCGTCGAAGCCGCAGGGGATCCGCTGGGAAGGGCCAGCCGGTGTGCAGAAGCAAGAGCCGAGAACAACGGATCCGCGCCCTGCCTGATCACGGACTCGAGTATCGTCCGCGCGCTGTCGTCCCGACCACAGCCCGTCGCGATCCCGAGAAGTTGCAAGATGCTGATGTAGTACTCGTTCCCGTCGCTGAGGCGGGGCGAAGGACCGGCATGGGAGAGCGCGGAAGTGACCCAAGCACGGTACGAGGCCGCGACGGACTCGGCTACATCGCCGATCTCATCGACGCTGACACCTGCGGAGTACTGCACGACCAGATGCTTGAGGCCCATGTGCCATTCGCCGCGCAACGCCCTCAGTCGCTTCTCCGCATCCGTTGCTCGGTGCACCGCTGCCCTGCGCCCCTCCCAGTTGGTTGAGGTGACTTGGATGGCACTCCGCCAGTAGCGACCGTTGAACTCACTCGCCCGTTGGCGCAGCCCAGCATTCCGTCGGAACAGCGGCATCAGGATCGGGAGGTTTCCGCCGAGATGTACTGCGCGGGAACGAACAAGGCCAGGGTCACCCGGTCGTGCCCCTCCGAGAACTCCACGCCCTCCAGGTGGGCGCGAGCTGCATCGATTCGCAACAGGACGGGAGCGGTGGACTTGCGCCGCCCAGCCTGCAGAGCCAGCTCGCGATCGGTCGTCAGATGCGCGTACTGGCGCCCCATCGGCAAGAGCCCGTCGCGCATGATCGCCTCAGCCGCAGCGGGGGAAGTTGCATGCCAGAGTGCCGGTTGCGGAACGATCGACGGCTTCACGATGCGCTCGTCCGTCGAGTGCCCGTACTGGGCACGGATCCGGTCGCCTTCGACGACGAAGCGCTGCTTGTCGGATTCGACCACCACACGGTGAACATCGTCCTCGGACGCTGCCACGCCCGCCCGCTGCAAGGCGTCCACGAGGTCTGCGAGCGGGACGCTCCCGTCGGCGTCGAGTTCCAGCCCGTACGCACCCGGTTCGTGCCGCAACGCGTGCGACATCGCCTTGCTGATCGACGTGTCCCTACGAGGCATGTCTCAGTCCTCTTCCTGATCCGCGAGCCACGCTGCTCGATGCTCCTCCATCTCCTCCCACCAGACGTCGAAGGACGTCCACTGCCCCCGGTACTCCGTCCCGGGCGAAGCGAACGTGTGGATGATCAGCACGGGAGGGTTGCCCGAATGGTCGCCACCGTCAAAGCAGAACACATCGTCTGTGTCCTGGTGCTTTGCGAAGGGTACGAGGGAACGGGTCGGATACTGCTCCCCAACGATGTCAACCCAGTCCGTTGCCTGGTTCTCGTACTCAGACGTCCACATGAAGGGATCGATTTCGGGAAGTGGGTCCTGTGCAAGGACACGTTGGAATCGTTCGGGATACTGGAATCCCTCGGGCGCGATCAAACGCGCTTCGATTTGCCGTTCCTCGACGGTTGTGAGCCTACGTTCCCTCACTGTGGCCCTCCGGTGAGCTTCGGGAGATCGTGAGACCCGGCTGGCTTCGCTTTCGACCAGTTCGTACCTCAGCGCACTGTCCAAACCTCGGCCGCTCCGGCTTCCCGAAGTTCATCAGCGCTTGAGGTTCAAGAAATCCCGATCATCGAGTTTCCCGAGCTCCGAATCGCGCTCAGTCTCTGGTGTGCGCGTGAGCGTCTCGAGCTCTTCGTCAGTCAGCGGGAGCATCGAGACGAACGTGGTCTGCACTTCACGGCCATCACGACGCGTCGCTGACTCTGCCGGGAGCCACGGGTTGACATCGGCGATCAAGCCCGAGATGCGCGTTCCGATGAGAAGCGGTTCGCTGTTCCCGACCAGATCGCCGTAGCTGAACCCGCGCCCGCGTTCAAGGGCGACTTCCAACGCGGTCTGCAGCAGAATGAGCGCGCCTTCCCAGTGGTCAGCTTGCACTGTCACGAGGAGTTCTTGGGGAAACATGCTTGCGATCGGACGCTCAGCCAATCCCGCGGACATCACCACGACGAACGGTTCCTTGGGGCCGGAGATCGCCAGAAGGTCGATCCCATCGACCTCGCCGACCTGCTGCGCAGCACCGACGTCGGCTCCGAGGAACGAGGCAATCCATCCTACGTCTTGCACAACACGTGGCAGGGTCATGCACGCTCCTTCTTGGCCGCTGCGTCAAGGGTCTTGATCAGGGGCTTCGGCGCCAGGAATGCTCGCGCGAACCCTTGAGCGGTGAAGCCGTCTGCACCAACCTTGCGGGCTTTGGCTCCGGCACTCAACATCGCATTTGCACCCGACACCGCGTCGCCCACAGCGAGCGGGTGCGGGTTGGGTCGATTTGGTCGCACAGGAAGAGCACGTCGGACGAGGAGACGAAGCAGGGTCTCCCCATCTACCGTCGAGTTAAGCACGGCCGGATCGGCTCGAACCGCCGCTTGAAGATCGGCGAGTGACCCGCGCGCAGCGGCCTCAAACACGACTGATCCATCCCCCTCGTCCTCATCGACCGCCCGATCTCGGTGCAGCGCGGTGCGCGAGTGTGACCATATCAGGGGGCAGCGACGGGGACGAGTGCCACCGACCGGGGTCGACCCGTCAGAGGGCCGCGCGGACCGACTCGAGATCCGGGAAACCGCGGAGCCGGTAGCGCGTCGGGCGGACCTCGAGTTCCTCGATCAACCCGGAGGCCAGCTCCCGCAGCCGACCGAACGGCACGGGCTGCGTCTGCCCGTCGAGGGTCACGAGCACGATCGTGTCGACCGCGGCGACGACGGTCTCGACGTCCTCGGTCCACGACGAGTACGAGAAGGCCGGGTCGTCCTCGGCGAGCCGGGCGACCGAGACCGCACCGACGTGGACGTCCTCGCCCCGCCGGTCGAACGACTCCTGCAGGGCGTCCTGCTGCAGGTTCGCGGCGGTCGCCGTCCAGAGCGCGCGGATCGTTCGGAGCTCGCCGTCGAGTGACGGGTGCTCGAACCGGACCCACCCGTCACCGCGCAGCACCATGGGCGGTCCACTCAGGACCTCGCCCTCGTCGTCGGCCAGGATCTGCTGGGCGACACCGGCCGCGACCTGGAGCCCGTCCTCGTCCTGGTCGCCGGTGACGATGAACGTCGTCGGCGCAACCGGGAAGACCACTGCGCTGCCGCGGAACTCGATCCCCTGGAACGCCTGCGGTGCGAGCACGAGCACCACGGCGAGGTCGGGGTCCTGGATGACGATCGTGCCGGGCTGGATCACCGCCACGTCGCCTCCGGCCTGCTCCTGCGCGGCGGCGACGGCTGCACGCAGGACGTCGTCGTCCGCCCAGCCCATCTCGGCGAGCGCCGGCGCGGTGAGGATCGCGCCGTCCTCGTCCGCCAGGATCACGCCGAGGTCGGGCGCCACCGGCACGACGTGCGGCAGCCGGTCGGCCGTGCCGTCCGCCTCCGCGTGCAGCGTGCGGATGCCCGCGGTGTCCAGTCCGACGATCCGTGCCGTTGTCGCAGTCATGCGTCGAGCCTACGCAAGGGCTCGTACAACGGGGCGCCGCCGGAAGACCGGCGACGCCCCGAAGCGGCGGACGATCGTCCGGCCTAGAACCACTTCTCCGCACGGTGGTCCGCCTGGATGCGGCGGATCGTGTTCGAGCGCGAGCGGAGCACGAGCGAGTCGGTGTGGATGACGCCGCGCGAACGACGGACACCGTCGACCAGGACGCCGTCGGTGACGCCGGTGGCGACGAAGAACGTGTTGTCACCCGTGACCAGGTCGTCCTGGTCGAGGACCTTGTCCAGGTCGTGGCCGGCGGCGATGGCGCGCTCGCGCTCCTCGTCGTCCTTCGGCTGGAGCTTGCCGAGGATCACGCCGCCGAGCGCCTTGATCGCGCACGCCGTGATGATGCCCTCGGGGGTGCCGCCGACACCGACGCACATGTCGATGGTCGAGCCGGGCAGGGCGGCGGCGATGCCACCGGCGACGTCACCGTCGAGCAGCAGTCGCGTGCCGGCACCGGTCGCGCGGATGGCGCGGATCAGCTCGTCGTGGCGCGGGCGGTCGAGCACGGCGACGACCATGTCCTCGAGGTCCTTGCCCTTGGCCTTCGCCAGCGCGCGGATGTTGTCACCGATCGGCTTCTCGAGGTCCAGGACACCGCGGCCCTCGGGGCCGGCGGCGATCTTGTCCATGTAGAAGACGGCGGAGGGGTCGTACATCGAGCCACGGTCCGAGACGGCCATGACGGAGATGGCGTTCTGGCGGCCTGCGGCGGTGAGCGAGGTGCCGTCGATCGGGTCGACCGCGATGTCGCAGGCCGGGCCGTGACCGTTGCCGACGTGCTCGCCGTTGTAGAGCATCGGGGCGTTGTCCTTCTCGCCCTCACCGATGACGACGACGCCGTCGAAGTTCACCGTGCCGAGGAACTTGCGCATCGCGTCGACCGCGGCGCCGTCGGCGAGGTTCTTCTCACCACGCCCAACCCACGGCTGCGCACGGATCGCGGCGGCCTCCGTCGCACGCACGAGCTCGAGCGCGAGGTTGCGGTCGGGCTGGAGGAACAGGGAGCCGGTCTCAGTCGTGGGAGTCACGACCCGAGCCTACCGACCGGCGGCCGACCGACGGTCCGGACACCGGGCCCGTGCACGCATGTGCACGCCGGACGTGAGCCGACCGCGTAACCCGGACCGCGCCTCCAGTCCGGCTGACTACGATCGGCGGGGACATCACCGAAGTCGAAGGAGATCCACGTGCCCATCGCAACGCCGGAACAGTACGCCGAGATGATCGAACGCGCGAAGGCGGGCAAGTTCGCGTACCCCGCGGTCAACGTCTCCTCCTCGCAGACCATCAACGCGGTCCTCCAGGGCCTGCAGGAAGCCGGTTCCGACGGCATCCTCCAGGTCACGACGGGCGGTGCCGACTACTTCGCCGGCCACACCATCAAGAACCGCGCAGCTGGTGCCCTCGCGATGGCGAAGTTCGCCCACGAGGTCGCCAAGAACTACGACATCACGGTCGCGCTGCACACCGACCACTGCCCGAAGGACGCCCTCGACGGCTTCGTCCTGCCGCTCATCGCGGCGAGCGAGGAAGAGGTCCGGCAGGGTCGAAACCCGATCTTCCAGTCGCACATGTGGGACGGTTCGGCCGTGCCGCTCGACGAGAACATCGAGATCGCGAAGACCATGATCGAGAAGACGCGGAACATCAACGCGATCCTCGAGGTCGAGATCGGCGTCGTCGGCGGCGAAGAGGACGGCGTCCAGCACGAGGGCACGAACGACGCGCTCTACACGACCCCGAACGACGTCGAGAAGGTCGTCGACGCGCTCGGCCTGGGCGACAAGGGCCGCTGGATCGCGGCGCTCACCTTCGGCAACGTGCACGGCGTCTACAAGCCGGGCAACGTCAAGCTCCGCCCCGAGCTCCTCGGCGAGATCCAGGCGTCCGTCGCGGCGAAGCACGGCACCGGCGAGAACCCCCTCGACCTCGTCTTCCACGGCGGCTCCGGCTCGACCGACGACGAGATCCACGAGGCCGTCCGCAACGGCGTCATCAAGATGAACATCGACACGGACACGCAGTACGCGTTCACCCGCTCGATCGCGGACTCGATGTTCCGCAACTACGAGGGTGTCCTGAAAATCGACGGCGAGGTCGGCAACAAGAAGCAGTACGACCCCCGCGCCTGGGGCAAGGTCGCCGAGACCGCCATGGCGGCTCGCGTCGTCGAGGCCGCGAAGGTCCTCGGCTCGGCCGGTCACGCCAAGGGCTGAGCAGGTCCGTCCGGTCGGGTCCACCGGCCTGGAGGAACGGGGTGCGTCCGACGGACGCGCCCCGTTCTGCGTCGGGTCGCCTCCACCCCGTGCCACGATGGGCGGGTGACCGTCGACGCCATCGCCTCCGAGTTCGCCCAGTTCGTCACCGAGTCGCCCACCGCGTTCCACGCGGCGGCGGCGACCCGTGACCGTCTCGTCGCAGCCGGGTTCACCGAGCTGTCCGAGCTCGACGCCTGGCCGACCGAACCCGGTGCGTACGTGGTGGTCCGCGACGGCGCCGTCATCGCGTGGCGCCTGCCCGACGGTGCCGTCCCGACGACGCCGTTCCGGATCCTCGGCGCCCACACCGACTCCCCCGGCTTCCGCGTGAAGCCGAACCCCGGCGTGCGCACCGGGGGCTGGGAGCAGCTCAACGTCGAGGTCTACGGCGGGGCGCTCCTGTCGACCTGGTTCGACCGTGACCTGCGGATCGCCGGCCGGGTCGTCGACGCCGACGGCAGCGTGCGGCTCGTCAGCACCGATGCCGTCGCCCGCATCCCCAACCTGGCCATCCACCTCGACCGCGGGGTGAACGACGGCAAGGAGATCGACCGCCAGCGCCACACCCTGCCGATCGTCGGGGTCGACGGCGACGCCGGTGGGACCTCTGTCGTGGAGTGGCTGCTCGCCCGGCTCGGCGAGGGCGCGGTGTCGTGGGACCTGTTCCTCGCCGACACCCAGGCGCCGGCCCGGATCGGCATCGAGCGGGAGTTCCTGGCGTCCGGCCGGATGGACAACCTGACGAGCGTGCACGCCGGACTCCGGGGCATCGTGGACGCTCCCGCCGACGGTGACCACATCCCGGTGTTCGCGGCGTTCGACCACGAGGAGATCGGGTCGTCGACGCCGTCCGGTGCCGGTGGTCCGTTCCTCGAGGACGTCCTCGGCCGTGTGCAGGAAGGACTCGGCGCCACCCGCTCCGAAGCCGCCCGGGCGTTCCGTGGGTCGTGGCTGCTGTCGAGCGACGCCGGGCACCTGGTGCACCCCAACCAGCCGGAGAAGCACGACCCGACGAACCGTCCGCGCCCCGGGGCCGGTCCGCTGCTGAAGATCAGCGCGAACCAGCGCTACATGACCGAGGCGAAGGGCGAGGCCGTCTGGGCCGCCGCCTGCGAGACCGCCGGTGTGCCGTGGCAGCCGTTCGTCAACGTGAACACGATCCCCGGCGGCTCGACCATCGGCCCGATCGCGGCGACCCGGCTCGGGATCCCGACGATCGACATCGGCGTCGGACTGCTGTCGATGCACTCGATCCGGGAGCTCGTGCACGTCGACGACCTGGCTGCCCTGCACGGAGCGGTCGCGGCGTTCCTGGCCGGCTGACCTCCGGCTGGTGTCGGCTGGCTGAGGTGGTCACGACTCCCCGCGCGCGCAGGGCCGAAGGGTCTCGAACTGTCGCTCGCGCCGGTGCCAGACGACACTTCGTGACCACTCGACGGCGGGTCCGCGGCGTGTTGCGACCACTCGGCGGTGGCTGCTGCGCTCGCCCGCGAGGCTGACGAAGCTCGCCGGAGGGACACCGGCACGCGACTGGCCGACGGACGGGTTGCCGAGAGGTCACGACTCCCCGCGCTCGTGTCGCCGAGGGGTCACGAAGTGTCGGTTCCGCCGGTGCCAGACGACACTTCGTGCCCACTCGGCGGCGGGGCCGCGGCGTGTTGCGACCACTCGGCGCGCGGAGGCCGGCGCCGCGAGCAGCCCGGCGGTCAGGCGGTCAGGCGGTCAGGCGGTCAGGCGGTCAGGCGGTCAGGCGGTCAGGCGGTCAGGCGGTCAGGCGGTCAGGCGGTCAGGCGCCGGACTGTCGCAGCATGAAGTCGACGAAGGCCTGGTCCTGCATGACCACGACGACGAATGCGATCGTGCTGATCGCCGTGGCGACGACGGCTCCGACCAGCGGCACCCAGAACGTCCGCTTCCGTGCGCGGAGCCGACGGATGGACCACCAGGCGACCAGGGCGAAGACGATCACGTTGGTGATCGCGGCGATGGCGGCCGCCGTGCTCAGGGCGCTCGGGTCGTTCAGCGCCGTGTACTGGGTCTCGAGGGTGCGCCGCACGGTGGAGGCGACGTCGCCCACGGACAGGGACTGCACCACGGAGACCAGTCCGAAGGCGAGCAGCCCGACGGTGAGCACGAAGTCCGCCGGTGTGCGACCGAACCGGCTGCGGGCCATCGACCGCTGCGCCCCGGCAGGGACTGCACCGGAGCGAGCGTCCGCACCGGCGCGGTCGCCGCGGACGCCGTCGCTCGGAGCAGCGTCGCGCACGCTGGTGGCGGGGGCCTGGTCCTGCCGCTCCCGTGCCTGACGCTCCCGCTCCTGGCGTTCCTGCTCGACGAGGACCGGGTTCACCCAGCCCTCTGGCGCGTACTCGCCGTACCCGGGGGCGGGACGGCCCTGGGGCCGACCGTTCGCGGGACCGGCGGCCGACGTCGCGGACGCACCCCGGGCCTCCTGGCCGGTACCAGCGCCGGCGTCGCCGTGGTTCGCCGGGTCGCGACGCGGGACCGAGGACCAGCCGTCCGAGCCGCTCATGCCCGACGCCCGCCGAGCGCGCGCGTCGGGTTGCCCGAGGCGTCGGTGCGGAGCTCCTTGGGGAGCGAGAACATCAGGTCCTCGTGTGCGGTGACGACCTCTTCGACGGCGGCGTAGCCGGCGTCGGCGAGCTGTTCGAGCACCTCGGCCACGAGTTCTTCCGGCACGGACGCACCGCTGGTCACGCCGACCGTCTCGACACCGTCGAGCCACTCCTGCTGGATCTCCTCCGCGTAGTCGACGCGGTGGGCGGCACGGGCACCGTGCTCGAGCGCGACCTCGACGAGGCGGACGCTGTTCGACGAGTTCGCGGAGCCGACCACGATCACCAGGTCGGCGCCGGGCGCGACCTTCTTGATCGCGACCTGGCGGTTCTGGGTGGCGTAGCAGATGTCGTCCGACGGGGGGTCCTGGATGGCCGGGAACTTCTCGCGCAGCAGCCGCACGGTCTCCATCGTCTCGTCGACGCTGAGCGTGGTCTGCGACAGCCAGACGAGGTTGTCCGGATCGGGGACCGACAGCGCGGCGACGTCGTCGGGACCGTTCACCAGGATCGTGCGGTCCGGGGCGTGCCCCATCGTTCCCTCGACCTCTTCGTGGCCGGCGTGGCCGATCAGGATGATGGTGCGCTCGGCCTTGGCGAACCGGGTGGCTTCGCGGTGGACCTTGGTGACGAGGGGGCAGGTGGCGTCGATGGCGTGCAGGTCGCGCTCGGCGGCACCCGCGACGACGGCCGGCGACACCCCGTGCGCGCTGAAGACGACGTGCGAGCCCCGGGGGACCTCGGCCACGTCGTCGACGAAGACGGCACCGCGCTGCTCGAGCGTCGACACCACGTGCACGTTGTGGACGATCTGCTTGCGGACGTAGACGGGCTCGCCGTACTGCTCCAACGCCTTCTCGACCGCGACGACCGCGCGGTCCACCCCGGCGCAGTAACCGCGGGGGGCTGCGAGCAGCACCTTCTTGGGTCCGGCGACCGGTTCGTCACGCAGTCGACCCCGTGCCGCGTGCACACGCGGCGGGGCGAGCGGGACCGTGTGGCCGTTGGTGATCGTCACGTCCCCGATGATAGGTGAGCGGCACGCACGCGACCTGGGCGCGCGGGGTGCCTGTGGAGAACACGACGTCCGTCGCCTGTCACCGGTCTCGGGCACGATGGACGTCCCAGCAGGACGAGGAGCGACATGGCGATCGAACAGGGCCCGCCGACGGCCGACAACCCGTGGCCGGTGGCGCTCCTCGGCGCGAAGCTCCGCGACTGGATCGACCGGCTCGGCACCGCGTGGGTCGAGGGCGAGATCACGCAGTGGAACGTCGCCGGCGGCAACGTGTACGGCAAGCTCAAGGACGTCGAGGTCGACGCCACCGTGTCGTTCTCCATCTGGTCGAGCGTGCGCTCCCGGGTGCCGGCGGACATCAAGCAGGGCGACCGGGTCGTCGCCGCCCTCAAGCCGAACTACTGGGTCAAGGGCGGCTCGCTGACGATGCAGGTCGTCGAGATGAAGCACGTCGGGCTCGGTGACCTGCTCGAACGCCTCGAGCGCCTCCGTCGCACCCTCGCCGAGGAGGGGCTGTTCGACCCGTCCCGGAAGCAGCGTCTGCCGTTCCTGCCGCACCGCATCGGCCTGATCACCGGCAAGGACTCCGACGCCGAGAAGGACGTCAAGCGGAACGCGCAGCTGCGGTGGCCCCAGGTGGAGTTCCGCACCGTGCACACCGCGGTGCAGGGCGAACGGACCGTGGGCGAGGTCACGGCGGCGATCCTCGAGCTCGACGCCGACCCCGAGGTCGACGTCATCATCATCGCCCGCGGCGGCGGCGACTTCCAGAACCTGCTCGGCTTCAGCGACGAAGGACTCGTCCGTGCAGCGGCCGCGGCGTCGACCCCGATCGTCTCGGCGATCGGCCACGAGGCCGACCGCCCGATCCTCGACGAGGTCGCCGACCTCCGTGCCTCGACCCCGACGGACGCCGCCAAGCGGGTCGTGCCCGACGTCGCCGAGGAGCTGGCCAACGTGCGGGCAGCCCGCGCCCGGCTCGGGCTCCGGCTCTCGCACACTCTTTCGGTCGAGGCCGACCGGCTCGCCGCGCTGCGGTCGCGCCCGGCTCTGGCGTCGACCGCGTGGCTCGTCGACACCCGTGCGGAAGAGGTCGCCCGCGACCTGTCCCGCGCCCGCGAACTGCTCGACCGCCGGCTGGAGCGCGGGCACTCCGAGGTCGGGCACCTGACCGCCCGGCTCCGGGCACTCTCGCCGCGCGACACCCTGCGCCGCGGGTACGCCATCGTGCAGCGCGCCGACGGCGGTGTGGTCCGCGGCACCGACGACCTGTCCGGAGCGACGCCGGTGCACGTCACGCTCGGTGCCGGCACGGCCACGGGCACGCTCGAGCCGGACGGCCCCGGCCCGGACGGCTCCTGACCACCACGGGTGTTCTCCACAGCCTGGGTCCGGGCGACGGATCGTCGGTGGACGCTCGGTAGGATCGACCCGTGCCATCCCAGCAGGAACCCGAGCAGACCGACGTCCAGTCGCTGAGCTACGAAGCGGCCCGCGACGAACTCGTGCGCGTCGTGAGCGAGCTCGAACAGGGCTCCGCGACCCTCGAGCGTTCGCTGGCGCTCTGGGAGCGGGGCGAAGCCCTCGCCGCCCGGTGCGAAGAGTGGCTCGTCGGCGCCCGCGCTCGGCTCGACGCGGCCCGTGCCGCCAGCGACGCCCAGGACGGCTCCGGCCGATGACCGACGCCGACGGCCGCCCGATCGTCGCCGAGCTCGGTCGCCCCGAGACGGCAGAGGAGACGTGGGCCCGCAAGGACGCCGCCCGGACAGCCCGCCGGCAGCACCAGACCGCGTTCAACCTGGTCATCGCGCTCATCGCCTCGCTCGGCATCGTGCTGTTCCTGGTGGCGGTCGTCGTCCGGCCCGACACCACGGTGGACCGCACCGTCGACTACCAGCAGATCGCGGCGAAGGCGAACGTCGACGACGTCACCCTGGTGGCGCCGCCGCTGCCCGACGGCTACAGCGCCAACCGCGCGGACTTCGCCAGCAAGACCACCGACGGCGTGGACGTCTGGACCGTCGGCTTCGTGACGCCGGACAAGCAGTACCTCGGTCTGCAGCAGGGCATCGACGCCAACGCCTCGTGGGTGTCGAACCAGCTCGACCAGCGCCCGTCCACCGGTGACCGCACCATCGGCGACACGGAGTGGACCGTCTACGACCGCCGCGCCGAGGGCACCGATGCCGGCAACCACGCGTACTCGCTCGTCTCGACGTTCGGCAAGAACACGATCGTGCTCTCCGGCACCGCCGACGACAAGGCGTTCCGGACCGTCGCGACCGCCGTCTCCCGAGAACTGACCGAGTAGACGACGGGCACCGCCCCGCCAGTCACCACCCCGTCCCACCCGAACCGAGGAGCCCCATGCCCGACCGCGCCGCCTCCACCCCGTCCGACGCCCTGCGCCTGCTGGTCGACGGCAACGCCCGCTTCGCCGCCGACAAGCGCCGGATGGGCCGCGTGGACCCGGACCGCCGCACCGAGCTCGAAGGATCGCAGTCGCCGTTCGCGACCGTCCTCGGCTGCTCGGACTCGCGGGTGCCGTTCGAGCACGTCTTCGACGCCGGCATCGGTGACCTGTTCGCCATCCGCAACGCCGGCCAGATCGTCGACGACGTCGTGCTCGGCTCGATCGAGTTCGCGGTCGTCGCCCTGGGCACACCGCTGGTCGTCGTGCTCCGGCACACCCGGTGCGGTGCGGTCGCTGCAGCACGCTCCGGTGAGCCCGTCCCCGCTCCGCACCTGCAGGCCCTCGTCGACGCGATCGCCCCGAGCGTCGAGAAGGTCCGACTCACCGACGCCGAGCTCCCGCAGGAAGCCGTCGGCGCCGCGCACCTCGAAGCCACCCTCCGCCAGGTGATCGAGCGCTCCGGCGCGGTCTCCGACGCCGTGGCCGAGGGTAGATTGGCCGTCGTCGGGGCGACGTACGACCTCGCCACCGGAGAAGTCACCATCGACACCGTCGTCGGCCAGGTCTGACCGACCCGACGACGACCGAGCCAGACGAAGACCGACCCCGACGACGACCGCCCCGGCGACCCCGGGGCGCAGGCACGGGCCGGCGCGACCGCGACCGGCGAGCACCCCAGGAAGGACCACGACGACGTGACCGACACCACCCCGACCGAGTTCCGCATCGAGCACGACACCATGGGCGAGGTACGGGTGCCGAAGTCGGCGCTCTACCGTGCCCAGACCCAGCGCGCCGTCGAGAACTTCCCCATCTCGGGCACCGGGCTCGAGTCGGCGCAGATCGTGGCGCTCGCACGGATCAAGCGTGCGGCGGCCATCGTGAACGGTGAACTCGGCATCGTCGAACCCGCCGTCGCCGACGCCATCGCCGGCGCGGCCGACCTGATCATCGGCGGGCAGCACCACGACCAGTTCCCGGTCGACGTCTACCAGACCGGCAGCGGCACGTCGTCGAACATGAACATGAACGAGGTGCTCGCGACACTGGCGTCCGACATCGCGGGTTCGGCGGTCCACCCGAACGACCACGTCAACGCCTCGCAGTCGTCGAACGACGTCTTCCCCACCTCCGTGCACGTCGCCGTGACCGAGGCACTGCTCCGCACGCTCGTGCCCGCCCTCGAACACCTCGCCGAGTCCCTCGAAGCGAAGGCCACGCTCTGGGCCGACGCCGTGAAGTCCGGCCGGACGCACCTGATGGACGCCACGCCCGTCACCCTCGGGCAGGAGTTCGGCGGCTACGCACGCCAGATCCGCCTGGGCATCGAACGGGTGCAGGCGACGCTCCCCCGCGTCGCCGAGGTCCCGCTCGGCGGCACCGCGGTCGGCACGGGCATCAACACGCCCAAGGGGTTCCCGCAGCGGGTCATCGCCCAGCTCGCGAGCGACACCGACCTGCCGATCACCGAGGCCGTCGACCACTTCGAGGCGCAGGGCGCGCGTGACGCCCTGGTCGAGGCCTCCGGTGCGCTCAAGGTGCTCGCCGTCAGCCTGACGAAGATCAACAACGACCTGCGCTGGATGGGCTCCGGTCCGAACACCGGCCTGGGCGAGCTGCACATCCCCGACCTGCAGCCCGGCTCCTCGATCATGCCGGGCAAGGTGAACCCGGTGATCCCCGAGGCCACCCTGATGGTCGGCGCCCGGGTCATCGGCAACGACGCCACCATCGCCTGGGCCGGTGCCTCGGGTGCGTTCGAGCTCAACGTCGCCATCCCGGTGATGGGCACGGCGCTGCTCGAGTCGATCCGCCTGCTGGCGAACAGCTCGCGGGTGCTCGCGGACAAGACCATCGACGGGCTGCAGGCGAACCTCGAGCGTGCCCGCGCCTTCGCGGAGTCCTCACCGTCGATCGTCACCCCGCTCAACCGGGTCATCGGCTACGAGGCTGCGGCGAAGGTCGCGAAGTACGCCGTCGCCGAGGGCATCACCGTGCGCGAAGCCGTCGTGGCCCTCGGCCACGTCGAGCGCGGCGAGGTCACCGAGGCGCAGCTCGACGAGGCGCTCGACGTCCTGAGCATGACCCACCCGAACTAGCGCGACCCTCCTGACGCACCCCCAGGACGGACGGGAGGCCCGGTGCCAGCTGGCACCGGGCCTCCCGTCCGTCCGATGGCGGCTCGACGCGCGCTACACCAGGTCAGGCGAGTCCAGCAGGTCGGTGACCAAGGCCGCGATCGCGGAGCGCTCGGACCGCGTCAGCGTGACGTGCGCGAACAGCGGGTGCCCCTTGAGCCGCTCGATGACCGACGCGATCCCGTCGTGCCGGCCGACCCGCAGGTTGTCGCGCTGCGCGACGTCGTGGGTGAGCACGACCCGCGAGTTCTGGCCGATGCGCGAGAGCATCGTGAGCAGCACGTTCCGTTCGAGCGACTGCGCCTCGTCGACGATCACGAAGGCGTCGTGCAGGGAGCGGCCGCGGATGTGGGTCAGGGGCAGCACCTCGATCAGGCCGCGCTCGATCACCTCGTCGAGGACGTTGTCCGACACCACCGAGCCGAGGGTGTCGTAGACGGCCTGCGCCCACGGGTTCATCTTCTCGCCGGCGTCGCCGGGCAGGAAGCCGAGGTCCTGCCCGCCCACGGCGTACAGCGGCCGGAACACCATGATCTTCTTGTGCTGCTGCCGTTCGAGCACGGCTTCGAGTCCGGCGCACAGGGCGAGCGCCGACTTGCCGGTGCCGGCGCTGCCGCCGAGCGAGACGATGCCGATCTCGGAGTCGAGCAGCGCGTCGATGGCGAGCCGCTGCTCGGCCGAGCGCCCGCGGAGGCCGAAGACCTCGCGGTCGCCGCGCACCAGTGCGACGGCGCCGGCGACGTGCACGCGGCCGAGGGCCGATCCGCGTTCGGAGTGGATGACGACGCCGGTGTTCACCGGGACGCCGTCGAGCTTCGAGGACCGGATCTCCTCCTTCTCGTACAGGTCGGACATCTGCTCGCCGGACACCTGCAGGTCGGCGATGCCGGTGTAGCCCGAGTCGACCGCGAGTTCGGCGCGGTACTCCTCCGCCGCCATGCCGATCGAGGACGCCTTGACCCGGAGCGGCAGGTCCTTCGACACGACCACGACGTCGAGTCCGTCGTTCTTGAGGTTCGACGCGACGGCGAGGATGCGGGAGTCGTTGTCGCCGAGCTGCAGGCCCGACGGCAGGACGGACTGGTTGGAGTGGTTCAGTTCGACGCGGAACGAGCCGCCGTCGCCGATCGCGATCGGGAAGTCGAGCCGCTCGTGCTCGATGCGCAGTTCGTCGAGCAGCCGGAGGGCCTGCCGGGCGAAGTACCCGATCTCCGGGTCGTTGCGCTTCGCCTCGAGTTCGCTGACGACCACCACCGGCAGGACCACGGCGTGCTCGGCGAAGCGGAACAAGGCCCGCGGATCGCTGAGGAGCACCGATGTGTCGAGCACGTACGTGCGCTGGGCGACCGATGTGGACGAGTCCGCGGTGTGCTGCTGCTGTGCTCCGCGAGAGACGTTCTGAGAGGTCACGACCACTCCATCCCCGGGCCGCGACGGGCCCGGTCCTGTCCTCGAACGCGGCCACGGAGCGGGTCCCGAAGCACCGACTGTGGCCGCTTCGATCGGGCGCGGTGCCCGATGGGGACAACGTACGTCCGGCCCCCGACACCCCGACAGCGACACGCGGTTTCCGGGGTTACGGTCGCGTGAACAACGCGAGCGCGGCTCGCGACGCCGCGCGCGGCGGTGGCGCCGGGTGGTCACGAACCGACGGGTGCGGCGGCGCCGGCCGACAGGTGGTGACCACTCGGGACGTGAGCGGGGTGCCGTGACCGCTCGCGCGCTGCGGACGGGAGGCCCGTGGCGGCCTGGCACCGCGCCTCCAGGCCGTCCGGTGGTCGCGACTCGTCGCGCGCGCAGCGCCGACTGGTCACGATCCGTCGGCTGCGACGGCGGCAGCCGACAGGTGGTGACCACTCGGCGGACGTGAGCGGGGTGTCGTGACCGCTCGCGGGCCGCGGACGGGAGGCAGCAAGCGCAGCAGCCCAGCCCCTGCTACTGCATCGTGGCGTACGAGACGCAGGCGTCGCGGAACATGTCCAGGGTCTCGTCGGTGGTCGACGGGAACACGGACACCCGCGCGACGCCGAGCCGCGTGGTCGCGGTGACGCCGTGGTTGTGCATCGCGGCGGACAGGGCCGTCACGCGACCCTGCGTCGGCCGGAGCACCACGATGCCGGCGCGCTCGGCCGGGTCGCGGCTGGACTCGACCTCGAGTCCGAACTCGTCGGCGATGGCGAACACGCGCTCGACGCGGTCGGTGACCCGCTCCTGCACGGCGGCGACGCCGACCGCGGTGAGGCGCTCGAGCGACACCGCGAGCCGGGCCTGCGCGACCGGGTCGATGCGGGACATCTGGAAGCCGGCGGCCCCCGGACGCACCGCGGGCACCTCGGTGGGCCAGCCGGACGTGCCGTGCGGGCCGGACAGTGCCGGACGGATCCGGTTCAGGGCACGGTCGCTGAACGCCACGAACCCGGTGCCCCACCCGGCGTGCAACCACTTCTGCCCGCCGGTGGCGACCACGTCGGCGACCTCGTACGGGGCGTCGACCACGCCGAAGCCCTGGATCGCGTCGACGATGAGCAGGCGGTCGCCGATGACCTCGCGGATGGCGGCGAGGTCGGTCAGGTAGCCGGTGCGCCAGTCGACCAGGGACACCGCGACGGCGGTCACCTCGTCGGTCAGGCGCTCACGGATCAGCTCGGGGGTCACCCAGCCGACACCCGACTCGATGACGACGGGCTGCACCCGTCCGCCGGTGGCCGAGGCTGCGCTGGCGAGTGCAAGGGGCAGCGACGGGTACTCGTCGGCTGACACGAGCACGCCACCGGTCAGACCGAAGGCGGTGTGCAGCAGGCCCGGGGTCGTCGCGGCCTGCGAGACGACCTGGTCCTCGCGGCGGCCGACCAGGCGGGCGGCGACGGTGCGGACGCGGGCGTCCTGCTCGTCGAGGGTCTCCATCGCGCCGAAACGCATGTGTGCCTGGATGGTGCCGAGCACACGCTGCTCCTCGAGCACGGCGGTCTGCACGGGGCCGAACGCAGCGTGGTCGAGGTAACCGGGGTCTTCGGAGAAGCCGGCGGCGTACTCGTCGATGTTCACAGGTGGTGCACCTTTCACAGGGTTGAACCCTGAGAGCCTACTGGGACGCGGCTCCGCCGACGAACCCGCTGCGGGAGGTGGCTGCTCAGCCGCCGAACCGACGCGACCGGAGCCCGAAGTCGCGGACCGCTCGGAGGAAGTCGACCTCGCGCAGGTCCGGGTAGAACGCCTCGACGAAGTAGAACTCGCTGTGCGCGCTCTGCCACAGCATGAAGTCGGAGAGCCGCTGCTCGCCCGAGGTCCGGATCACCAGGTCGGGGTCGGGCTGGCCCTGCGTGTACAGGTGGTCGCCGATGAGCTCCGGCGTCAGGACCTCGGCCAGGGTGTCGATCGTGCCGCCGCCCGCGCCGTGCGCCTGCACGATGCTGCGCATGGCGTCCGCGATCTCACGACGGCCGCCGTACCCGACGGCCAGGTTGACGTGGAGGCCGGTGCGGCCGGCGGTGCGCTGCTCGGCCTGTTCGAGCGCGGTCACCAGGTTGTCCGGCAGCCCCTCGTTCGACCCGACGTGCTGCACGCGCCAGTCCCGGTTGTCGGCCAGGACCCCGGCGAGGTCGGCGATGATCCCCACGAGCTCCTCGAGCTCCTCGCCGCCACGACCCGTCAGGTTGTCGGCCGACAGCAGGTACAGCGTCACGACCTCGATGCCGAGGTCGTCGCACCACGTCAGGAACTCCGGGATCTTCGCGGCGCCGGCGCGGTGGCCGTGTGCGGCGGACTCGAGCCCGAGCTGCTTCGCCCAGCGGCGGTTGCCGTCCACGATCATGGCGACGTGCTTGGGCTTCGCTGCACCCTCGAGCTGGCGGCGGATCCGGCGCTGGTAGGCGCGGTAGAGGATCCCTCGCCCTGTCCATCCCGCCGTCCCGGTCACGCACCGAGCGTAGTGCACCTCCGACGCCGGATCCCTGAGGCTCCCGCTCTGCGGACACGTGGCTGTCGTTCGGGGTCAGGCCCTATGGTCGGGACCATGCAGGACGAGCACGAGACCGGAACACTCCCCCACGTCCCGTTCACGGAAGAGGCGTCGGCGACCGCGACCGCCGCCGAACCGCGTCCGGCCTGGCGCGGCTGGATCCACCTCGGTGCGTTCCCGTTCGCGATCGCGATGGGGATCGTCCTGATCACCCTCGCCGACAGCACCGCGGCGAAGGTCGGCAGCGCGGTGTTCATGGCGACGTCGTTGGCGATGTTCGGCGTCTCGGCGACCTACCACCGGTTCCCGTGGGGGCCGAAGGTGAAGGCCGTGCTGAAGCGCATCGACCACACCAACATCCTGCTGCTCATCGCCGGCACCTACACGCCCGTCGCGATCTGCGCCCTGCCGCACACGCTCATGGTCGTCGTGCTCTGGGTGATGTGGTCGGGCGCCGCGCTCGGCATCGCGTTCCGGGTGCTCTGGATCAACGCGCCCCGCTGGCTGTACGTGCCGATCTACCTGGTGCTCGGGTGCGCTGCGCTCGGACTGCTGCCGCAGTTCTTCGCGGCGAGCGTCCCGATGACCGTGCTCATCCTGTCCGGCGGCGTCGCGTACATCATCGGCGCCCTGGTCTACGGCTTCAAGCGGCCGAACCCGGTGCCGACGCAGTTCGGGTTCCACGAGGTGTTCCACGCCCTGACCGTGGTGGCCTTCGGTGCGCAGTGGGTCGGCGTGCTCATCGTCGCGCTGGACCCGGTGCGCTGACCGTCGCACGTTCCTTCCCAGAACGCGTGCGATGCCTGGTGGTTCCGGGCGTACTCACCCGGAAGTTGCGACCAGGTACGCCCGGTTCGAACAGGTACGCCCGGTTCCGGTAGGCGCGCACAGGGCGGACGGGAGGCCCGTGGCGATACCGCCACGGGCCTCCAGTCCGCCCTGTAGTCGCGTCAGCCGCGCTCGGTGTCGTCGCCGACGTCGGCCCGGCCGTCCTCGGCCGCCCGCCGCTCCGGCTCGTCCGTCGCGGTGCCGTCACCCGCGGTGCCGTTCGCCTCGGCCTCGAGCCGCTCACGCACCTCGGCGCGGTAGCGGGTCCGACGGATGCGTCGGGTCATGTCGACCACGAGCAGGATCGTCACGATCGCGACGAGTGCGATCGCGATGAACCCGACGACACCCGGGGTGACGTCGACGTCGGGGACGACCGAGGGGCTGGGGCTGGGAGTGGCGGCGAGTGCCGCCGCGATGGTGCTCACGAGGTCGGTTCCTTGTCGGCTGGGATCCCGGCGAACAGGTCGGTCTCCGGGAGCTCGGTCGGCACGCGTGCCTCCACGAGCTGGTAGTCCTCGGTCGGCCACACCGTCGCGAGGAGGTCGTTCGGCCAGTAGAAGAAGGCACTGTCCGGCGCGACCTGGCTGGCGTGCGCGCGGAGTGCGGCGTCACGCTGGTCGAAGTACTCGTGCACGTCGACGTGGGTGGTGGCGAGGTCGGGCCGGTCGGCGAACCGCTCGACCCACTCGCGCAGCTGCTCGATCGCGGGGCTGTCCGGGTCGCGCTCCTGCAGGGCTTCGAAGATCGTGCTGAAGCGGCGCGGGTTCATCGTGCGCTCGTAGTAGAGCTTCGCGATCGACCACGGGGCACCGGCGGACGGGTACGCCGACGGGTCGGCGGCGGCGGACCACGCGGCCATCGATACCTCGTGCGTGCGGATGTGGTCGGGGTGCGGGTAGCCGCCGTTCTCGTCGTAGGTGACGAGCACGTGCGGGCGGAACCGGCGGATCACGCGGACGAGGGCCTCGGTGCTGTACTCGAGCGGCACCGTGGAGAACGTGCCCGGCCGGACCGTCTCGCCCTTCTCAGCGTCGGGCAGCCCCGAGTCGTGGTACCCGAGCCACACGTGGTCGATGCCGAGCGCCTGCTGCGCCGCGGCCATCTCGGTGCGGCGGTACCCGGCCATGTCACGGTGGGCACGGCTCGTGGCCGGCTCGCCGAGTTGGTCGTTCAGGATGTCGCCGGCCTCGCCACCGGTGCAGGACACGACGAGCACCTGGTGCCCGTCGGCCACGTACTTCGCGGCGGTCGCGGCACCCTTGCTCGACTCGTCGTCGGGGTGGGCGTGGACGGCCAGCAGACGGTAGGGCACGTGGGGTTCCTCACTGCGGGTGAGCGGCGTCGGACGCGGGCAGCGCACAGCATCGCGTGAACTACCCTGGGATCAGGATATCCACCCCGGGAGCCCCGAACTGTCCGAACAGCACCAGACCGCCACCCTCGACGAGCGCTACGGCCGCACCCCGGCCCGCAAGCGCCGCAGCCGCCTCTTCGCGATCATCGCGGCCATCGCGGTCGTCGTGGTCTTCGGTGCGTGGGTGATCTGGGCCGGGCTCGACCAGTCCGACCGCGGCCTCGACCAGGACGTCATCGGGTACGAGGTGCTGTCCGAGCACAGCACCGTCGTCCACTCGCAGGTGTCCGTCGACCCCGGTGTCGAGGCGAAGTGCGCCGTGCAGGTCCTCGACAAGAGCTACTCGATCGTGGGCTGGAAGGAGATCACCGTGCCGGCGTCCGAACAGCGCAGCCGGAGCATCTCCACACAGGTCACCACGACGACGCGGGGCGTGACCGGTTTGATCCACGACTGCTGGATTCCCTAGACTGTCCTGATTCGCCTCTCGAGACCGACCACTCGGCCGGTCTCGTTTTTTCATGGTCGAAGGGACAGAACATGAGCAACGACACGCAGGTCACCTGGCTGACCCAGGAGGCGCACGACCGTCTCAAGGCGGAGCTCGACGAGCTGAGCGGCGAGGGCCGTGCCGAGATCGCGCGCCGCATCGAGGCCGCTCGCGAAGAGGGCGACCTCAAGGAGAACGGCGGCTACCACGCCGCGAAGGACGAGCAGGGCAAGATCGAGGCCCGCATCCGCGTCCTCACCGAGCTCCTCAAGCACGCCACCGTCAGCGAAGCCGAGTTCGACGGCACCGTCGAGCCGGGCACCGTCGTCACGGCGGTCATCGCCGGCGACGAGTCCACCTTCCTGGTCGGCAGCCGTGAGATCGTCGCCGAGGGCTCCGACCTGACGGTCTACAGCCCCGTCAGCCCCGTCGGCGCGGCCATCGTCGGCCTCAAGGCCGGCGACAAGGCCACGTACACGGCGCCGAACGGCAAGGAGATCGCCGTCGAGGTCGTCAAGATCGAGCGCTACGAGCCGTAGACCCGGCCCACTGCAGACGGGAGGCCCGTGGCGACACCGCCACGGGCCTCCTGTCTGTCCGCTGGTCGCGCCCAGGGCGCGCACCGCATCTCCGACAGTCCACGCGTCGAACGACTCGTGGATCGTCGCGGACTAGTGCTCGAGGAGTTCCGGGCGGAAGCCGACCTCGTGCAGGCGCTGGATGACCTCCTGCGCGTGCTCGGGGCCGCGCGCCTCGATCGACAGGTCCAGCGCCACCTCGTTGATGACCAGACCCTGCCCGTGACGGGTGTGCAGCACCTCGACCACGTTCGCGCCGGCGTCCGAGATGACCTGCGCGACGCGGGCGAGCTGACCCGGACGGTCCGGCAGCATGATGCGGATGCCGATGTAGCGCGAGGCGGCGACGAGCCCGCGGGTGATCACGCGCTCCATCATGAGCGGGTCGATGTTGCCGCCGCTCAGCAGCACCACGGTGCGGCCGGTGTCGCGGACGGCACCGGACATGATCGCGGCGACGCCGACGGCCCCCGCTGCCTCGACCACGAGCTTGGCGCGCTCGAGCAGGACGAGCAGGGCTCGGGCGGTGTCGTCGTCCGAGACGGTGACGATGTCGTCGACCAGGTCGCGGATGATGGGGAAGTTCAGGTCGCCGGGGCGCGCCACCGCGATGCCGTCGGAGATGGTCGGCTTCGTGGTGATGGTGACGGGCTCGCCGGCGGTGATCGACGACGGGTAGGCCGCAGCGTTCTCCGCCTGCACGCCGATGACCCGGATCGGCCGTCCGAGCCGCTCGGCCATGCCCTTCACCGCGAGTGCGATGCCGGAGATGACGCCGCCGCCACCGATCGGCACCACGACGGTGTCGACATCGGGCACCTGGTCGATGATCTCGAGGCCGAGCGTGCCCTGCCCGGCGATCACGGCCGGGTGGTCGAACGGCGGGATGAACACGGCGCCGGTGTGGGCGGCGAAGTCCTTCGCGGCACTCAGCGCCTCTTCCACGGAGTGGCCCCGCAGCACGACGTCGGCGCCGTAGTGGCGGGTGGCCTGCAGCTTGGGCAGGGCGACGCCGACCGGCGTGAAGATCGTCGCGGGGATGCCGAGCTCGCGGGCGGCGAGCGCGACGCCCTGCGCGTGGTTGCCGGCGCTCGCGGCGACGACGCCCTTGGCGCGCTGCTCCGCGGACAGGGTCGAGAGCCGGTTGTAGGCACCGCGCACCTTGTAGGCACCGGTGCGCTGCAGGTTCTCGCACTTCAGGTGCACCGGCGACCCGAGCAGCTCGGCGAGGAACTGCGACGTCTCCATCGGGGTGACGCGTGCGACGCCCTTGATGGTCTCGCGCGCCGCCTCGATGTCCGCGAGGGTCGGGATCGCGGCGAGCGTGTGCGGGGAGGCGCTGGTGTCGGTCACTCCCCCATCATCGTCGTTCCGGGGCCCCGCGGCGAACTCGTGTGACGCTCAGTTGGTGCTGGCGGTGTCTTCTTCGGCCGAGGGACCCGAGTCGACGCCCGGCGCCGGGACGTCGTCCCCGACCTTGTGCCGACGTCGTCGGAGCAACTGGATCTGCCCGTGCTGCCCGCGCTTGGGCGTCGCTTCGAGGACGTGGTCGGAGTCGAGCCGTCGCCAGCGTCCGCTCGCGATGGTGGTGACCATGGCGTTCAGCGTCGCGATCAGCGGCACGGCGAAGAACGCTCCGGCGATGCCGGCGAGCCCGGAGGCCGCGGTTACCCCGAGGACGACCGCCAGCGGGTGGACCTTGACCGCGTTGCCCATGACGAGCGGCTGCAGGATGTGGCCCTCGATCTGCTGGACCAGCAGGACGACGCCGAGCACCAGGACCGCCGCGAGGGGACCGTTGAAGATCAGCGCGACGAACACCGCCAGGAAGCCCGTGACGATGGCACCGACGACCGGGATGAACGCACCGAGGAACACGAACGCGGCGATCGGGATCACCAGCGGCATGCCGCCGAAGAAGAGCCCGACGATGAAGGAGCCCAGGCCGATGCCGACCGCGTCGACGAAGGCGACGAAGATCTGCACGCGGATGAAGCTCGTCAGGGTGATCCAGCCGGCGACACCGGCGCCGTCCACCGCTGCACGGGCCTTCTTCGGGAACAGCCGGACGGACCAGCGCCAGACGTTCTTGCCGTCGATCAGCAGGAAGATCGTGGTGAACAGGATGATGAAGAGCGCCTCGAAGGCGTGCGTCGCACCCGAACCCGCGCTGGCGACCCCGGACAGGATCGACGCGGAGTTGTCCTGCAGCCACTTCGTGCCGTCGTCGAGCCAGCCGTTGACGTCGGACTGGCTGATGCCGAACCCGGAGCTCAGGACGAAGTCCTTGATGTTCGCGTACTGGTCGACCGTCCGGTCACGCAGGGACGGGTAGGACGCGATGATCTGGTCCACGACGAGCCAGATCAGGCCACCGAGCGCCGCGATGCCGCCGAGCAGGCTCATCACGACGGCGAGCCACTTGGGCACGTGGTGCCGCTGCAGCCAGTTGGAGATCGGCACGAGGAGCGCCGAGACCACGATGCCGACCAGGAACGGGATGAGGATCTCGCTGAAGACCGTGACGAGCCAGATGAAGACGGCGATCACGCCCACGACGACGAGCGCCCGCCACGACCACGCGCCAGCGATGCGCACGCCGACCGGGACGGATTCCTCGACCACGGGGTCGGGGTGTGTCTGCTTGCTTCCCCATGCCATGGCCCGAGTGTATCGATGTGCTTCCCGTCAGGTGCCAGATACGGCATACGTTCGTGGACGCTCATGTCGGCGGGGTTCGGTAGCGTCGCGGCATGCCCAGGTCGACGCTCTCCGCCGCCGAGGCCCGCCGGGTCGCACTCGCCGCGCAGGGGTTCGGACGGCCACCCGCTGAGCCGGTCTCGACGCGCGCGCTGAACGCCGCGTTCGGCCGGCTCGGGCTGCTGCAGATCGACTCCGTCAACGTGTTCGAGCGCAGTCACTACCTGCCGCTCTTCGCCAGGCTCGGTGCGTACGACCGGTCGACGCTCGACCGGCTGACGCTCGGACGCTCGGGTCCGTACACCGAGTACTGGGCGCACGAGGCGGCGTTCATCCCCCGCGACGACCTGCGGCTGTTCCGGTGGCGGATGGACGCCCTGCGGGAGCGGGACGCCGGCCCCACCCGGGTCGACGGCGTCACGCGGACCGCTGCCGTCCGGCGCGAACTGCACGCCCTGCTCCGGGCCGAGGGGCCGATGCGGGCGAGCGCGGTGGAGCACGAGTCGAACGTGCGACGCGGCCCCTGGTGGGGGTGGAGCGACGTGAAGCTCGGGCTCGAGCAGATGTTCCGCTGGGGCGAGGCGGTGAGTGCCGGACGCGCCGGGTTCGAGCGGGTGTACGCCCTGCCCGAGCAGGTGCTGCCCGCGGGCTTCCTCGAGACCGCCCCGCCGCGTGCCGATGCCGTGCTCGAGCTCGTGCGTCAGGCCACACGGGCGCTCGGCATCGGCACCCGAGCGGACATCGCGGACTACTACCGGCTGCGCTCCGACGACACGGCCACCGCGATCGCCGAGCTCACCGACGCCGGCGAGCTCCTGCCGGTGCGGGTGGAGGGCTGGGGCGAGCGGGCCTGGCTGCACGTGGGGGCCCGGGTCCCCCGGCAGCTGACGGCGGACGCGGTGCTGAGCCCCTTCGACCCGGTCGTCTGGTTCCGGCGACGGGCCGAGCGGATGTACGGCTTCCACTACCGGATCGAGATCTACACACCGGCCCCGAAGCGGGTGTTCGGCTACTACGTGCTGCCGGTGCTGCAGGACGACCGGCTCGTCGGGCGGATCGACCTGAAGAGCGACCGGCAGCGCGGTGTGCTCCGCGTCCGGACCGCGTGGCAGGAACCCGGCGAGCACCTGGACCCCGAGCGGCTCGCCGACACACTGCGACGGACCGCGAGCTGGCAGGGCCTCGGCGCGATCGAGGTGACCGACCGAGGAACCGCTGCTGCGGCCGTCGCCGGGGCGCTCGGAGTGCCCCTGGTGCCGCACGAGTCCGCTGACGACGCGGACACCCCCGAACCGATCGAGACGGCCGACGACACGGCCGCCGACGGCATCGGCTGACCCGTCAGAACCGGTCGGCGTTCGCCCGCAGCCGCGCGATGCGGTCGGGCAGCGGCGGGTGCGTCGAGAACAGTCGGTCCATCACACCGGGGCGCATCGGGTCGGCGATCCACAGGTGCGCCATCGAGGAGTTCTGCGTCTGCATCGGTCGGCCGTACGCGCCGAGCTTCTCGAGGGCCCGGGCCAGGCCCTCCGGGTGCCGGGTCGTCATCGCCCCGGTCGCGTCCGCCAGGTACTCGCGCTGCCGGGACACCGCCGCCTGCACGCCGGCCGCGGCGATCGGGGCCACGATGACGGCGACGATCCCGGCGATGAGCAGCACCGGGTTGGCGCTGCCGCCGTTGTCCGAGTTGCGGTTCCGCCCGCCGGACAGGCCGCTGAAGATCGAGATGCGGAGCAGGACGTCGGCGATGAGGCCGACGGCCACGACGAGACCGAAGACCATCGTGGACACCCGGATGTCGTAGTTCCGGACGTGTCCGAGCTCGTGCGCCATCACGCCCTGCAGCTCCTGGTCGTCCATGAGCTCGAGCAGCCCCGTCGTCGCCGCCACCACCGCGTGCTCCGGGTCACGCCCGGTCGCGAAGGCGTTCGGCGAGGGATCGGGGATGACGAACACCCGGGGCATCGGCATGCCGGTCGCGATGGCCAGGTTCTCGACGGTGCGCCACAGCCGTGGTTCCGAGACGCGGTCGACCTCGACCCCGCCGGCGATCGCGGTGGCCTGCCGTGCCGCCAGGAAGTACTGCAGCACCGCGTACCCGAGCGCGACCACGAGCACGATGAAGCCGATCGAGACGTTGCCGGCGAGGTACCCGCCGAGGAACCCGAGCGCGCCGATGATCAGCAGGAACACCAGGACGATGACCACGGTGTTGCGCTTGTTCCGCGCGATGGCGCTGTACACGTCGGATCCGACGCTGGGGTCAGAACTGGACGCGCGGCGGCTCGGCGATGGCCGCCGGCTCGTTCGTCTCGAAGAACGGGGCCTCGGAGAAACCGCGGTTCTTCGCGAACGTGGAGTTCGGGAACACCCGGATCTTCGTGTTCAGCTCGCGCACTCCGCCGTTGTAGAAGCGGCGGGCGGCCTGGATCTTGTCCTCGGTGTCGACGAGCTCGGACTGCAGCTGCAGGAAGTTCTGGCTCGACTGCAGCTGCGGGTACCCCTCGGCCACCGCGAACACGCTCTTGAGGGCCTTCTGCATGTGCCCCTCGGCGGTGGAGGCCGTGTCGGCGTCACCGGCGGACAGGGTCTCGGCGCGGGCCTTCGTCACGTCGTCGAAGACCGCCTTCTCGTGCGTGGCGTACCCCTTGACCGTGTCCACGATGGTGGGGATCAGGTCGGCGCGGCGCTTCAGCTGCACCGAGATGTCGCTCCAGGCCTCGTCGACCCGGACCTTGAGCGTGACGAGGGAGTTGTACGTCACCCAGAGGTAGATCCCGATGATCACCAGGACGACCACCACCACTCCGACGACGATGAGCGTCGTGACGAGTCCGGTGTCCATGCGGGCGTACTCCTTTGCGCGTCGGGATCCGCGGTGCTGCGTTGGCCTGAACGGCCATCGTGAAGTCTATCGACGCGCTGAGCATGCTCCGTTCCGTGAGCAGTGTTCACGGCCGATTCCCGAGTCACGCACACCGGGTTCCCGGACTGCGGCCCGATCCCGAACCTCATCCGCGAGGTGTATTGACCGGAGGCCGCCGATCCCGTGGGATGGGTCCGGTGAACACGACCGGGGAGAACGTGGACGAGAGGGCTGTCGGGGGCGACAGCCCTCGTCGTCGTCCCCGCTTCGCCCTGCTCGCAGCTGCGACGACGGTCCTCGTCGCCGCCCTCCTCGGGGCCGCAGCAGCCCCGGCCATCGCGGTCGCCGCGGACGGCACGTCGGTCGACGCTGCCGCTGCGGACGCCCCGGCAGCCCCCGCCGCCCGGGCAGCCGCCACC
>NZ_QKSX01000009.1:0-160572 GCF_003234305.1 Curtobacterium sp. MCLR17_055
GCCAGACCACGTTGTGTCCGCCGGTCGCGATGCCCTGCGAGCTGTAGGCCATCATCACGAGGCCGGAGCAGTCCCAGGTGTTCGGGCCGGCGCCATCGCGTTCGCCCGTGCCCAGCTCGGCGAGCCGTACGTCCTGACCGGCGCCGGCCCGAACACCTGGGACTGCTCCGGCCTCGTGATGATGGCCTACAGCTCGCAGGGCATCGCGACCGGCGGACACAACGTGGTCTGGCAGTACAACTACTTCAAGTCGATCGGCCGCCTCGTCCCGCTGTCCCAGCGCCAGCCCGGCGACATCCTGTTCTACTCGTCGAACGGCACGGCCTCGGGGGCGTACCACGACTCGATCGTGACGAGCTACGGCACCATGGTCGAGGCCGCGCGTCCCGGCGTCGGCGTCGTCGAGCGCGCGATCTGGCTGCCGAACCAGCTCATGCCGTACGTCGCCCGCCCGAGCGGTTCCCTGTAACCCGCTCCCGGTCTGCCCGTTCTTTCCCAGAGCGGCTGCGGTACCAAGCGAGATCGGGCGTACCTGCACGGATCAACGCACCAGGAACGCCCGTTTCCACCAGGCGCGCCCGCGCACGCGCCGCACACCCCGGCCCCGCCCAGCCACCACGCACGACACAGAACGGCGCCCGCCCTCCGGAAGGAGAGCGGGCGCCGTTCGTCGTCAGGGGATCGTCAGTGCGAGCCGGGCACGTACGCGGCCTGACCGGCCTGCACGATGCGCTCGGCCTCGGCGGCGTCGCCCCAGCCCTCGGCCTTGACCCACTTGTTCGGCTCGAGGTCCTTGTAGCGCTCGAAGAAGTGCGCGATCTCGGCCTTCGTCTGCTCCGGCACGTCCGAGATGTCCTGGATGTGCGCCCAGCGCGGGTCCTTGGCGGGGACGACGAGGACCTTCTCGTCGTTGCCGGCCTCGTCGCTCATCTTGAAGACGCCGACGGGGCGGACCTTGACGCCGACGCCGGGGAACGTCGGGAACTCGAGCAGCAGCAGCGCGTCCACGGGGTCACCGTCGTCGGCCAGGGTCTTCTCGAAGAACCCGTAGTCGGTGGGGTAGACGAACGAGGTGAACAGCACGCGGTCGAGGTAGACGCGACCGGTCTCGTGGTCCACCTCGTACTTGTTGCGGCTGCCCTTGGGGATCTCGACGACGACGTCGTACGCGGCCATGTTGCGCTCCTGTGTCTGCTTCGGGGACTGTCGTGTGTTGCGAAAGCGCGGCTAACGTTACCGGGTGAACTCTCCGCGTCCCCGGCTCGACCCCGCCGTCGCCGAGACCCGCCTGGCGGTCCGCGACCTGCTCGCCGCAGCCGTCGACGACGGCGTGGTCGCCGCAGGCGACCTGGTGCTCGTCGCACTGAGCGGCGGACCGGACTCCCTCGCCCTGGCGGCGGCCACCGCGTTCGAAGCGGGCAAGCAGGGTCTGCGGGCCGGGGCAGTGGTCGTCGACCACGCGCTCCAGGCGGGTTCCGAGGCGGTGGCGAGCCGCGCCTCCCGGCAGGCATCCGAGCTGGGACTCGACCCGGTGACGGTCCGCAGGGTCACGGTCGGCTCTGACGGTGGTCCGGAAGGCGCCGCCCGGGAGGCCCGCCACGCGTCGATCGCCGAGGTCGCGGCCGCCACCGGGTCGCCCCTGGTGCTGCTGGGCCACACCCTGGACGACCAGGCCGAGACCGTGCTGCTCGGCCTGCTGCGCGGCAGCGGGCCGGACAGCCTGTCCGGCATGCAGCCGCTCGCCCGCCGTGACGGCGGTCCGGCCTACGGCCGGCCGCTCCTGTCGGTCCGGCGCCACGCGACCCGGCAGGCGTGCGCCGCGGCGGGGCTGGCGCCGTGGCGCGACCCGCAGAACGACGACCCCGCGTACGCACGGGTGCGGGTGCGGAACACCCTGCTGCCGGTGCTCGAACGGGAGCTCGGCGCCGGGGTGCCCGAGGCCCTGGCCCGCACGGCCGACCAGCTGCGCGAGGACTCCGCGGCGCTGGACCACTTCGCCGAGGAGATCGCGGAGGACATCGCCGAGCACTCCGAGGCGGGCATCTCGCTGTCGGTGCGGGCGCTCGGGGCGAACCCACCGGCGCTCCGGCAGCGACTCGTGCGCCTGGCGGTGGAGAGCGAGTTCGGGGTGACGCTGTCGCGCGTGCAGACGCTCGAGGTCTGCCGGCTGGTCACGGACTGGAGCGGACAGGGCCCGATCGACCTGCCGGGCGTCCGTGCCACGCGGACCGGCGACCGCATCGAGTTCAGCGCCGGTTAGGCTGGCGTGGTGGAACTCTCCGACGTCCAGGCAGACCTGTCCGAAGTGCTCTTCACCCCCGAGCAGATCGACGAGAAGCTCGCTGAGCTCGCGGCGGTCGTCGACGCCGACTACGCGGGCCGCGACCCGCTGCTCGTCGGGGTGCTCAAGGGTGCCGTCATGGTGATGGCGGACTTCTCGCGCCACCTCAAGATGCAGGCGCGGATGGACTGGATGGCGGTGTCGTCGTACGGCTCCGGCACGAAGTCGTCCGGCGTGGTGCGGATCCTCAAGGACCTCGACACCGACCTGCACGGGCGCGACGTCCTGATCGTCGAGGACATCATCGACTCCGGTCTGACCCTGTCGTGGCTCAAGCAGAACCTGCAGTCCCGTGGTGCCGCGAGCGTCGAGATCGTCGCCCTGCTGCGCAAGCCCGAGGCCGCCAAGGTCGAGGTCGACGTGAAGTACGTGGGCTTCGACATCCCCGACGCCTTCGTGGTCGGGTACGGCCTGGACTACGACGAGCGCTACCGCAACCTGCGCGGCGTCGGCGTCCTCGCTCCGCACGTCTACTCCTGACGGGCGGCCCGCCGCGCTCGGGTCGCACTCGGCCGACTCTGGCCCGGGGGTGAGTTCGCCCGCAGAGGACACCCATTCTCGCCACAGAATCGCGGCCGTATGCTGACCTGCACGCAACTTCGGCAGAGAAAGGTGTCGGGCACTCGCGCCCGGATCACATGAACTTCAAGCGCATCTTCCGCGGCCCGTACCTCTACGTGCTGATCGCGCTGGCGGGCATCTTCATCGGCTGGAGCGTCATCAGCCAGGGCAGCACGCAAGAGATCGACACCCAGAAGGGTCTCGAGCAGCTCTCCGATGACAAGGTCTCGTCCGCGACCATCAACTCCACCGAGCAGCGGGTCGACCTCGTCCTGAAGGACGGCGACAAGCAGGAGCAGTTCTACTACTCCACGCCACGCGGCGAAGAGGTCGTCCAGGCCGTCAACGACGCCAACCTGCCGGACGGCTACAACGACCGCGTCGCCCAGGGCAACTGGTTCCTGTCGCTGCTCGGCATCCTGCTGCCGTTCCTGATCATCGGTGCCCTGTTCTGGTTCCTGCTCTCGAGCGCCCAGGGTGGCGGCTCGAAGGTCATGCAGTTCGGCAAGTCGAAGGCCAAGATCAACAACAAGGAGAACCCGCAGGTGTCGTTCGCCGACGTCGCGGGTGCCGACGAGGCGATCGAAGAACTCCACGAGATCAAGGAGTTCCTCAAGGAGCCCGCGAAGTTCCAGGCCGTCGGGGCGAAGATCCCGAAGGGCGTGCTGCTCTACGGCCCTCCCGGAACCGGCAAGACCCTGCTCGCCCGCGCCGTCGCAGGTGAAGCCGGCGTGCCGTTCTACTCGATCTCCGGTTCGGACTTCGTCGAGATGTTCGTCGGTGTCGGTGCGAGCCGTGTCCGCGACCTCTTCGAGCAGGCCAAGGCGAACTCGCCGGCCATCGTCTTCATCGACGAGATCGACGCCGTCGGTCGTCACCGTGGTGCCGGCATCGGCGGTGGCAACGACGAGCGCGAGCAGACGCTGAACCAGCTCCTCGTCGAGATGGACGGCTTCGACGGCAAGACGAACGTCATCCTCATCGCCGCGACGAACCGTCCCGACGTGCTCGACCCCGCGCTCCTGCGTCCCGGCCGTTTCGACCGCCAGATCGGTGTCGACGCCCCGGGTCTCGCCGGCCGCAAGCAGATCCTCGAGGTGCACGCGAAGGGCAAGCCGCTCGCCGCGAGCGTCGACCTCGAGCTGCTCGCCCGCAAGACGCCGGGCTTCACCGGTGCCGACCTGGCGAACGTCCTGAACGAGGCGGCCCTGCTGACCGCCCGCTCGAACGCGCAGCTCATCGACAACCGTGCCCTCGACGAGGCAGTCGACCGCGTGATGGCCGGCCCGCAGCGCCGGACCCGGATCATGTCCGACCAGGAACGCCTGATCACCGCGTACCACGAGGGCGGCCACGCCCTGGCGGCAGCGGCGATGCGGCACACCGACCCGGTCACGAAGATCACGATCCTGCCCCGCGGCCGTGCCCTCGGCTACACGATGGTGCTCCCGCTCGAGGACAAGTACTCGGTCACCCGCAACGAGCTCCTCGACCAGCTCACCTACGCCATGGGTGGTCGCGTCGCCGAGGAGATCGTCTTCCACGACCCGACCACGGGCGCCTCGAACGACATCGAGAAGGCCACCGGCACCGCCCGCAAGATGGTGACCGAGTACGGCATGAGCCAGGCCGTCGGGTCCGTCAAGCTCGGGTCCGGTTCGAGCGAGCCGTTCGTCGGCCGTGACATGAGCGGTGGCACCGGTCGCGACTACTCGGAGACCATCGCCCAGACGGTCGACGCCGAGACCCGCGCCCTGCTCGAGGCCGCGCACGACGAGGCCTACCAGGTGCTCAACGACAACCGCGACATCCTCGACCGCCTGGCCGGCGAGCTCCTCGAGAAGGAGACGCTCGACGCCCCGGAGCTCGTGGAGATCTTCAAGGACGTCCGCAAGCTGCCGGAGCGCCCGCAGTGGCTCTCCAGCGACAAGCGCCCGGTCAGCAACCTGCCCGCGATCGACGTGCCCGGCAAGGCCGCCTCGACCGCAGCGGACCCGTCGGATTCCGAGTCGACCTCGAAGACCCGTCGTCGCCCGTTCGGCAACCCGGGTATCGCCCCCGCGTAGGCCGGCATGACCGAGCTGCCGACGCGACGAGAGCGTCGACTCGCCGAGGTGAGTCGTGCCCGCGCCGCCGCCGCCGAACCGGCGACGGTCGCGATCGACCTCCGAGCACCCCAGCCGGTGCCCGAGGTCGTGACCGGCCGTCGCCGTGACCGCGGTGGTCCGGCCGAGGAGCGCACCCGGGTGCTCGGCATCCTCAACGTCACCCCCGACTCGTTCAGCGACGGCGGACTGCACCAGGCCTACGACGCCGCTGTGCAGCACGCTCGGGACCTCGTCGCCGCCGGCGCGGACGTCATCGACGTCGGTGGCGAGTCCACCCGCCCCGGTTCCGAGCGCGTGCCCGTGCCGGTCGAGCAGGAACGGGTGCTGCCGGTCGTGCAGCAGCTCGTCGCCGAGGGCATCCCGGTCAGCGTCGACACGATGAACGCCGCAACGGCCGAGCGTGCCGTCGACCTCGGTGCCGCCATCGTCAACGACGTCTCCGGTGGGCTCGCCGACCCCGACATGGCCCGGGTCGTGGCGTCGACGGGCGTCGGCTTCGTCGTCATGCACTGGCGCGGCCACAGCGACCGGATGTACCGCAACGCCGAGTACACCCACGCGGTCGAGGAGGTCCGGCGCGAGGTCGAACTCCGGGTCGCCGAACTCATCGTGCTCGGCGTCCGGCAGGAGCAGGTCGTGATCGACCCGGGCCTCGGCTTCGCCAAGCACGGCGTGCAGAACTGGGAGATCCTGGCCGGCTACGAGCGCTTCGCCTCGATCGGCCTGCCGGTGCTCGTCGCCGCCTCACGCAAGCGGTTCCTCGACGGTGTCGGGAGCCCCGAGGGTGCCCCGCCCAGGGAGCGCGACCTCGCCACCGCCGCCATCAGCCTGCTCGCCGCCGAACGCGGCGCGTGGGGTGTGCGCGTGCACGACCCGGCACCGACCCGTGCCGTGCTCGACGTCTGGGACGCCTGGAGGGCAGCTCGATCGTGAACGACACCATCCGACTCACCGGAGTCCGCGCCCGCGGACACCACGGCGTCTTCGACCACGAGCGTGAGGACGGCCAGGACTTCGTCGTCGACGTCGCCGTGGAGCTCGACGCCCGCGCCGCCTCGGGCAGCGACGACCTCGACGCCACCGTGCACTACGGCGTCCTCGCCGAGCAGGTCGTCGCCGAGATCGAACGCGACCCGGTCGACCTGATCGAGACGCTGGCCGAGCGCATCGCCGCGGCCGTGCTCACCCACCGTGCCGCATTGGCGACCGAGGTCACGGTGCACAAGCCGCAGGCCCCGATCACCGTGCCGTTCACCGACGTCTCGATCACCATCCGGCGTGCCCGCGGCGCCACGGTGCGGGACGAGGAAGAAGAATGACCCACCGGGTCGTCGTCGCCCTCGGAGCGAACCTCGGCGACCGGGGGAGCACGCTCCGTGCCGCCGCCACCGCGATCGCCGCCCTGCCCGGAGTCGTGCCGGTGGCCTCGAGCCGCGAGGTCGAGTCGGTCGCCGTGACCCTCGACGGCCTCGACACGTCGAAGCCCCGCTACCGGAACGCCGTCGTGGTCGTCGACACCGACCTCGAGCCGCAGGCCTTCCTCGACGCCCTGCACGGCATCGAGGACGCCCACGGCCGCACGCGCGAGGTCAGGTGGGGCGACCGCACCCTCGACCTCGACGTCCTCGCCGTGGACGACCTGCGGATCGCCACGGACACCCTGGTCGTGCCCCACCCCCGGGCAGCGGAGCGCGCGTTCGTGCTCGCCCCGTGGCTCGACGCCGACCCCGAGGCCGTCCTGCCCGGTGCCGGACCGGTGGCCGACCTGCTCACCGCCGTGGGGGACGACACCGAGCGCGTCGACGAGCCGCGCCTGTTCGCGGAGCCGGCACGGGCCTCCCGGCCGACGGGGAGCGCGACCAGCGCATGAAGCCCACCCGCGCCTCCACGCTGATCAGCATCGCCGTCGTCACGGCGGTCGCCGGCTTCGCACTCGACGCCGTCCTGGCGTCGCGCCAGCTGCCGACGTTCCTGTTCTCGATCCCGCTCGGCGTGACGCTCGCGTTCATCGGCGTCGCCGTCGTGCTCATGGCGCGCCCGGTGCGCCGGCACGCGCGCGACGGCGCCGGACGCCAGCGGCCGGTCGACCCGCTCTACGCGACGCGGGTCGTCGTGCTCGCGAAGGCGTCCAGCATCTGCGGCACGCTGCTCGGCGGGTTCGCCCTCGGCCTCGTGCTGTACCTGCTGACCCGTTCCGCGACGCCTTCGCTAGGCTCGACCCTGCCGAACGTGATCGCCGTCGGGGGCGGGATCGTCCTGACGGTCTGCGCACTCGTGGCGGAGCGCATGTGCATCGCACCTCCGGGTGACGACGACGACCGTGACGATCCCCGCAACGGTTCGACGACGGTGAACTGACCGAGCAACCCCAGGAGGCCCGCGATGCCGCGTGAACGACTCGACGAGCCCGGCCTCGGCCTCGGTGGGATCGCCTGGCAGCGGGTGTCCGCGAAGCTCGTGTGGACCGAACTCGTCACCACGCTCGTGATCGGTGTCGTGCTCACCGCTGGCTGCGTGCTCATCGGGATCGTCACCGACGGCTTCGGTTCCGGGGCCGGCACCGTGTGGCTCTCCATCGGCATCGTCGTCGCCGTCACCACAGCGATCACCGCCGCGCTCACGCCCCGACGGGTCCGGGCCATCGGCTACGCGCTCCGCGACGACGACCTGGTCGTGCGCCGCGGCCTCATGTGGCAGCGGTTCACGGCCGTGCCGTACGGCCGGATGCAGCTCGTCGACGTCGCCCGCGGGCCGCTCGACCGGGCGCTCGGCATGAGCGAGCTCAAGTTCGTCACCGCCGCGGCCGCGACGAACGTCCGGATCCCGGGCGTCCCGGCAGCGGACGCCGACGAGCTGCGCGACCGCCTCGTCGAGCTCGCCGAGTCCCGTCGCGCCGGACTGTAGGGGTCGTCCGTGACCTTCCGACCGGGCACCCCGCCACCCGCTCCGCCCGCCCCGCCCACCCGGGGCAACGCGGCCGCTGCGGCACCCCTGACCGACGGCGAGTGGCACCGCCTGCACCCGCTGACCCCGCTGCTCAAGGGCGGGATCTTCCTCATCGTCATCCTCGGCTACGTGCTGAACAGCCTGCGCGACCAGCTCGTCGAGTTCTTCATCCCGGGCGAGCAGCAGGAGGACGGTGACCCGGTCCGGTACGTGTACGAGCACGGCGTCGTCGGCTGGGTCCTGCTCGGCATCGTGGTGCTGCTCCTGGTGCTGATCGGGTTGTTCTACCTGTCCTGGCGCATGCACGAGTTCCGCGTCACCGGTGAGATCGTCGAGGTGCGCTCGGGCGTGCTGTTCCGGAACCACCGCAAGGCCCGGCTCGACCGGATCCAGGGCATCAACATCCAGCGGCCGCTCGTGCCCCGGGTGTTCGGCACCGCCAAGCTCGAGATCGCGCAGGCCGGCAACGACGCCAACGTGCAGCTCGCCTACCTCGGGGCCCGCGCCGCCGACGACCTGCGGCAGCGGATCCTGGTGCTGGCGTCCGGCGCGAAGGACGACGACGGCCACGGCGGTCCGTCGCGGCAGTCGCACGGGGCACTGCAGGACCGCGTCGACGAGATGTTCTCGCCCGAGCTCGATCCGGCAGCCGTGCACGCGACCCGCATCGTCAAGGTGCGCCCCGGTCGGCTCATCGCCTCGATGCTGCTGTCCGGCACGACGCTGTTCCTGCTGCTCGTCATCGCCGGCATGATCGTCAGCGTCGCCCTCACCGGCGAGTTCGCGGTGCTGTTCGGGCTGTTCCCCGCCGTGCTCGGTGCCGGCGGCTACTACGTCCGCAAGTTCTCCCGTTCGCTGCAGTACACGATCGCCGAGACCCGCGACGGCATCCGGATCGGCTTCGGGCTGGTCTCGACGTCGAACGAGACGCTGCCGCCCGGCCGCATCCACGCCGTCAGCGTCGCGCAGCCGCTGCTGTGGCGTCCGTTCGGCTGGTGGGACATCCGCATCAACCGTGCGACGAGCGCCGGCAACGGGGCGTCGAGCAACCAGCAGGTGTCCTCGATCGTGCTGCCCGTCGGTACCACGGCGGACGTCCGCGAGGTCCTCGACATCATCCTGCCCGGGCTCGTCGGCACCGTCGTCGCCGGCCCCGAGGCGTCGCAGGAAGCCCTGCGCGAGGGGGCGGCCGAAGCCGTCGACGTCGTCGACGACAGCCTCACCACCTCGGGCGACCGCGGCGGCTTCGTGCACTCCCCACGCCGTGGCGCGTGGCTCCGTCCGTTCGCGTTCCGGCGCAACGGCTACCGGTTCGTGCAGGGTGCGGTGCTGTTGCGGCTCGGTGCCGTGTGGCGCTCGCTCGTCATCGTGCCGCTGCCCCGGGTGCAGAGCGTCAAGGTCGAGCAGGGTCCCCTCGAGCGTGCCCTGCGGCTCGCAGCCGTCCACGTCCACACCGTGGCCGGCCCGGTCTCGGCCCGCGTCGGCGCGCTCGACGCGCGTGACGCGCAGCGCCTGTGGTCGGAGACGACGCAGCGTGCCGTCGAGGCGGCCGCGGTCGACACGACCCACCGCTGGCGCGAACGGGAGGCCCGTCCCGCGGCCGCCACGCACGCTGCGGCCGACACCGTGCCCGGGTCCGGAGCCCCTGCCGGACCGACGGCGGACCACCGGTCCGGCGCCGTCCCTACCGGCTGGGACGACGTCCCACCGACCGGAGCCGCACGATGAGGGCCGGGCGTCTCGGGGTCGGCATCGTCGGCGCCGGACGGGTCGGACCCGTCCTCGGAGCAGCCCTGGCGAACGCGGAGCACGCCGTCGTCGGGGTGACCGCCGTGTCCGACGAGGGTCGTGACCGCGCCGAGGCGATGCTGCCCGGCGCCCCGGTGCTCGCGACGCCCGACCTGGTCGAGCGGAGCGAACTCGTGCTGCTCGCGGTGCCGGACGACCAGCTCGCCTCGCTCGTGCAGGGGCTGGCGGATGCCGGGATCTGGCAGCCGGGGCAGCTCGTCGTGCACACCAGCCCGGACCACGGCGTCGGCATCCTCGCCCCGGCGATGGCGGCCGGTGCCATCCCGTTGGCGATCCACCCCGCGATGGCCTTCACGGGCACGAGCGTCGACCTGTCCCGGCTGCGCGACGCGTACTGCGCGGTGACCGCCCCGGCGCCCGTGCTGCCGATCGCGCAGGCGCTCGTGGTCGAGATGGGCGCCGAACCGTTCGTCGTGGCCGAGGGCGACCGGCCCGCCTACGCCGATGCGGTGCGGGCCGCCGTGAGCTTCTCGACCGCGATCGTCGACCAGTCGGCGGGCACCCTGTCCGGCATCGGCGTCGAACACCCGGGACGTGTCCTCGGTGCGCTCGTCCGCTCCGCCGTCGACAACGCGCTCACCGCCGCCGACGGGCAGTCGACGCTCTAGCGGTTCGGGGGCGGGACCGCGGCGCGGGTAGGAGGTCGGGGCCGGGCGCTCGAGAGGTCAAGACTCCCCGTTCAGTTCCGCCGAGTGGTCACGACCTGTCGGTTGCGCGTGCTCGAGCCGACAGATCGTGACCGGTGGGCGTGGTGCGGGCGGGGTGTTGTGACCGCGCTCTCGGGCGGGCACGGTTCGGGGGCGGGACCGCGGCGCGGGTAGCATTTCCCCCGACCCCCACGACCATCGGAGCCGCACCCGCATGACCGACGAGACCGTCACCCCCGACACCGCGATCGCCGACGCCGCCGCACTGGCCGAGCAGGAGACCAGCGAGCAGCGACAGGTCCGGCTCGACAAGCGGGCGAAGCTGCTGGAGTCGGGCATCGAGGCGTACCCCGCCGAGCTCCCCATCACCACGACGATCCCGGCCGTGCGCGAGCAGTACGCGCATCTGGAGACCGGCGAGGAGACCCAGGACGTCGTGGGCATCGCGGGTCGCGTGGTGTTCTCGCGCAACACCGGCAAGCTCTGCTTCGCGTCCCTGCAGTCGGGCGACGGCTCGCGCATCCAGGCGATGGTCTCCCTGGCCGAGGTGGGGGACGAGTCCCTCGCCCGCTGGAAGGAGTTCGTCGACCTCGGCGACCACGTGTTCGTGCACGGCCGCGTGATCTCCTCGCGCCGCGGCGAGCTGTCGATCATGGTCGACGACTGGGCGATCGCGGCGAAGGCGATCCTGCCGCTGCCGAACCTGCACAACGAGCTCAACGAGGAGACGCGGGTCCGCCAGCGCTACCTCGACCTCATCGTCCGCGACGAGGCCCGCGCCACGGTGCGTGCCCGCGCTGCCGTGATGGCCTCGCTCCGCCAGACCTTCACCGCGCACGAGTACCTCGAGGTCGAGACCCCGATGCTGCAGACCCAGCACGGCGGCGCCTCGGCCCGACCGTTCGTGACGCACTCGAACGCCTTCGACACCGAGCTGTTCCTGCGCATCGCACCCGAGCTGTTCCTGAAGCGTGCCGTCGTCGGTGGCATCGACCGGGTGTTCGAGATCAACCGGAACTTCCGGAACGAGGGCGCCGACTCGTCGCACTCGCCCGAGTTCGCGATGGTCGAGGCGTACCAGGCGTACGGCAACTACGAGCAGATGGCCGACCTGACGCAGGAGCTCGTGCAGAACGCGACCCGCGCGGTCACCGGTGGTGCGCTCGAGGTCACCCTGCCCGACGGCAGCACCTACGACCTGGGTGGCGAGTGGCCCCGGATCGACATGTACGGCTCGCTGTCCGAGGCCGCGGGGCGCGAGATCAGCCCGGAGACCCCGCTGTCCGAGCTGCAGACGCTCGCCGAGGCCGAGGGCGTCGAGGTCGCCCACGCCACGCACGGCAAGTACGTCGAGGAGCTCTGGGAGCACTTCGTCATCGACTCGCTCGACCGCCCGACCTTCGTGATGAACTTCCCGGTCGACACCTCGCCGCTCACCCGGCAGCACCGCACCCGTCCGGGCGTCGTCGAGAAGTGGGACCTGTACGTCCGAGGCTTCGAGCTCGGCACGGCGTACTCCGAGCTCGTCGACCCGGTCGTGCAGCGGGAGCGGTTCGTCGAGCAGGCGAAGCTCGCGGCCGGTGGTGACCTCGAGGCGATGCGCGTCGACGAGGACTTCCTGCGGGCCCTGGAGCACGCGATGCCCCCGTCGGGCGGCATGGGCATGGGGATCGACCGCCTGCTCATGGCCATCACGGGCCTGGGCATCCGCGAGACGATCCTGTTCCCGCTGGTCAAGTAGCTCCCGGTCCACCGGGGTACGATGCTCGGGTGCCTGAAGGAGTCGTAAGCGGGATCGTCTTCGCCCTGACGCCGACCATCGTCGTCGGCCTGATCTTCTGGTTCGTGATGCGCGCGATCATGCGTGCTGACCGGACCGAGCGTGCCGCGTACGCCAAGGTCGAGGCCGAGGAGCGCGCCCGCTTCGAGCGTGAGCACGGTCGCCCCGCACCGGCTCCGACGTCGGCCGAGTAGCCGCGCGCGCACGATCCACTTCACCCCGTGTTCACCGCGCGGTGTGATCCTGTCGCGCATGCCCACCATCCCGGAGTCCGCCGCCGGCGTCGATGACCTCGACGACCTCGACGTGGAGGACGCCTTCGGGCACCCGGCGTCCGGGGCGTCCGTCTCGCCCGTCGGCAGCGACGACGGACCCCTCGACGACGAGGGCGACGTCGACGACCTCGACGTCTGAGCGCCGACGGACCGTCACACACCGTTCACCTCGCCGACGCGTGCCGGGGTGAGCATCGTCCGCATGGCAACCACCGCACATCCCTTCACGGGCCGCAGCCTCGTCGGTGACATCGAGAGCGAGTACGACGAGTTCGACCGAGACGCAGACCTCGAGGTCTCCAAGCGCCGGGACGGGTGGCTCGAACCCTCCTGGTGACCCCCACCCATTCGGTATTCGGGGTACGACGACCAGATCGCACTGATCCGGTCGGACGTACCCCTTTTGCATGTCCGGAGTACGCAGTCGCCTGGGGTACACGATCGGAAACGCTGGTGAAACACGCCAGCAACGCCGGAAACACGGCGTTATCCGCTTGATCCAGGGCCGATTGGGGGACCAGACTGTCGGTGGGCTGTACCCCGCGGGGGACGCTTTCGATGACGAAGCACGGAGAACCCTGAGAATCGCTCCGAACGATTTGTGGGGTACACCTCCGGGCCGCTTTACTCATCAGCACCCCCCGGCAACGCCCCACGAAGCCATCACCGTCGAACGCAGGGAGAAACACCATGACGATCGCAACGGCTGCACCCAGCACCACCCGCCGCACCGCCACCAAGAAGGCATCGGCATCGAAGACCGCGACCGCCGAGTCCGCCACCACCTCCCTCGACACCGAGGTCGAGGCCGACGAGCAGCTCGCCGGTGTCCGCGGCGCCTCGGTCGACCAGGTCGGCGACTACCTCCGTCACATCGGCCGTCTCTCGCTCCTCACCGCCGAGGAAGAAGCGCAGATCGCACGCCGCATCGAGGTCGGGCTCTTCGCCGAAGAGAAGCTCGCCACCGAGAAGGGTCTCGCGAAGACCCTGCAGCGTGAACTCCGCTGGCTGGTCCGCGACGGTGAGCGCGCCAAGGAGCGCATGATCACCTCGAACCTCCGCCTCGTCGTGAGCATCGCCAAGCGGTACTCGCAGCGTGGCCTGCCCTTCATGGACGTCATCCAGGAGGGCAACCTCGGCCTGGTCCGTGCGGTCGAGAAGTTCGACTTCACGCAGGGCTACAAGTTCTCGACCTACGCCACCTGGTGGATCCGCCAGGCCATCTCGCGTGGTCTCGCCGACAAGGCACGCACGATCCGCATCCCGGTGCACACCGTCGAGCTCATCAACAAGATCTCGCGCACCGAGCGTGACCTGACCGTCGACCTCGGCCGTGCGCCGATGCCGGACGAGGTCGCCGCCGAGCTGAGCATGAGCGTCGAGGAACTCGTCGACCTCAAGGGTCGCTCGCACGAGCCGGTGTCGATCCACACCGTGGTCGGCGACTCGGACGACAGCGAACTCGGTGACTTCATCGAGGACGAGGACGCCGCGAGCCCGAACGAGCTCACCGAGACGACGCTGCTGCACCGCGACATCCGCTCCATCGTCGCCGAGCTGCCCAGCGACGAGGCGAACGTCATCCGCATGCGCTACGGCCTGGACGACGACAAGCCGATGACCCTCGACGAGATCTCGAAGATCGTGCACACGACCCGCCAGGCCGTCAGCCGGGTGGAGTCGCGCGCGAAGCTGCGCCTGTTCGCCAAGGCGGTCTCGCAGGACATGCAGCTGTACCTGACCGACTAGGTCCGTGGACTTCGGCCGGCACGTTCACCCGTGCCGGCGCGGGGAAACCGGGTCGTTCTGTGGGAAGACGATCCGGTGGGGTGATGGGACGGCCCGCTCGAGCACTGCTCGAGCGGGCCATTCACGTTCCCGGAGCCGGAGCCGGAGCCGGAGCCGGAGCCGGGGCCGGAGCCATAGCCAGGGCCAGCCCCGGCGCGGCGTCAGTCGTCGATCTCGCGCCGGAGCTTCTGCCGCAGGTCGCTCGGGATGAGCTCGACCAGCTGGTCGGGCCGCACCGGCAGGTCGAGCAGGCTGAGCTTCACACGTCCGGTCCGCCCGTGCCGCTCGGCGTCGAGGCGCACCACGCTGCCGGCGTCCTTGCGGAGCCGCATGTCGATCTGCGCCCCGGTGGCCACCTCGCCGACCACGAGCCCGTCGACCTCGAGCGCCGCGCTCCTGGTGCCCTCGGCGATGTCGAACCGGTAGCGCTCCCGTGCGGCGAGCACCACCGAGCGGTCGATCCCGGCCATCGGCGCGACCGGCGTCACCACCGAGCCGGACAACGCGGGGGAGAGCACCGGCCCACCGGCGGCATAGTTGTACGCGGTGGAGCCGGCCGGGGTGGCGGCCACGATGGCGTCGGCTCGGTAGTACCCGTACCCGAGGCCCCCGACGCTGAGGTCGGCCGACACCTGCCCGGAGCCCGGCCGTCGCACGATGGTCAGGTCGTTGAACGCCAGGTAGTCGGTGCGGGCACCACCCCAGGACAACCGGGCCTCGAGCGCGTGGTGCGGCTCGAGCTGGTACTCGCCGGCGGACAACCGCTCCAGCGCGCTCTCGAGTTCGGGCGGCTCGATCTCGACCAGGAACCCGACGTTGCCGTAGTTCACGCCGAGGACGGGCACCGGGCGCTTGGCCACGAGCCGCATCGCGCCGAGCATGGTGCCGTCGCCGCCGAGGGCCACGACCAGGTCGACGCGGTCCGTGAAGTCGTCGTCGTCGACCACGTCGACCCCGCCACCGATGCGCTGGGCGTCCGCACGCCGGGCGAGCAGCTCGCCCTGGCCGGACGCGTTCCAGCGCTGCAGGGTCGTCACGGACTCCTGCACGTTCTTGGTCGGGTGGACGACGAGGCCGACGACGGGCTGCTCCATGAGCGGATCGTACCGAGCGGACCTCCGATGCGGGCTGTCCCTTCGCAGCGGCATGCGATATTCTGAATACATGCAGACTGCTCAGCTCTCCGTCGCCCTCCCTTCCGTCCGGCACGGCCGCGAGATCGTGCTGCTCGCCGACCTCGAATCCCACGAGTCCGGCTTCGGCTTCGTCGACGCCGAACACCTGCTGCTGGCCGCCGTCACGCTCTGCGCCGGCATGCCCCGCTTCCGCCCCCTCCTTGACGCCCACCGGATCACCCCGGACACCGTCCGCTCCGGCATCCGCGCCTTCGTCGGCGCCCACACCACCTGCCCCGGCGAACACGACCGGGTCGCGTGCACGCCCGCTGCGATGCGCGTGCTCGCCCGAGCCGCGACGATCGCGGGCCGTTCGGAGCGCATCCGACCGCCGCACGTCGTCCTCGCCGTGCTCGACTCGGTCGACGATCCGCTCGCCGGATCGGCGCACGACGTCCTCGACGCCCTGGGCGTCGACGCGCGCCGCTTCCGACGTGACCTGCGTCGCGCGGTGCGGCGCGCCTGACCCAGCGCGACCGACAAGCGGACTGGAGGCCCGTCGCGACCCCGCCACGGGCCTCCAGTCCGTCTCGCCCGTCTCGTCGTTCGCTCACTGCGCACAAGACGCACCCTGGTCACGCCCACGGCGAACAGGGGCAGCCCCCGGGGGGAGCGCTGGTTACTCTCGAAGTACTTGGCCGGACTCACACGAGACCGGCACAGCGTCGGCTCCGCTCATCAGGGGCCAAGGGAGAGCACATGTTCGAGAGATTCACCGACCGGGCCCGTCGTGTTGTCGTCCTCGCTCAAGAAGAAGCGAAGATGCTCAACCACAACTACATCGGCACCGAGCACATCCTCCTCGGCCTCATCCACGAGGGCGAGGGCGTCGCCGCCAAGGCGCTGGAGTCGCTGGGCATCTCGCTCGACGCCGTGCGCGAGCAGGTCCAGGACATCATCGGGCAGGGCCAGCAGCAGCCGACCGGGCACATCCCGTTCACGCCGCGCGCCAAGAAGGTGCTCGAGCTGTCCCTGCGCGAGGCGCTGCAGCTCGGCCACAACTACATCGGCACGGAGCACATCCTGCTCGGCCTGATCCGCGAGGGCGAGGGTGTCGCAGCCCAGGTCCTCGTGAAGCTCGGCGCCGACCTGAACCGGGTGCGCCAGCAGGTCATCCAGCTCCTGTCCGGCTACCAGGGCAAGGAAGCGGTCGCCGTCGGCGGCGAGCAGCAGCAGAACGCGCAGCAGGGTTCGCAGGTCCTCGACCAGTTCGGTCGGAACCTCACCCAGGCCGCGCGCGACGGCAAGCTCGACCCCGTCATCGGGCGCGAGAAGGAGATGGAGCGGGTCATGCAGATCCTCTCCCGCCGCTCCAAGAACAACCCCGTCCTGATCGGTGAGCCCGGCGTCGGCAAGACCGCCGTCGTCGAGGGCCTCGCTCAGGCGATCGTCAAGGGCGACGTGCCCGAGACGCTGAAGGACAAGCAGCTCTACTCGCTCGACCTCGGATCGCTCATCGCCGGCTCCCGCTACCGCGGTGACTTCGAGGAGCGCCTGAAGAAGGTCACGAAGGAGATCCGCACCCGCGGCGACATCATCGTCTTCATCGACGAGATCCACACGCTCGTCGGTGCCGGTGCAGCCGAGGGCGCGATCGACGCGGCCTCGATCCTCAAGCCGCTCCTCGCCCGCGGTGAGCTCCAGACCATCGGCGCCACCACGCTCGACGAGTACCGCAAGCACTTCGAGAAGGACGCCGCACTCGAGCGTCGCTTCCAGCCGGTGCAGGTCAACGAGCCGTCGCTGCCCCACGCGATCAACATCCTCAAGGGTCTGCGCGACAAGTACGAGGCGTTCCACAAGGTGTCCATCACCGACGGCGCGATCGTCGCCGCGGCGAACCTGGCGGACCGCTACGTGCAGGACCGCTTCCTGCCGGACAAGGCCATCGACCTGATCGACGAGGCCGGCGCTCGCCTGCGTCTGTCGATCCTGTCGGCACCGCCGGAGCTCCGCGAGTTCGACGAGAAGATCTCGACGGTCCGCGGATCGAAGGAAGCCGCCATCGAGGAGCAGGACTTCGAGAAGGCCGCGAGCCTGCGCGACGAGGAGAAGAAGCTCCTCGGCGAGCGTCTCCGCCTCGAGAAGCAGTGGCGTGCGGGTGACGTCGCCGCGTCCGGCACCGTCGACGAGGGCATCATCGCCGAGGTCCTGGCCCAGGCCACGGGCATCCCGGTGTTCAAGCTCACCGAAGAGGAGACCTCGCGTCTCGTCTTCATGGAGAAGGCACTGCACGAGCGCGTCATCGGTCAGGAAGAGGCCATCTCGGCCCTGTCCAAGACCATCCGCCGTACCCGTGCCGGCCTGAAGGACCCGAACCGTCCCTCCGGCTCGTTCATCTTCGCCGGCCCCACGGGCGTCGGGAAGACCGAGCTCGCCAAGGCCCTCGCCGAGTTCCTGTTCGACGACGAGGGTGCGCTGATCTCCCTCGACATGTCGGAGTTCGGTGAGAAGCACACCGTGTCCCGCCTGTTCGGTGCCCCTCCCGGGTTCGTCGGGTTCGAGGAGGGCGGCCAGCTCACCGAGAAGGTGCGCCGCAAGCCGTTCTCCGTGGTCCTGTTCGACGAGATCGAGAAGGCCCACCCGGACATCTTCAACTCGCTGCTGCAGGTGCTCGAGGAAGGCCGTCTCACCGACGGTCAGGGCCGCGTGGTCGACTTCAAGAACACCGTCATCATCATGACCACGAACCTCGGTTCGCAGGGCATCGCCGGTGGCCCGGTGGGCTTCCAGGTCGAGGGTGACTCGGCCGTCGGCTACGACCGCATGCGCGGCAAGGTCAACGAGGAGCTCAAGAAGCACTTCAAGCCCGAGTTCCTGAACCGTGTCGACGACACGATCGTGTTCCCGCAGCTGTCGCAGCCCGAGCTGCTGCAGATCGTGGACCTGTTCGTGAAGCGTCTGGCAGACCGCCTGCTCGACCGCGACATGACCGTCGAGCTCACGCTGCCGGCCAAGGAGCAGCTCATCAAGGTCGGGTTCGACCCGTCCCTCGGTGCTCGTCCCCTGCGTCGCGCGATGCAGCACGAGGTCGAGGACCAGCTGTCCGAGCACATCCTGCAGGGTGAGCTCAACGCCGGCGACCACGTGAAGGTCGACTTCGTCGACGGTGCGTTCCACTTCGAGACCGGGCGTCAGCCGGGCCGCGAAGAGGTCCTCGCCGGTGCAGCCGCGGTCGAGGCCGCGACCGACACGCCCCAGGGCGAGATCGAGTCCTAGGACCTGACACCCCACGGACAGGAGGCTCGGTGCCAGCTGGCACCGGGCCTCCTGTCCGTTCTCGGGTCGCGTTCAGATCCCGCATCGCCGATCTGCGCGTCCTTGCGGCCACGGACCCCCGTCCGGGGGTACTGTGATGACAACGCGCGAGACGTTCCCCCCAACTCCTCGCGCGTCGCGCTCGATCGGTTCCCCCCAACGGATCGAGACGCAGCCGGCCCCGGTCTGTTCGCAGACCGGGGCCGTTGCACGTCCGGGGTGGTGTCGGTCGTCCGTGCGGGCGGGCGCTCGTGGCGTCAGGCGGCGTCGAGCAGCTGCGCGGCGAAGTCGCGGACGGCGCGCTCCCAGCGCTCCGGGGCCTCGTTCCACTCGAGCGTGTGCGGTGCCGTGCGGAACGTGACCGTGGTGGCGCCCTGCCGCGCGGCGTCGGCGACGTCGTCGGCCGCGACCAGGGCGTCGGCCTCGGAGTGGATCAGCAGCGTCGGCGTCGACGAGTCCTGCCACGTGGTGGTCGTCACGGGGGTCGGGGCCCCGGCGAGCCGCGACAGCACGTTCGTGGTCGCGATGCGGGCGGCGACGGTGCCGACGAACGCGGGCAGGTGCGCGCCGCGGACAGCCCCGCGGAGTGCCGAGGCGACGTCGAACAGGGGTGACACGGCCACGAGTCCGTCGACGTCGACGCGTGCGGCGGCGACGGAGCAGGCGAGCGCACCGGCGGACCAGCCCTGCAGCACGACGCGCTGAGCGCCGCGGGCCCGGGCGGCGCGCACGGCGGCGACGATGCGGTCCGCTGCCCCGGCGTCGAGGGAGCGGAGCGGCAGGTCGGTGGTGTCGACGATCTCGGACGAGGCGCCGAGCGCACGCCAGACGCCGACACCGCGCAGGACCTGGCGCGGGCCGAGGGACTGGCCGTGCACGTGGACCACGTGGGTCGTGGCGGCCTCGGGCTCGGTACCGGGCACGTCGTCCGGTCCGTCGTACCGCAGGGCGTCCCAGCCCCACGCACCGGTCGCCACGGGGGCGGTGACGCTGCGGCGGACGGTGTCGCCGCCACTGCTGGCTCCGGTCGCCGTGCTCGCGGTGGTGATCGCGCCGACCTGCACCCGGGTGTCGTCGCGCTGCAGGTCGTAGGTGCCCGGCAGGCGGGTGTCGCGGGTGGCGGTCAGCTCGACCTCGGTGTCCGTGGCGCTGCGGACCGTGGCGGTCGCCGTGTACGGCGTCGGGAACAGCAGCCGCCGTGCGACGAAGGCACCGAGTCCGAGCGTGCCGACCGCTCCTGCCGCGGTACCGAGTGCCGTGATGCGTGCGCCGGTCATGTGATCTCCCTGAGTCGTGCCGTGGTGAGCGTCGCAGCGGCCGGAACGTCCTGCCCGGCCTCGCGCGCGCGGTCTTCGATCTCGACGGACAGTCGGTGCTGCCGACTCCGCCACTGGCGACGCTGCCACACGATCGTGAAGTAGAGCCCGGTGTTGCCCGATGCCGTCTCGAGCCGCCGGAGTTCCGGTTCGAGCACGCGGAACCGGCGTCGGGCGGCCCGCCAGTCGCGGAACTCCCGTGCGGCGTCGGGCAGGACGCCGCCGGCCGCGCCGATGGCGAGCAGGACCATCGAGCCGAGGAACACCGGGGTGTAGAGCGTCGACAGGACCCCGACCGCACCGTCCGCGCCGGCGACGTGCACGGCGTCGAGGGCGATCGCGATGCCGGCGAGCAGCACGAGGCCGGCGGCACCGACGACGAAGAGCCAGTACAGGCGGCCGAGCCCGTCGCCGCTCCGGAACCCGCGCAGCACGGCGACGGCCGACCGGGCGATCACGATGGCGATGTATGTCATCTCGACCGCCGAGTACAGCGCGGTCGGCAGCTGGTCGCCATAGGCCACCATGAACTGCGCCGTGGGCGTCGGTGCGTCGATGAGGCTGAACAGCACGACCAGGGCGACGAGCACGAGCACGCAGCCGATGATGCGGCTGGCGCGCAGGAGCCTGGCGGAGCGTGCGGCGGCCTCGACCGACTGCGCGAGCGCGAACATGCCGCAGACCATCAGGCAGCGGCCGATCAGGTCGGCGATGTTCGGCACGTGCGTCACCCCGGCGAGGAACGTCGTCACGTCGGGCTGGTTGATCGTGAGTCCGACGGCGACGCAGCTGCAGCACACCATCAGCCACGTGACACTGGCCGACTGGGTGCGCACCAGGAGCAGCCGGGCGACCAGCACCGCCAGGATCAGCCAGACCGGGATCGACCCCCAGACGTGCAGCGTCACCGCGTCACCGGAAGATCCCGGGCTGGCCCTCGGGGTCGAGCAGCCCGATCCGCAGCGCGAGCTGGTCGGCGACGAGCTCGACGGCCTGTTCGTGCGGGGTGTCCAGCGAGCGGGTGAACGCCGTCCGGCCGCTGAGCAGCCCCGTGTACGCCTGGTGGTCGCAGCCGGTGTCGTCCATGAACACGTGGGCGAGCTCGTGCAGCACGCAGGCCACCCGGGAGCGCTCGGACAGCCCGGGGCGGGTCTCGAGCAGGGCGTGGTCGGTGCGCTGGATGAGCCGCGCGGACAGGTCGCCCGGCAGCTCCGTGGTGCGCACGTGGATCGGCTTGCCGAGCGCCGCCTCGGCACGGGCGGTCAGTTCCGGCAGGGACAACCGACGGGGGAGCCCGAGGCGCTGCACACGGCGACGGGCCTCGGTCTGCCGACGCAGGGCGTCGAAGCGGTCGCGGTACCCGCTCACGGGGTGCCGCCCGACTCGTCGAGGCGACGCAGGTGGTCGGTGAAGTCGCGGATCTCGTCTGCAGAGGCGAACTCGCCCAGACGCCGGGTGGCGAACGCCACCACCTCGCGCTTGCGGAGTTCGAGCACGAGCTCCAGCTGCGCCTGCACCCGCTCCGGCACGTCCGTGTTGCCGGCCGCGTCGGTCAGGTACTCCGCCGGGACGCCGAAGTAGGTCGCCAGGGCGGCCAGGAGTCGCTGGTCTCGGACGGCCGGACCGTTGCCGCCGAGCATGTAGCCCCAGCGCGGTCGACTCATCGACGCACCCTGCGCCTCGATCTCGGCGGCGATCTCCTTGTACGGGGGTCGCTGGCCCGAGTTGGCCTCGACGACGTCCATCAGGAGCTGCAGTTTGCGCGACAGTTCCCGACGGTGTGCGTCGTCGTCGTTGTACTCGATCACGTGTCCCCACTCTCACATCTGTCTCAGACATGATAAAACTGATCCAGCGCGTCGGCCGGTGTCACCACTCTGCAAGGCTCGCGCTCGCTCGTCAGGTCGGCATTTCGATGGGGGGATGCCGAACGGGGGACGAACGAACGGGAGGCGCGGTGCCAGCTGGCACCGCGCCTCCCGTCCGTCGTGTGGTGCGGACTACGCCTGCACGTCGCCGCGCCAGCCCGGCTGGGTCGGTGCGTTCTCGACGCGCTCCTTGTAGTTCTGCAGGTCCTTCTTGACGGCGTGGCCGCCGACGCCCACGACCGAGCCGAGCTTCTCGAGGATGCCGGAGGGCTCCCAGTCGATCTGCACGGTGACGCGGGTCTCGGCGTCGGAGAGCTTGTGGAAGGTGACGACACCGGCGTGGTCGGTCTCGCCGTCCTTCACGGTCCAGGCGACACGCTCGTCGGGGTGCTGCTCCGTGATGAGGGCCCGGAACTCGCGCTCCTGGCCGGCGATCTTCACGGTCCAGTCGGTGGTCTTGTCGTCCACCTGGACGATCTTCTCGACCTCGTCGAGGAAGTGCGGGAACTCCTCGAAACGGGTCCACTGGTCGTAGGCCTGGCGGACGGGGACGTTGACGTCGACGGTTTCGATGATCTGAGGCATGCACCGGACGGTAGGCCGATCGACCTGGGCGGCACTCAGCAGCGCTGTCCCCCTGCGGCTTCGGCGGATGCGGGTCCGTCCGTCGCTGCGCAGTAGTGTGGGGCGGATGACAGAGCACGGCAAGCACGCGTTCCACGAGCGCGACGACCACGGGATCCTCGTGCGTCCGGCGCTCGCCTCGGACGTCCCGCACATCCAGCGGCTCATCGCCCCCTACGTCGACCGGCGCATCCTGCTCGGCAAGGAGAACGTCGCCCTGTACGGCTCGATCCAGCAGTTCCGGATCGCTGAGGGCCCTGACGGCACCCCGATCGGGTGCGGCGCACTCGCGGTGTTCTGGGACGACATCGCCGAGGTGCGCACGCTCGCCCTCGACGAGCAGTGGATCCACAAGCGCGTCGGGCACCGGATGCTCGAGGCGCTCGAGCACGACGCCCGTGAACTCGGCGTCGCCCGGATCTTCTGCCTGACCTTCGAGGTCGACTTCTTCGCGAAGCACGGGTACCTGGAGATCGGCGAGAGCGTCGTGTCACCGGACGTCTACGCCGAACTGGTCCGCTCGTCGGACGAAGGGGTCGCGGAGTTCCTCGACCTCGCCCGGGTCAAGCCGAACACCCTCGGCAACACCCGCATGCTGAAGAACCTCTGACGCTTTCCCGTGCCGCCCGGCGGGGTGGCCGTGTGCGGCCCGCGCCGTTGTCTACCCTGTGCGCATGTCGTCGTTGCGTCACCCCGTCGGGCCCGAGAAGCCGGTCGTCTACTGGCGCCGCCGGGCGCTCGTGCTCGGGGCGCTGCTGGTCGTTGTCCTGGTCGTGGTGCTCATCGTCGTCGGGCGGGGGAGCGGGGCCACGTCGGCGGCGCCGAGTGCGTCGGCCTCTGCTGGTGCCGGGTCTGCTGCCGGCGCATCGTCGGACGGGTCTGCGGCCGGTTCCGGGTCCTCGCGGTCTGCTGCGCCGAAGCCGTCGGCATCTGCCTCGGCTTCTGCGTCGAAGCCCGCTGCTGCCGACGGGTCGACCTGCACGAAGGACCAGATCGTCCTGACCCCGGTGCTCGACAAGTCGGCCTACGGCCCCACCGAGGACCCGAAGATCGCGATGTCGATCAAGAACTCCGGCACGAACTCCTGCCACCTGGACCTCGGATCGGCGCAGCAGGTGCTGACGATCAGCTCCGGCCAGGAGCAGTACTGGTCGTCGAAGGACTGCCAGACCGGCGGCACGAACCAGGACGTCACGATCAAGTCCGGTCAGACGCTCACGACCCCGGCGATCGCCTGGGACCGGACCCGCTCGTCCACGTCGACGTGCGACTCGTCACGGCCGGCGGTCACCGCGGGAGGCGCGAGCTACCACCTGCAGGTCGCCGTCGGGAACCTCGAGTCGAAGACCTCGGTGCAGTTCATCCTGCAGTAGGCGGCGGGTGCGCGGTGCGCGGTGCGCGGTTCGCGGTTCCGTTCCGTTCCGGCTGGGCTGTGCCGAGCAGAGGTGCCGGAAACAGCAACAGGCCCCGTCGTCCGAAGACGACGGGGCCTGTTCAAGCTGATGTGATCAGCCGAGGACGGTGATGTTCTCCGCCTGCGGGCCCTTGCGGCCCTCGGTGATGTCGAACTCCACCTTCTGGTTCTCCTCGAGCGACTTGTAGCCGTTGCCAGCAATCGCAGAGAAGTGCGCGAAGACGTCAGCGCTGCCGTCGTCCGGGGCGATGAAGCCGAAGCCCTTTTCGTTGTTGAACCACTTGACGGTACCGGTAGATGCCATGATGGCGTTTCCTTAGCTTTCTTGCTTCCGCCAAGGTGCAGATGCACCGACGGAGACCCCGACGTACGTCGACGGGGGTGATGCGCCACGCGGGCAGGTGCCGGCGGGACGGGTTCGGGGCCAGGCCTGTCGGCCAGTGACCCTGGGGCCCGGGTTGAGGGGCAAACCACCTCGCCCGGACGTTGAGCGCCGCCGAAGCGGTTCCATCAGGCTAGCGTGCTCTGGGCCGACTGGCTACCCGTGCGTCACGGAACGACGAAAATCTGGTGGAATTGAGCTGATGGCAGACAAGGAACAGCGCTTCCGGAGCGAACAGCTCGAGGAAGCCCTCGCGAAGCAGGACGTCGCTGCGGTGGCGTTCGCGCTCCGCCACGACATCGTGATCGTCCCCCGACTCGTCACCGGCAAGAAGGACATGCAGGTGCGGGTGTTCGGCCGTGAGGGGTCGGACAAGCGCATCCTGCTGCTGTTCTCGTCGGCGGACGCCTACACGGCGATGGTGCCGGACGAGAAGATCCGGCAGGTCATGGTCTACGACGGGCCGCGGCTCGAGGAGTTCCTGGCCGCCCACCTCGACATGCTCGAGGGCGTGTTCTTCGACATCGCCGGCCCGCACACGATGCAGGCCGCGCCGGCGGACCTGCTGGCCGCTTTGCGCGCGTAGCCGCTCAGAACGCGCGGTCGAGCTCGCGTTCGCGCGGGGACTGCGTCATCGAGAACGCCACACGCAGGGCCTCGCGCAGGTGCCCGGAGTCCGAGCCGAGCACGGTCGTGAACCCGAGGCGGGTGGCCTCGTTCACGCGCTGCTTCGTGCCCGTGGCCGGACGGATCTCGCCGGCGAGGCTGATCTCGCCGACGGCCGCGAGCGTGTGCGGGTACGGACGGTCTCGTGCGGCGCTCGCGAGGGCCAGTGCGATCGCCAGGTCGGCGCCGGGCTCGGTGAGCTTCATGCCGCCCACCGTGGACACGTAGACGTCGGCGTCGGACAGCTTGAGGCCGGCACGGCGTTCGAGGACCGCGAGCAGCATCGCCACACGCGAGGCATCGACACCGTTCACGACCCGGCGTGGCTGCGGTGCCGAGCTCGGGACGATGAGGGCCTGCACCTCGACCGGCAGCGCGCGGCGCCCCTCGAGTGCGACGGTGACGCAGGTGCCGGACACCGGGGTGGCGTTCTTCGACATGAAGAGGCCGCTCGGGTCGGGGACCTCGTGGATGCCGTCGCCGCCCATGTCGAAGCACCCGACCTCGTCGGTGGGGCCGAAGCGGTTCTTGAGCGCCCGGACGAAGCGCAGGGCGGTCTGCCGGTCGCCCTCGAAGTGGCAGACCACGTCGACCAGGTGCTCCAGGAGCCGCGGGCCGGCGATCGTGCCGTCCTTCGTGACGTGGCCGACGATGAGGACGGGCAGGGCACGGTCCTTCGCGATGCGGATCAGGGTCGAGGCGACCTCGCGCACCTGGGACGTGCCACCCGCGATGCCGTCGATCGAGCTCGACGAGATGGTCTGCACGGAGTCGGCGATGAGCAGGTCGGGCTGGACCTGGTCGATCTGGCCGATGATCACGCCGAGGTCGACCTCGCTCGCCAGGTACAGGTCGTCGTGCATCGCCCCGGTGCGTTCGGCACGGAGCCGGACCTGGTCGACGGACTCTTCGGCGCTGACGTAGAGGACGCGCTTGCCCGAGGCTGCGGCTCGGGAGGCGACCTCGAGCAGCAGGGTCGACTTGCCGACGCCGGGCTCGCCGCTCAGCAGGACCGCCGCGCCTGGCACCACGCCGCCGCCGAGGACGCGGTCGAACTCGCCGATGCCGGTCTGCCAGCGCTGCACCGAGGTGCCGCGGGCTTCGGTGATCGGTCGCGCGGCCCGGGCGCCGGTGACGGCGACCGCCGACGTGCCGCGGGTGCTCGCGGACGCCGCCGAGCTGTCTTCGACAGTGCCCCAGGTCTGGCACTCACCGCACCGGCCGACCCACTTGATGCTGGTCCAGCCGCACTCGGTGCAACGGTAGAGGGACTGCGGGCGCGCCATGTCGTCGAGGCTAGGCCGTACGGCCGACATCACCGGCGCGGTCGTCCGGCTCGTCTGATCCGCTTGGTTCGTCCGACTGGTCTCGTTCATCGGGCACCGCGATCGACCCGGTCATCCGGTGGCGCAGGCGCTCGACCGGCCCCGGGCCCTGGCGCGAGGCGTGGTCGAGTGCCTCGGCGCCGTCGGTGTCCTGCTCGGCGCGGGCGTTCGCGACCGCCCCGGCTTCGCGACCGAGGTTCTCGGCCTCGCGCACGGACAGGTAGTGCCGGATCGCCGCCACCGTGTCGACCCGCGCGTCGACCGCCGGCTCGAAGGCGCTCGCCCAGACCTCGTAGCCGCGGTCGTTCGGGTGGAACAGGTCGCCGTAGCTGTTGAAGAAGGTGCGGCGGACACCGACGCGCTTCGTGATGGTGTGCAGCGGCGCCACCGTCAGCCCGAACTCGTCGGCCACCCGGTGCACGATCTCGTTCGCCACCGCCACCTTGCGCTCCCGGTCCGGCACGAACATGCACGGCAGCTCGGCCACCACGGCGTGCGACGGCACCGCGCCGTAGATCGCCCGGATGTTCCGCTCGAACTTGTCCGGATCGAAGTCGGCGATGTCGTTCGCCCCGATCGACACCGTGCAGACGTCGGGCGCGTAGTGCCGGAGCTTCGGCAGCTGGTCACGCTTCGCACCCCACGTGGTCGAGCCGGAGACGCTGAGGTTCACCACCCGCACCGACATGTGGGAACGGTGCCGGATGCGCCGTGCGAGCAGCCCCACGTAGCCACGGCCGGGTGCCGTCGCACCGACGCCCTGCGCTGCCGAGTCACCGATCGCCACGTAGAGCAGCTGCCCCTCGTGCTGCTGTCGTTCTCGCCACCAGTCGGCGTGGATCGGGAGCATGTCGACGACCCGTTGCGCCGCTGCCCGTTGGCCCTTCACGCCGGCGCGGGCACCGACGGCTGCGGCGCCGACGACGCCGAGGCTGCCGACGACGGAGGTGAGGAGTGCGATGAGCGTGCGGGATCTCATGCCGTGGACGGTACGCCCGCCGGTCTTGCCGGAGACGAGGGGGACCTGTGGGTGTGGGGAGAGCCCTGCAGGTGACCGCTTGTGGAGGGCGATCCGACCCGGGGTGTCATCACGGGCCTCCCGGATCGTGTAAACTCTTTCCCGGTACCGTGTCCGAGCGGCCGAAGGATCATGTCTCGAAAACATGTGTGGGGGCAACTCCACCGTGGGTTCAAATCCCACCGGTACCGCCAAAGGGCCCGATTGTGTTTCTGACCTCAATGGTCCGTGATACTCGGCTCACGAGAAGAACCCCCGGCTCGGGCCGGGGGTTCTTCTCGTTCCGCGGGCGTTCGTCGGCGCGCTCTGGCTTCCGGTCGACGGGTGGACCAGAAGCGGCGTGACGGCTTCTTGCGGTGCTGGTGCTAGGCGAGTTCGGAGGGCTTGCCTCGCGAAGCTCAGGCAACGGGCGATCCACGGTCGATGATGGGCGCAGGCGGGGCCCGCGAACCGTATCTCGTTCACGGAGCATCTTCCCGTGGCCCGTAGGGCGTCGATGCCGGGCGTCAATCTGCGGTTGACACGGGCGCTGCGGAGGGGAATCCTGTTGGCATGCGGAACACCATGATCCTCGGACTCATCGCCCTCGCTTTCGGGCTCGTCGCCATCGGTACCGGCTACGCATGGAGCGTCGGGCGCCAAGGCGGCCTGCTCGCCGCCGCCATCGGTGCGATCGTCTTCGGTCTCGTGTTCGCCGTGTTCGCCGTGAACGCGGCACGAGTCCAGCGCTGAGCACCTTGGGTGAAGAGGGCAGCCTCACCACGCAGTTGCGTGAGTTGCTCGCGCGCAACGTGCCGGAGGTGGGTGACCATGATCCGGACCTCACCCCGGAAGAAGCCCGCGAGCAGTCGCTCCGAGCCGTCGAGTTGTGCTTGTCGATGCGCGCTTCGCTCCGGACCGTCACGCAGTCGGCAGTCGATGGCGCTCGGAAGAACGGTGCATCGTGGGCTGAGATCGGGAAGATCCTGGGGTCGTCCCGTCAAGCGGCGCAGCAGCTCTACGGCGCCCCGCGGACGGCTCCGGAGGCGTCATCGGTTCCACTGGAGCCGGCGGTGCTGACGCTCTTCCCTGTGACGGCGTTCGACGAGATGGGCAAGCTTGCCCAGCTCGGTGCAGACGGTTGGCACGCGATCCGGGTAGGCCTCCAGTCGCACGAGCTCGTGCAGGACTCGCAGCCGTGGGAGCACGCACGGGCGGTCCAGGGCAGTCGGAAGTCGTCTCGCCTGTTGGAGGAGGGGTGGGGCGTGGTGCCTGGGGGGACGGTCCCGTGGGTCTACTTCTCACGACCCGTCCCGATCGCTCCTGACCACGCGACACGCCGGTGAGCACGGCTCGTTCCTTGACCCCATCCGTGGGGTAGAACGTTTCGTTGTGGAACCTGTTACAGTCACGGCGTGAGTTTTCTTGGGGGAGACATCCACGGTTCCGCGATGAGCTGGATGCAGGGGGCGCAGGCCACCCGATCGCGTCAGCGCGTTGCTTTCGTGCAGTCGGCGGGGTTGGCTGAAGCTGTCGCGACCTCGCCATTCGGCCGCGGTTTCGATGTCGTGTTCGCATCTGACGCGGAGGACCACGACACGGACGGGGCGCCGATCGTGGGCTTCAGCGGCGAGCTCGTCGAGGACGGTGAAGTCCGACTCGGCGACGATCTGATCATCCAGTTCCAGAACTACGCCGTCGCCGAGTTCCTGAGCTTTCCGGGGCCGACCGTGCTGGTGCCGCAGACAGGTCGTGATCTCGAGGCCTTCGCGGCCAACCTGACAACTGCGCGTGCCAGCGGTGTCTTCCCCGACGTCCTCACGGACCCGCAGGTAGTCATCGGCGACCGGTGCGCGTGGGTGGGCGGGACCGTCCCCCCTGAACCGGACTTCGTGTTCGTCGCTGAAGACGGCACCGTTTCGTCGTCGCCATGGGGTCCGCAGTTCGGCCGACTCGCGGACGGCGAATTCTCTCCGGAGACTGATTCGGCGGAACGGTCCGGTCCGGACGGCGCACTGCACTTCCTGCAGGCGGTGGAAGCGCTTCGCTACGCCACCGCCCGCGGCCTCAGCGGGCTGTCAGTGTCGGGGTACGGCGCCTACCTCGACAGCGGCACCTCGCCAGCATCGGAGCGTCCGGAGCCGACTCCCGGCGCGGTGCTCCTGTTCGACCGTGAGCAGCAGCTGCTCCACGTCTCAGCGCGCCACAAGACCTACTCGCTCACGCCGGACCTGGCGTCCCTCGTCGAACTCCAGCTCCGCTTCGGCGATCGTGCGCTCGAGCACACGGACGAATCGAACACGCTCCGCGGCCTCTCCGGTCCGGAACGAGAGTCCGCCCTCTCCCAGGTGCGCTCGTTCCTCGACCCGCTGCTCCAAACCCGCGATGCCGAGCGGGTTGACGCGTGAGCTCGATCGGGCTCGATGCCCTCCCCACGGAACTGCGTGGCCTGCTCGACGGGTACTCCGGTCAGGTCGACATCGCCGACCTCTACGGCGACCAGGGGTCGACCGTCTACGAAGCGGCGGCTGTCCACGACACCCACGAGATCCGCGAGCTCATCCGGGCAACCCGAGGCGTCACCACCAAGATCCTCGAGTTCGCCGCGGGGTCCGGGCGCCTCACCCTGCCGCTCGCCGCCGCGGGCCGCGAGCTCGTCGGCGTAGACCTGTCACCGGCGATGGTCGCGCTGCTCGACGGCAAGCTCGCCGGGCGACACGCTGCGCTCCGTGGGTCGGTACGAACCGCAGTGTCGGACATGACGACGTACGACGACGGGATGCACTACTCGACGGCTCTGCTCGGGTGCATCTCCATCTCGCTCCTCGACGACGTGCAACGGGCACGTTTCTTCCGCGGCGCGGCTGATTGGCTCGCGGCCGACGGCGTCCTGCTGATGTCCACCACGGACACGACGAAGCTCGGTGACGCCACGGGCAGGTACCAGGACTTCCCCGGCTTGGCGGGCCAGCGTTACCGGCTGTTCGAGGAGATCGACCCAGTTGCGTCGATCCGGCATGTGGGCGTGATCGATCTCGACGATCTGGACCGCGAATCGCTCACCGTCTTCCTGACTCACGTCCGTGCCATCCCGCCGCTCGTCCTGGAGGCGGAGCTCGCCGCCGCTGGCCTGGCCATCCGTGCTGTCAGACCAGTGGCGACACCGCCCGGCGCCCACCCCATCGTCATCCTCGAAGCGGTGTGGCGTGCTTGACCGGCGGCCGAACAGTGTCTGGCCAGCACTCGTGCCACTCGCGGCGCACAACGACCTCGACTCGCAGATCGTCGCGGCTTCTGGCACGACGCTGACCTTCGCGGACGGATCCGAGGCCCTCTGCGGAACGAGCGGGCTGTGGAACGTGAACCTCGGCTACGGCAACCAGCGCATCGCGGACGCCGTCCACGAAGCCATGGTCCGGGCGTCGTACGTGTCCCTGTTCCGGTACTGGAGCGAGGACATCGAGCAAGCCGCCGTGCGGCTCCGCGAGGTCGCGGGCGCCGACCGGTACGCGCGAGTCCTCTTCACGACCGCCGGTGGCTCTGCGAACGACGCCGTCATGAAGCTTGCCCGCCACTTCGCGATCCTCGACGGCCAACCGTCGCGGAAGACCGTCGTAGGTCTCAAAGGCAGCTACCACGGACTCACTTACGGGGCGCACGCACTGAGCGGTGACGACCTCGGACAGTCGCTCTACGGAGTCGACTCGCGGCAGGTCCGTCACGTGACCCCCAACGACCTCGACGAGTTGGAGCGATTGGTCGCAGCGACCGGTGACCGGATCGCGGCGGTGATCGTCGAGCCGATCCTCGGATCAGGAGCGTTCGCCCTCACCGACGAGTACCTCCAGCGCCTCTGCGAACTCCGGAACCGTCACGGCTTTCTCATCGTCGCCGACGAGGTCGCCACGGGCTTCGGTCGGACCGGCCCGATGTTCGCTTCAGAGTCCTGGCCGTCGGCCCCTGACATCCTGATCGCGTCGAAGGGGTTGACGAACGGCACGCAGGCCGCTGCGGCGATCCTGGTGGGGACCCGGATCACCGATCGGTTCACTGGGAACGAGAGCGTGTTCGTGCACGCAGAGACTCAAGCGGGGACCCCGGTAGTCGGAGCGGCGATCAGCGCGACGATCGACGAGTTCGATCGCCTTTCGGCCATCAAGCGCTCGCAGCAGCTCGCCGCGACCCTCGAGACCGAGCTCACCGCCCTGGCCGCGCAGCATCCCTCGGTGCTCGTGACCCGGGGAACCGGGAACTTCCGCGCCGTCGCCGTGGCGGATCGGGACGGCCAACCGCAGCGGGACCCCGCCTCGCTCGCCGCGCTCCGCCGGTCGATCCGTCGCGCGGGGGCGGTCGTGCACCCGGGTCCGGACGGGTTCCAGCTCGTCCCGGCGCTCACCTACACCGACGAGGACGTGCGCTCCCTGTTCGACGCCGTCCGGGTCGGCCTCCAGGAGTACGACGATGCGAACCTCCGCTGAGGAGGTCGGGTGGGTCGTCCACCCCGGTGCGCTCACCGTCGACGCGCTGGACGCCTTCGTTCAGCGTCTTCGGGAATGGACCGGCACCGGCCGGGTTTGCCTGGTCGCGGACCGGAACCACGCGTCTGTGCCGACAATCGCCGACCTCGTCGACACGCTCGTCGAACGCCTTGGCGCGCAGCTCCACGCGGCGTCCGACGACAGCGAGGAGCTCGTCACGAGCATCGCGGATGCCGGACCCTGGGACATCGTGATCGGGGTCGGGGGCGGGGTGGCGCTCGATGTAGCGAAGCTGGTCAGCCTCGATGCTGATGCCATGCGGCGGGTCACATCGCCGGGCCGGTCGAGTCGTGTCGTGCTGCCCGACGTGCCGCGTTCGACACGGGTCGCCCTGGCCCCGACGACGTTCGGTACCGGATCGGAGCTCTCGTTGTCGGCCTGCGTCACGACCCGGGGACGGAAGAGGCTGGTCTCGGGTGCCGTGCTCGGCGCCGACGTCGTGCTCGCTCGATCGGATCTGCTCGCCAGCCTCGACGACGAGCAGATGACGGAGGGGCTTGTCGAGGTGCTCCTCCGGCTCACTACCGTGTACACCGCGGGCGAGGCCGCTCCGTTCGCAGACGTCGTCACGCGGGCCAGCCTCCGGCAGCTCGTGGAGCTGGCCCCGCGTCTTCGTAACGGTGGACGCGCACCGGCTGACCTCCGCGCGATAGCTTCGATCAGCGCCTTCAGTCACACCGGTTGGCTGGGGCGCGATCGACCGCCGATGGTGACGCTGCCGTGGATCATCACGACGGAGGCATCCATCGCGTGGTCGTGCACCAAGGCCGTCGCCGCTTCGCTCGTGCTGCCGGGCTACTGGTCCGTGATGCGCGACGGCGACGGCAGGCTCGGGTCGTACCGGAGACTGTGCGAGCTCTGGGCAGAGGCGATGCCGCGGGCAACGTCACCTGCCGAGGCACTCGACCAAATCATCGACGGGCGGCTCCGTCGGCCGTCGGACGACGAGCTCACCCGACTCGGTGACGACGCCCTCGCCGCGCGCATCACAGCGCGTTGGGGCGCTGGACTTCCCTTCATGGGGGAGGCGGGTCGCGACGATGTCCGCGAGGTCATCGACGCAGCACTCGCTCAAGGAAGAACGGTCGCACTGACCGTGTGACCGAAACTGTTTGAAGGGAGGGACAAACATGCAGGAACTCAAGACGAACACCATGCTCAACCTCGGCGCGACCGAGCTCGAGGACATGGAGGCACCGGACTTCTGGGGCGGCTTCGCGCTCGGCGTCGGCTCGGCCATCGCCGCAGCCGGTGCAGCAGCCGCGATCGTGGCACTGACCTGATCCTCGACCCTTCCAAGGGCGAGCAGGCCAAACAACCATCTGACAAGGAACTGAAAGGAGTGTGACATGACCGAGACGATTACTTCGGTGGGCACCCTCGACTTCGCCGTGAGCGAGCTCGAGGACCTCGAGGCGCCCGGATTCTGGGACACGGCCGCCGGCTTCGCAGCCGGTGCCGTTGTCGGCGCCGGCATGGTTGCCGGTGGAGTCCTGATCCTCACCTGATGACCGTCGAGGGGCGATCGACGTAACGCCGATCGCCCCTCGATCCGCAGTCATTCGCGCACTCCAGCGCCTACCCTTCTGCCCGAGTACCCAGAGGAACGCATCATGAACCTGGCCGAGTTCGACGGCTTCAGCAAGAACTACGGCGGCAGACAGGTCGTCGCCGACCTGACGTTCGCCGTCCCCGAGGGACGCGTCGTCGGGTTGCTCGGCAAGAACGGTGCTGGCAAGTCCACCGCGTTGCGCGGCCTCCTGGGCCTGGTCCGACCGACGTCGGGACGAGCGCTCGTCCACGGCGTGCCGTTCTCGACGTTGTCGAAGCCCGCGAAGGTCGTCGGGTACAGCGTCGACGGCGTCCAGTCCCTGCAGCATGCCCGGGTCGGCGATGACCTGCGGACGTGGGCGGAGCTCGTCGGCGCCTCGCGAGACCGTGTCGAGTCACTGCTCGAGATCGTCGGCATGACGGAGCACCGCCGCACGCGCGTCCAGAAGCTGTCGACGGGACAGAAGCAGCGCCATGCGCTCGCGATCGCGCTGCTCGCCGAACCTCGCCTCCTCATCCTGGACGAGCCGACGAACGGCCTGGACCCACAGGGCATCCGGTGGCTCCGGGAACTCATCCGTCACTACGCCCAGCAAGGGAACAGCGTGCTGATCTCCAGCCACATGCTCGCCGAGGTCGAACACACGGTGGACGACGTCGTCATACTCGACCGGACGGTCCGCTACTCGGGCACCCTGGCTGACCTGACGGTCGGCGGGGCATCACTCGAGGACAGGTTCTTCGACCTCGTCCCGACGCCCGCTGCGGCCGGATCGGGTCGGTGAGCACGATGACCACCGCCACCATGCTCCGTTCCGAGGTCCGCCGCGCTTGGCTCGGCCGGGCAGTCCCCTACTTCCTGGTGTTCGGCGTCCTGCTCACCGCATTGTCGGCGGCGGGGACGTTCTCGGGTGTGACGGACCAGCTCCGGACGCCCGACGGCGACGTCGACGTCACCGTGACCATGGTCCGCACCTGGTTCGCGCTGTCCCTGTTCATCGGGATGGCGACGGCCTTCGACGCTGCACGCGAGGTCAGCTCGGGTGTGGCGAGCCGGGTGATCACGGCCCTCGGAAGCCGCACGGCGTACTTCACCGGGAAGGCTGCGATCGGCGCGTCGACCGGGTTCGTCGGCGCGCTCCTCGGTGCCGCGGCATCCATCGGGTTCGCCGCGATTCTGCTGGCGATGAACGACTCGGCGTTGCACATGTCGAAGGAGGCGTGGCTGATCGTGCTCGGCTGCGCAGTGGTCAACACCGTCGCCGGCCTGTGGGGGACGCTGATCGGCCTCCTGACCCGCAACGCGATCGTGGCGATCATCGTCGTGTTCGCGCTGTGCATGCTCGTCGAACCGGCCCTGCAGGCATTCCTGCCGAGCGTCGGGAAGTTCTTCATGACGAACGCGATGGCATCGGTCTACATCGACGCACAGGAGCACCTGCTGTCGGTGCCGAGCGCGAGCGCTGTGATCGTCGGTTGGCTCGTCGTGCTCGGGCTGGGCGCGTTCCAACTGACCCGCACGAAGGACCTTCGTTGACGGACCCCATCGGCGCGACCCCGACCCTCGCTCCCGCTGCGTCCGTCAACCACACTGCCGAGGGATGGGTGGGGGTCAACCCGCACGGGAAGGCGTACGGGCTCGGTCCGGCCATCGCGTTGTACGCGATCGCGCTGGCGAGCGTCCGGACGGACGAGGAACTTCGGAGTCGGTTGCGCGCCGACACCGGTCAGGAGTGGACCGACGCGGACCTGTCCGCGGCCCGCGGACAACTCGCGCAGCTCGGGTTCCTCGACGACGAGACCGGGTCTGCTGCGTCGCAGAAGCGACGGGTCCGGTACGTGCCACCCCTCACGGTGCAGGTGACGCTCGCCAACCCGGAACGGCTCTTCTCGCTCCTGCAGCGACTGCTCGGCAAGGTCAGTACTCGGACGGTGTTCGCGGTCGCGGCGTCGGCAGTGGTCGCGGGTCTGGTCGCAGCGGTCATCAACCGGGACGTCGTGATCACGAGCGTGACCCATCCGTTGGGGTTGTCCGAGTACCTGGTGCTCGTGGCGATGCTCACCGTCGCGACCGCGTTGCACGAAGCCGGGCACGCCGCCGCGCTCGCACGCCTCGGCGGCCGCCCTCGCCGCGTCGGTGTGATGCTCTTCTACCTCCTGCCTGCCTTCTTCTGCGACGTCTCCGATGCCTGGCGGGTGGGGGATCGGCGACAACGGGCGCTCGTCGCGGCGAGCGGCGTCCTCGTGCAGGTCACACTCGCCGGGCTGGCCGAGGTCGTCGCCGCCCTGCTGCCGGCAGGGTCGACCTGGCAGGAGGTGCTCGCGGCGTTCGGCGTCGTTTCGTTCCTTGCAGCCCTCGTCAACGCCATCCCGTTCGTGAAGTTCGACGGGTACATCGCCCTCATGGCGCTTACGGGCCACAACTTCCTGCGGCGCGACGCCATCGCCGAGGGGCGCCGGCTGCTCGCCCGTGCCTTCCTCACCCGACGGGTCGCGTATGCGTTCCCCGATGCCCGATGGCTCCGCTGGTATGGGGTCGGCTGTATCCTCTTTCCGGCTTATCTGGTCGCCTCGGCGATGTGGCTGTGGGTCGGCGACCTCCGCGCTTTCGGGGCCGTCGGCGGCGTGATCGGGCTTGTAGCTGTCCTCGCGTTCATCATCGCGATCGCCCGCGAGGTGGGTCGAGTACTCCGGACAGCGATGGACGCCGGCGTGGGCATCGCCCGTGCGGCGGCTTCGTCCGTCCTGCTGGTCGGTGTCGTGGCGGCAGCGGGGCTCCTCATCACGACTCCGACGGTCACCGTGAGCGGCTACGTCCGGGACGGCGAGGACGTTCGCCTCGTACTGCCGGTCGGCGCCGACAGCGCGTCCATCTCCTTGCCGGCTCGGGCCGTGCTGCGCAGCAACGGCCTCTTCCTGCACGAGGGTGCGGTGCAGGCGAGTGTCGCAGCGGAAACGCGTTTCAAGCCCGAGGTCGTGCCATTCGCCGCCGTCGCTCCGGTGCGGACCTCGAGCGTCGAGTTCCGCGGCCTCACCGCCCCGCTAACGGTCGAGGGTCAGGGTGCCAAGGTCAATGAGTTGGACCAGGCGGGCCAGGCGCTCGTCTACGGCGCGCCCGCACCGTTGTGGCTGGCGCTCTGGCGCGCGCTGGTCTGAACCGAAGGCTCCAATCGCGTCAAGCTCGTGCGTTCCGAAGCTGCTGCCGCAGCGGTCAGTCCACCTTTGGCCAGGCAAATTCACGCGAGAGCAAACTCTGAGACCCCGCGGAGGAACACCAGGTTCGCAATCGCCTGAAAGGCGCGGAAATTTCGGCCTCGGCGAGCTACGCGATCAACCCGCCATCCTGAAGAGCCCCAGATCCCCGTCCAGACTGGGGTTTGGGGCTCTTCTGCGATTCAGTGCTGGACCCGGCGCGGTTTCGTGGTGAGCAACAGCATCGAGTACGGCATCGGTTCACGCACCTGCCACTTCCGGTTCACGGGCCTGCGCCACGCTGCTGCTCTGTGTCACCGAGTCGTGTGACCACGCTTCGAGTGGAGAGAACGCCATGCGCCGGTTCCAGATCGCTGTTCCGAGACGTCGGGCCCGCACGGTGCTGGGGGTCGTGGCGGTGGCGTGCGCCGTGTCCTTGATCGCTCCGGCGGGAGCGTCCGCGGCGACATCGGGGACCGCGCCGCGTCCAGGGGCCTACGGGTACTTCGTGGACACCTACAAGACCAACACCCCTGCCGCCACGAGGCCGGAGACGAACGCTGCGACAGGGGTGCTGTCGCAGTTCGGCACCCTGTGGAGCCCGGGATCGTCGTGGGACAACGGGGTCGCAACCAGTGCCGCAGCGCAGCGGATCCTGGACTCGAACATCGCGCAGGCAGCGCGGACCACGCAGACCCGCACGGAGGCGCAGGGGCACGAGGCGTACCTGATCGACCGACGGAACCAGAGCTACTCGGCCATCGCGGGGTTCGGTGACCTGTCCGACGCGGTGCGGACCGCGACGAACGCCGGCACCACGATCCCCGACGAGATCCCGGCGGATGCCACGACGAAGCAGTACGTCGACCAGGGCAACGCGAAGGGCTCGTGGGCGGACACCGATTCGGAGCTCGGCGACGTCGTCCAGCTGGTGAACACGCTGCGTGGCGACTACTCCTCTGCCAGCAACGCGAAGAAGTACTACCAGTACGCGCGGCCGTACCGGCAGAGCCAGGACGTGCAGGTCCTGCCGCAGCTCGTCCCCGAGAAGTCCCCGACGCCCGCCACCGACGGCGGGTTCCCGAGCGGACACACCAACGCCGGCTACCTGGCCTCCCTGGCGTTCGCGTACGCGTACCCGGAGAAGTACACCGAGCTCCTCGCCAACGGCTCGGAGATCGGCAACAGTCGGATCGTCGCAGGGATGCACTCGCCGCTCGACGTCATGGGGGGACGAGTCCTGGCGACTGCGCTGGCGGCGGCCGTCCTGGACGACCCGGCCAACACGCAGCTCGAACAGCAGGCGCACCAGCAGGCGGAGAAGGTGCTCGCCGCTACCAGCTCGAGCGCGGTCGATCGGTACGCGGACTACGCAGCGGACAAGAAGGACTACCGCGGGCGTCTGACGTACGGGTTCACGCGGACCGGCACGAAGACGATCCCCGCCACGGTGCCGAAGGGTGCCGAGGCGCTCCTGCGGACCCGCCTGCCGTACCTCAGCGACGACCAGATCCGAGAGGTGCTCCGGACGACCGCGCTGCCGTCGGGCTACCCCCTGCTGGACGACGCGGAAGGGTGGGGGCGCCTCGACCTCTTCTCGGCAGCGTCCGGCTACGGAGCGTTCGACAGCGCGGTGACGGTCTCGATGGACGCCGCCGAGAAGGGGCTGGACGCCGCCGACACCTGGCGCAACGACATCGGCGGGAACGGGTCACTGACCAAGCGGGGGACCGGCACCCTCACCCTCGCCGGCTCGAACCGCTACACCGGCGGCACCGTCGTCCGCGGTGGGACGCTGGCCGCCAACTCCGCTGCTGCCCTGGGCAAGGGGTCGGTGACCACTGTCTCCGGCACGCTCGCCGAGGCCAGCACGAGGGTGATCCGCATCGGCGGCAACCTGACGCAGCGCTCGCGCGCCGCACTGTCGCTGAGTGTCTCCGGACCCCGTCCTGCCCTGCGCGTCGAGGGCACGGCGTCGTTCGGTGGGACGCTGCGGGTGCACGTCGCCAAGGGCACGGCCGTGGCGAACGACGTGGTCCTGATCACGGCGGAGCGGATCGCGAAGGGTTCGAGCTTCAGCAGGGTCCGCGTCGCAGGCCTGCCCGCCGGGTACGAGCCCGTGGTGCAGCGCCACGGCAACGAACTGCACCTCGTCAACGCCAACGCGACGAAGCCCGGCCACGGCCGGGGCCACGGCGCCGCCTGAGGCGGAGCGCGTCAGGTCGGCTCCGAGTGCGTACGCCAGGCTCACGCTGGTCGGTGGGGCCCTGGCCTACAGCGTCTGGTTCCGAGGCGCACGGGCGCTGCCGTCGGCCCGGATCGCGTTGTTGGGCGTTCTCAGTCCGTTGACCGCTGCGGTGCTCGGGTGGGTCGTCCTCGGCCAGGCGCTGTCGCCGCTGCAGATCGTCGGCTTCGTCGTCGCGCTCCTCGGCTCCCTGGGTGGGCAGCTCGGACAAGCGGGGTCTCGGGGGCCTTCCTCCCGAGTCACTCAGCCGTAGATCGAGTCCGGGATCTCCGGGCAGGCGGTGACGAGCTCGTAGTACTGGGACTGCGGCAGATCGACCGACCGGTACGGCGACCACGCCCCGTCGCTGTCGACGAACTCCTGCTCGCTCGGGCCACGCTCCACCGAGATGCCGTGGTCCTGCAAGCACTTCGTGAGCTCGCCCGTGGAGTAGCGGTAGAGCCACTCCAGCTGTGACTCGTTGAAGGCAGTCTGGTACTTCGCGGCCATGGGGTACTCGACACCGCACGTGTACTCGGCGACCGCGAACGGCTCGGACTGCGCCTTCCGCACCTGCCCGGAGACGAGGCTCGCGTCGGGCATCGCCTTCGCCTGCGGGAACCCCGCGGCGCTCATGCAGCGTTCCTGCGTCGGGGCCCAGTCGGCGTGCGAGACGGTCCGGACTCGGTCGACCGCCGGCCGCTCGAGCCCTGGATGGCGTGACTCGACCAGCTGCCACGCCTGGTCGGCATTCGCGTCGAGGATGGTCTCCGCTCGCGCTGCGCTCAGCGCATCGGGCTCCGGCCCGGAGGTAGCCCCAGGCGTGGCACATGCGGACAACCCGGTGACCACTGCGATGCAGACCACGCCCGCCGCTGCGGTGAGGAGCTGATGGTTTCGTCGTCGCAAGTGTCCCCCTGGAGCTGCGATCGTCAGAACTGCCGGTTCGCCACATCCGCCCGGTGCGACACCGCCAGTACGTCCCGCAGCCGCGCGGCGGGCAACGGTGCTCCCTGATCCGCCAGGTAGTCCGCCACGAACCCCTCGGCACTCGCCGCGTAGATCCCCGTGTACGCCCCGGACTCCGGCTCGAAGCGCCACGAGTCGGCCAGTGTCCCGGCGTCCACGGTGTCGAACCCGAGCAGCTGCACGAGCTCGGCGACCACGGCCTTGGCCTGCTCGTCGTCGCCCGCGATCGGCAGTGCGGTGCGGGGCGTGGAACCGGCGAGGTTCGGGATGTGGTGCGCGACGATGTTGTTGAACGCCTTGACGATCCGCGTGCCGGGCAGGAGCGTCTGCTCGTACTCCGCCGTCGTCGTCGCGAGGGTGTCGAGCTGCTCGATCCGGCCGTCGCGACCGGGGTAGTAGTTGCCCGTCGACAGCACGGTCCGCCCGGCGAAGGTGTCGAGGTCGGGGGCGAGTGCCGGGTAGGCGGTGAGCGGGATCGCGAGCACGGGCACGTCGCCGAACTCGACGGCCTGTCGCACGGTGCCGGCCTGGGCGTGCGGGCCGAGCTCGGCGACGAGGTCCTGCAGCGACTCGGGGCCGCGCGAGTTCGCGATGAGGACGTCGAGGTCGGCGGCGACGGCCAGGCGTGCGATCGCGGTGCCGATGGCGCCGCTGCCGATGATGCCGATGCGGTTCATGGTGTGCCCTTTCAGGGAGGTGGATCTCAAGGAAGTAGCGGGGCTTCCCAGCCCCGCCGAGACAGGGCGGAGAGTGCCGCGGACGACGAGCCGTCGGCCATCGCGGCACCCCGGACCCAGCTGGTCGCCAGGGCGGCGAGGAACAGGTCCCGCGCGCGGACGTCGGCACGCGCACGACCGGAACGCTGGGCGGCGCGGAGGAACTCGTGCGTGGTGGTGATGAACCCCTGGCACGTCAGGGCGAGCGGCGACGAGTCGGACGAGGCGGCGGCGCGGAGCGGTTCGGGCAGCCCGTCGAACGTGCCGGCCCACTCGGTGACCGCGTCGAGCCAGCCGTGCAGGGCATCGGCGGCGCCCACGGAGCCGTCACGCAGTGCTTCGCGACGGGCCACCAGGTGCTCGTCGCGCGCGGCGAGGAGCTCGGCGAGCAGGGCCTCGCGCGTGGGGAAGTGCCGGTACAGGGTGCCGGCGCCGACGCCGGCCTGCTTGGCGATCGCGTCGAGCGAGCCGGTCACGCCGTGCTCGGCGAACGCGCGCTCCGCGACCCGCAGGATGTGGTCCCGGTTCCGCAGCGCGTCAGCACGCGGCGCGCGCCCGGCGGGAGCGGTCTGCTCGGGCATGGCGGGCCTCCAGGCTGTGGTGTCGAGTACCGGAGAGGCTCTCCGGAATCACCACAGTACAGGAGGCCCTCTCCGTTTCGTCGCGGAAGCGCGACGCCCGGGCGTCAGGACTCCTCGGCAGCCTCCGCCGCGTCCGCCAGGTCCGACCGCGTGTTCGCGTGGATCGGCTCGCTGTGCCCGAAGGTCTTCGCGGCGGCGCGCAGCCGCCCGACGAACTCCCCGTTGTCCATCTCGAGTTCGTCCTCTTCCGCGTCCTCGATGACGATCTCGCTCGAGGGTCCGATGAGGATCTTCGTGGTGGTCATCGTCCCGTCGTCGGCGACGGCGGGCACGTCGACGGTGTCCGCTCGGTCCCCGCCTGCGAGGGCCGCGGCGTACTCGATCACGGCGTCGGCGACGTCGTCACCGACCAGGATCGTGGTGGCGTCGTAGTGGATGTGCTTCATCGCGTACTCCTTCCCGGACCCATACAAACGCGCGGCGCGGGAACCGGCTTCAGGATGACCGCTGCACGCGGTGGTCCGGGTCCGGGGACTCCAGAGCGTTCCACACGTCGGCCCAGATCAGCTCGAAGTCGACGGGGCGGATGCGGTCGGCCCGGAGCGCCTGCTCCAGGATCGACAGCGCGTCCAGGGAGCCGGTGAGCAGACGCTCGTCGCCGTGGACCTCGCGGCGGCCGTCGCCCAGGAACGTCGTCACGGTGACGGACCGCACCCGTGGTCGCAGCGACCGGGTGGCGCGGGCGAGGACCGCGAAGCCGCCGCCGTAGAGGAGCAGCGCGGTGGTCGTGCCGACGGCGGGGACCGAGACGGCGAGCACCAGGGCGGCGAGGGCGACGACCGCCCCGACGGCCGGCCAGACATGCCAGGCACGCAGCAGCAGGCGCTCGCCGGTGGTCGTGCCGGGCGGGAACACGACGAGGGTCCGCGAGCTCCACAGCGTCCGCCCGACGGGGCGGATCGTGTACCGGCCCCACAGGTGGGTGCCGTCGAGCAGCCGGGTGCGGACCGGCAGCGCGACGGTCATCGATCAGCCGGCGCGAGTTCGGTGCGGACCGGCGCGAGTTCGGCCCGGACCGGCTCGAGTTCCGCCCGGACCGGCTCGACGACGTCGCGGTGCCGGACGGTCGCCAGGCACGGGAAGCAGACCAGGTCGCCTTCGCGGACGTCAGCCGGCAACGGAGCCGGGAGGCGGTGGAACGGACCGTCGGCCTGACCGTCACAGCGGGTGACGACGTACATCGGGGCGAGGGGAGCGGTGCTCCGGCGTCCGATCAGGCGCACCTGGTCGAGCACGGCGCAGGTCGGCAGGACCGCGTCCAGTTCCAGGAGCACCACCCCGGTGCGCGGTCGCCGCACACGGGTGACCGACGCGACGGCGACGCTCACGTCGCGGGGCGTCCAGCCGCGCGGGCGGTACCGGGGCGGGGACTGCTCGGCGGTGTGCACGGTCGGGGTGCCGGTGAGGTCGGCGAGCCGGACCATCGAGATCGCCGAGACCAGCAGGTCGTCGGTGGTCGCGACGGTGTGGGCCGGCCAGAGGAACGGGTCCATCGGATCGGGGAGCGACGCGCGGAGCGTCGGCATGATCGCAGTCAGTGTCACGACCACACGCTCTCGCGGGCTCGAGCAGCGCGGAAGGCCTCCTGACGGAACCCCTACGGTCGGCGGCGGAGTCCTGACGGAGCGCTCACCGGCGGGTGGCCGAGCGGAGTGCCGCGGTCCACCCGAGCGAGATCACGCCGGCGCCGATCAGGGTCTTCACCACACCACCGAGGACGAACGGGTACAGCCCGTACTGCAGGGTCTGCTGCAGGTCGAGGCCGAGTGCCACCGCGAGCCAGGCCATCCCGGCGACGAAGGTGACGACGGTGCCGAGGGCGAAGGACAGCAGCGCGTTCCGCAGCGGGCGGTCGCCGAAGCGCTCGGCGACCCAGCCGACCAGGGCCGCGGCGGCGACGAAGCCGGCGATGTACCCGCCAGAGGGGCCGACGAGCACGCCGACCCCGGCCGAACCGTCCGCGAAGACCGGCAGCCCGACGACGCCGAGCAGCGCGTAGACGAGCATCGACAGGGCACCGCGACGGGCACCGAGGGCACTGCCGACGAGCAGCACGGCCAGGGTCTGCCCGGTGATCGGGACGGGCCAGATCGGCACGGACACCTGCGCGGCACCGGCGGTCAGCAGTGCGCCGCCGAGGACCAGGGCGGTGCTGACGACGGCGGTGCGGGGGAGCAGGGCGTCGGCGAGCGGACGGTGTGCGGCGGGGGTGATCGTGGTCATGGTGTTCCTCGCTGTGGGGGAAGGAGCTGGCGGAGACGGAGCTGGGGAGACGGAGGGGTCAGACCGCGACGGCGGCCAGCAGCGACTCGGCGTCGCGCCGGGCCTCGGCCACGGCGGCGGTGTCGAGGCCGCAGGCGCGCAGGCAGGTCGCGACGAGGGCGTCGCGGTCGGCGTCCTGCACGGGGCCGGACCGGCGGAGCTGGATGACGGTCTCGGTGATCTGGATGAGCACCGCACCGAGGCGCGACGGCGAGACACCGGCGGCGACGTCCGGGGTGGCAGCGCGCGAGCCGAGGCGCCCGTAGGCCTCCTGCAGTTCGACGCGCTCGGCCCGGAACCCGTCGTAGCGCTCGCCCTGCACCTCGGGCAGCAGGTACAGCGTGCCGATGTTGTGCGGCGTGCGGGCGAGGGTGTCCACGTCGGCGACGACCAGCGCGGCGAGGGCACCGGCTGCCGAGGCGGACTCCGGCACGAGCTGCTCGAGGCCGCGGACCAGCTCGAGGCTCGGGCGCACCGAGGTCGTGAGCAGCTCGACGAGCATGTCGTCCTTGCCGGCGAAGTGGTAGTACAGCGAGGCTTGCCGGATCCCGACCCGTTCGGCGATCGCCCGGGTCGAGGTCGCGCTGATGCCGTTCTCGACGAACAGCGCGGCGGCGGCGTCGAGGATCTGGTCGCGCGGGCTCAGCGCGGAGTCGGCGTTCGGCACGACCCGCGGTCGGCCGGGGCGCACGGGCCGGTCGTCGGGGGTCATGCCCCCATCCTGACAGCCGGTGTCCGTCACGACTGCTCCCGGTACGCGCGCCAGCCGCCGTGGTGGGTGATGTCCTCGGCCCCCTCGACCGCGAACGGCTCGACCAGGAACCCGGTGACCTCGGTGCCGTCGTCGAGTGCCACGGTGCCGATCGCCATCGGTGCCGGCAGGGCCGCGACGAAGGTGCCGAAGCCGGCGGCGGGCAGGCGCCAGACCTCCCCGACGATGCCCGAGCCCGACCCCGGCGCAGCAGCGCCGGACGCGACCGGACCCACGCGGACCAGCCCGGGCTTGGGCGGCACCGTGTCGAGGGCGTACAGCCGGTAGTCGGACGCGGTGCGGGCCTCCCGGACGAACGATCCGCCGGACGCGACCAGCTGTCCGTTCAGCGGCTGACCGCGCAGGTGCGCCCCGACGACCAGCAGGTCGACGGTCGGGGCGGCGAACGCGGACGCCAACGCCGCCAGGCGCCGGTCGCTGAACGCCGGGCCGGTGAGCATGACGCCGAACGGCAGGCCGTCGACGAAGCCGGCGGGCACGGCGAGCGAGGCCATGTCGAGCAGGTTCGCGAAGTTCGTGTACCGACCCATCCGGCTGTTCGCGCCGATCGGATCGGCCGCGACCTGCTCGAGTGTCGGGTGCCACGTCGTCGTCGGGGTGAGCAGGGCGGTCGTGCCCTCGAGTGCAGCGCGACCCGCTGCCCCGAACGCGTCGAGCCGTTCCTGGTCGGCGAAGAGCTCCGCGGCGGTCGGTCGTGCGCCACCGAGCACGATCGCGGCGACCGACGGGTCGAGGTCGGCACCGACCTCGTCGCGGTGGGTCTCGATGTGGGCGCCGACGGCCGCGTACCGCTCCGCGACGAACGCGCCGTCGTAGAGCAGCGACGCGGCGTCGAGCAGGGGTGCGATGTCGACCTCGACCACCTGGTGTCCGAGCGCACGGAACCGGTCGACGGCCGCGGTGAACGCCTCGGCCCAGCCGGGTGCGAGCCACTCGAGCTGCGACGGCAGCGGCACCGCGATGCGCGGGACGGCCGGCAGGTCGGCGAGGGCGAGGTCGGGCCGCGCGAGCGGGTCGACGCCGTCCGGACCGGCCATCAGCTCGGCCGCCGTGCGCGCCAGGTCGAGCGACCGGGCGAACACCGTGACGCAGTCCTGCGAGCGGCAGGCGGGGACGACCCCGGTGTTCGGCACGAGCCCCTTCGTCGGCTTCACCCCGACCAGGTTGCCGAGCGCGGCGGGCACCCGGCCGGACCCGGCGGTGTCGGTGCCGAGCGCGAAGTCGACGATGCCCAGGGCGACCGCCGTGGCGGAACCGCTCGACGAGCCGCCGGAGATCCGCGTCGGGTCCCAGGCGTTCCGGACCGCACCGAACGGCGAGCGGGTGCCGACCAGGCCGGTGGCGAACTGGTCGAGGTTCGTCTTGCCGACGACAACGGCGCCGGCGGCACGGAGCCGGGCGACGGCGGTGGCGTCGGCGGCGGGGTCGTGGGCGTAGGAGCGTGCGGCTGCGGTGGTGGGCAGGCCGGCGACGTCGATGTTGTCCTTCACGGCGAACAGCAGGCCGGCCAGGGGCAGGGACGGGTCGACGGCATCGGCATCGGCCAGCACGTCGGCGCGCTCGCGCAGGGTGATCCAGACCTCGGGGCGGTCGACGGCGTCGATGCGGGCGAAGGCGTCGCGGACGCGGGCGCTCGCCGCGGTGGCGGCGGTCCCGCCGGCGGGGGCGCTCGTCCCGCTCACGCTGCCGCTCCGATCGCGGCGAGGACCTGGCCCGGCGCGACCTGGTCGCCCGGCTTGATGTACACCTCGAGCACGTGGCCCGGCACCGGTGCGTGCACCATCGACTCCATCTTCATCGCCTCCACGGCCAGCAGCTTCTGCCCCTCGTCCACGCGGTCACCCGGTCGGACGTCCACCTGCCACACGGTCGAGGTGAAGGGGGCGTACACGGCGGTCGACCCCTCGGGCACGGTCACGGCGTCGGCCACCACGGCAGCCGGTTCGTCCCGGACGTCGAACTCGCCCGATGCCCGCCACCGCTCCTTCTCCTCGCCGAACGCCTGTGCCTGCTGCGCCCGGAAGTCCGCGATGGACCCGGCGTTGTCGGCCAGGAACCGGTTGTACGACGCGATCGAGAACTCGCCCTCGACGGTCTCGAACGAGCCCCGTCCGGCGTCCGTCTCGGCGCGCAGCTCGAGCAGCTCGTCCGCACCGACCGGGTACCACTCGATCCGGTCGAAGAACCGCAGCGCCCACGGGTTCTCCTGGAACAGCCCGCCGCGGCGGAACCGGTTCCAGATCTGGACCGTGCGGCCGACGAACTGGTAGCCGCCCGGACCCTCCATGCCGTAGATGCACAGGTACGCGCCGCCGATGCCGACGGAGTTCTCGGCGGTCCAGGTGCGGGCCGGGTTGTACTTCGTCGTGACCAGGCGGTGCCGGGGGTCGAGCGGGGTCGCGACCGGGGCACCGAGGTACACGTCGCCCAGGCCGAGCACCAGGTAGCTTGCGTCGAACACGGTGCGGAAGACGTCGTCGACGCTCTCGAGCCCGTTGATGCGTCGGATGAACTCGATGTTCCACGGGGTCCACGGGGCGTCGTTCCGGACGCCGTTCATGTACCGCTCGATCGCCAGGCGGGTGGCCGGGTCGTCCCACGACAGCGGCAGCTTGACGGTGCGCGACGGCACGACGAGCTGGTCGGTCGGCGGGATCTCGTCCTCGAGCTCGCGGAGCAGCCCCGCCACGTCGCGCGCCTTGAGCACGGACGCGTCGGTGTGCACCTGCAGCGAGCGGATGCCCGGCGTGATGTCGAGGATCCCCTTCGGCGTGTGCTCCTGCAGCTTCGTCATGAGCGCGTGCACGCGCATCCGCAGCGCGATGTCGAGGGTCATGTCGCCGTACTCGACGAGCACGTTGTCGTCGCCGTCGCGTCGGTACGCGACGCTCGGCCGCACGTCGGTCGCGTCCAGGCGGGCGATCACGCCGTCGTCGCCGTCGCCTCCGGTGCGCGGCACCGTCCTGGAGGCCCGGTGCGCGTCGAGCGCGGCGGCGTCGGCTTCGCGGACGGGGACGAACCGGACCGTGTCACCCGGTCGGAGCTGGCCCAGCTTCCACAGGTCGCCGCTGGCGACCACGGCGGGGCAGACGAAGCCGCCGAGCGACGGCCCGTCCGGTCCGAGGATGATCGGGGTGTCCCCGGTGAAGTCGATCGCACCGACCGCGTAGGGGGTGTCGTGGATGTTCGACGGGTGCAGACCGGCCTCGCCGCCGTCGGTCCGCGCCCACTCCGGCCGCGGCCCGATGAGCCGGATGCCGGTGCGTGCCGAGTTGTGGTGCACGGCGTAGTCGGTGGCGTAGAAGACGTCGAGGTCGGCGCGGGTGAAGAAGTCCGGTGCGGCGTGCGGCCCCTCGGTGACGGCGATCTCCCACGCGTCGGTCAGCGCGGTGCGGCGGTCGGCCGGGGTCGGACCGCCCACCAGGCCCAGACGGGTCCCGGACGGGAACGCCGGGTGCGGGGCGTCCGAGTCCGGGGAGCCCGGGCGCAGGACGTCGCCGGCGAGCAGGGCCCGACCGGCGTGACCGCCGAAGCCACCGAGCGTGAAGGTCGCGGTCGAGCCGAGGTAGGTCGGCACGTCGAAGCCGCCGCGGACCGCCAGGTAGGTGCGGAGGCCCGGACCGGGGGCCGTGCCGATCGCCAGGGTCTGCCCGGCGCCGACCTCGACCGGCTCCCACAGCGCCACGGGTTCGCCGTCGAGGGTGACCGGCGCCGGCGCACCCGTGAGCGCGACCACCGCGGCGGCCGAGAACCGGAGCGTCGGGCCGGTGGCGGTGACCTCGAGCGCGGGGGCGCCGTCCGGGTTCCCCACGGCGCGGTTCGCCTCGGCGAAGGACGCCGCGTCGAACGGGCCGCTCGGCGGGACGCCCACCTGCCAGTACCCGACCCGGCCGGGCAGGTCCTGGATCATCGTCATGGTGCCCGGGGCGACGACGTCGATGCGCGGGTCCGGGTCCTCGGTCGCGTCGAGCGTCGAGGTGGAGTGCGTGGCGGTGCGGAGCTCGAGGTCGTCGGTCAGCGCGCGGAGCAGCCCGGCGTTCGTGACGATGCCGTCGATGCGGGTGGCCGCGAGTCCGTCGCGCAGCAGGTCGAGGGCGTCGTCGCGGGTCTCCCCGGTGGCGATCACCTTGGCGAGCATCGGGTCGTAGAACGCGGACACCTCGGAGCCGGTCTCGACCCAGCCGTCGACGCGGATGCCGGTGCGCTCGCCGGATGCCGTGGTCGCGCTCGGGAACACGGCCTGGGTGACGAGGCCGCTGGAGGGCAGCGAGCCCTTCGCCGGGTCCTCGGCGTAGACGCGGGCCTCGACGGCGTGGCCGTTCGGGGTCCAGGTGCGGTCGAACACGTCGGGGTCGATGCCGGCGGCACCGTCGCGGGCCAGGCGGAGCATGAGCTCGACGAGGTCGACACCGAAGACCTCTTCCGTGACCGGGTGCTCGACCTGCAGGCGGGTGTTCACCTCGAGGAACGACGCCTCCTCGCGCACCGGGTCGTAGACGAACTCGACGGTGCCGGCGCTGCGGTACCCGACGCTCTCGGCGAGGCGGCGGGCGGACTCGTGCAGCTCGGCGCGGACGTGCTCGGGGAGCGCCGGTGCCGGGGCTTCCTCGATGACCTTCTGGTTGCGGCGCTGCAGGGAGCAGTCGCGGTCGCCGATCACCGCGACGCGGCCTTCGCCGTCACCGAAGAGCTGGACCTCGACGTGCCGTGCGGGCCGCACGAGGCGCTCGAGGAAGATGCCGGCCGACCCGAAGTTCGCGGTCGCCAGGCGCACGACGCTCGTGTAGGCCTCGCGGACCTCGTCGAGGGTCGAGCACGCCTGCATGCCGATCCCGCCGCCGCCCCCGGTGGCCTTGAGCATGACGGGCAGCCCGATGCGCTCGGCCTCGGCCACGGCGTCGTCGACGCTGGCGAGCAGCCCGGTGCCGGCGAGCATCGGGACCCCGGCTGCGGCGGCGAGCTCGCGGGCGGTGTGCTTCGCGCCGAACCGGACGATCTGGTCGGCGGTCGGCCCGACGAACCGGATGCCGGCGTCTTCGCAGGCCTGGGCGAACTCGGTGTTCTCGGACAGGAACCCGTAGCCGGGGTGCACGAGTCCGGCGCCGGTGTCCTTCGCGGCCTGCACCACCGCGTCGATGCGCAGGTAGGAGTCGCGGGCGGGTGCGGGTCCGAGCCGGACGGCGGTGTCGGCCTCGCGGACGTGGGGTGCCGCGCGGTCGGCGTCGGAGTAGACGGCGACGGTGCGCATGCCGAGTGCCTTGGCGGACCGGATGATGCGACGGGCGATCTCACCGCGGTTCGCGACGAGGACGGTGTCGGTGCTGAGGGCAGGGGTCTGGTTCACGGTGGCGGTCCCGGTGGGGTCGGGCGCGGCGGTCACGGCTGGACCACGATCATGCGCAGCGGTGTGCAGGAGAAGTCGTTGCAGGGGTTGTTCATCTGCGGGCAGTTCGAGACGACGACGAGCACGTCCCGCTCGGCCCGGATCGCGACCCGCTTGCCGGGGGCGCTCATGCCGTCGACGATCCCGAGGGCGCCGTCGGCCTCGACCGGCACGTTCATGAACCAGTTGAGGTTCGACACGATGTCGCGGGCACCGAGTCCGTGGCGGCCGGCCTCGGCCAGGAAGTTCTCGCGGCAGCCGTGCTGGTACTGGGTGTGGTGCCCGTACCGCAGGGTGTTCGACTCCTTCGAGCACGCGCCGCCGATGGTGTCCTGCCGGTCGATCTCGTTCGCGACGACGGTCATCAGCGGGTGGCCCTCGTTCGACATCAGCACGGTGCCGGTGCGGACGTACGCGTTGCCCTGTGCGGCGAGGGTGTCCGGCACGCTGTACCGCTCGTCGGGGTCGTGGGCGTCGTAGAGCAGGCAGTCGGCGCTCTGGTTGCCGCCGACGTCGACGATGGTGAGTACCTCGCCCGCGCGGACCACGGCGGACCACGGCGCCAGCGGGGCGACCCGGTCGTCGCGGACCACGGTGCCCGGCACCAGGGACTCGCTCCAGTCGAGGGCGACGTCCGGGTCGTGGACGGCTCCGACCGGGACGGTGGAGGTGGGGGTGTGGGTCGTCGTGTCGGTCATCACAGGCCTCGGGCTTCCGCGTGGTCGGTCGAGTTCAGGTAGGCGCGGGTGAGCTCCGGCGTCGCGGTGAACCGCTCGTCGGCCGCGGTCGTCGGGGCCCCGCGCCAGGCGTGCACCCGCAGTGGTCCGACCAGGTAGTCCGGGCGCGGGTCGATCGGGTGCGCGACGTTCGCGACCAGCACGAGCAGCGGCAGCTCGGCGACGAGCGTGACGTGGGTGCCCGCGCCCGCCGAACCGGTGAAGGTCATCGCCCCCTCGGCGTCGATCCGCACGCCCTGGAAGAACGAGATGCTCGGCGGCAGGTCCCGCTTGGTGAGCCCGTGCTTCGCGGCGGCCTTCGCGAACAGCGACCGACCGCTCGGGGTGCGCCCCTCGGGTGCAGCGTCACCGTACTTCCGCTCGTTCCAGGCGTCGGTCGAGGTGCCGCAGAACGCGTCGTGGTGCCCCGAGGTGTCCTCGAGCACGGTCGCGAGTGCCCGGCCGTCCCCGCTCAGCAGGGGGGAACCCTGGCCCAGGTACGCCTGCCACGGGATCTTCTGGGTGTCGGCGACGTTGAGCCGCTCCCACGGTTCGAGCGCGTTGAACACCAGGACGTTGGCGCAGGCCTGACCTGTCGGGTCGTCGAACCGCAGCCGTGACCCGCGGGCCAGCACCTTGTGCGTGTACCCGCCCGGCGGCACCGTCTCGGCCCAGACGAGCTGAGCGGGGTCGACGCCCTCGGGGGCGAACGGTGACGACGACGCCGGCAGGTACGGCATGTACTCGGACTGCGAGCCGGCCTGGGCGCGTGCGTCGGACCGGGAGGCGAGCACGCTGTCGGTCTGGTGGAGGTCGCGCATGGGGTTCCTTCCGGATCAGGCTTCGACGGAGGCGGCGGTCGGGCTCGCCGCAGTCGCGGCTGCGGGGACGGGCACCGCCGCGGTGGTGGGGACCTCGGCCAGGGTGATCGGCCCGTGTGTGCGGTGCCGCCAGCTCGACCACGCCCAGCCGACGAGCAGCACGCCGCCGATGAAGAGCAGGGCGCTGTACTGCAGCCACCACGAGGTGCCGGTCAGGTCGTAGATCTCCGGCCGGGGCCAGATGAGGTTGATCGCCATGCCGATCTGGAACGCCACGGCCAGGGCGTTGAGCGGGATGCCCCAGCGACCGAGGGTGAACAGCGGCTTGCCGTCCTCGTCCACCCCGGTCGGCAGCCCGGTACGACGGAGCTTGATCCGCTGGACCAGCAGCGGCCCGGTGACGCCGAGGTACGCCAGGTAGAGCATCGCGATGCACAGGCTCGACAGGGCGGTGAAGATCGCGGACTGCCCGATGTTGACGGCGAGGGCCAGCCCGGCGCCGACCCCGACGACGATCGACGCGGCGATCGGGGTGCCGGTGCGGGGCGAGACCCGGGCGAGGGTGCGGTGGAAGGGCAGCGCCTTCTCGCGGGCCATCGAGTAGACCATCCGGGCTCCGGCGGTCTGCACGGCGAGGGTGCAGGCGAAGACCGCGACGGCGACGGTGCAGAGCAGGAGGCGACCGAACACGTCGCCGAGGGTCGAGGTGATCACCCAGGCGAGGCCCTGCGTGGCGAGCTTGCCGTCGGTCAGGCTCGGGGCGGCGACGAGGGCACCGATGATGAGCAGCCCGCCGCCGAGGCCGGAGACCGTGAGCGCCCGGACGATCGTCTTCGGGGTGGTCCGGCGCGGGTTGTGGGTCTCCTCCGCGAGCTCACCGGCCGAGTCGAAGCCGACCATCACGTACGCGGCCATCAGCGAGGACGCGAGGAACGCCCACACGTAGGGCTCGGTGCTCGTCGAACCGGCGGTCGTGAACACCACGGAGGCGCTGCGGTGCGGCAGGAGGAACAGGGCGCCGATGAGCACGATCACGCCGATGATCTCGATGAGCACGCCGAAGCTCGTCACGCGGGCCATCAGCCGGACGCTCGTGATGTTCACGATCGTCGTCACGGCGAGCATCACCAGCCCGAGGACCACCGCGTTCGCGGCACCGGTCGGCGACGCGACGGACGGGTCCGCGCCCGGACCGCCGACGACCTGGAACCCGTCCCAGATCGCGGGGAGCACGGCCTGCACGGCGATGGCCGCCACCGCGACGGTGAGGATCTGGCCGATGATCATCGTCCAGCCGGTGAACCACCCGAACCGGGCTCCGGCCAGGCGGCTCGACCACTGGAAGATCGCGCCGGAGATGGGCCAGCGGGCCGCGAGCTGCGCGAAGTTCAGCGCGACGAGCAGCTGGCCACCGAAGACGAGCGGCCACGCCCAGAAGAACGCAGCACCGCCGAGCCCGAAGCCGAGTCCGAACAGCTGGAAGACCGTGGTGAGGATCGAGACGAAGGAGAAGCCCGCCGCGAAGGAGGAGAACGAGCCGACCCCGCGGTGGAGTTCCTGCTCGTAGCCGAGGCGGGCGAGCCCCTGGGTGTCGACGTCGGACGTGGCGCGCGGTGCGTGGAGCGGTGCTTGCGGAGAACGCATGACTGCAGACCTTTCGCGGAGTACCTGTCGGGTGACAGGTAGTGCGACAAGTGTCTTGCGGCCCTGTGTCGGCGCCGTTGCCCGTCTGTTTCGAGTGCGTGACGGCAGGCCCCGGCGTGTAAACGTTCCGAGTCGGCGGGCGGATCAGCGGCGGGGGATCACCGGCGAGGGATCACGGGTGAGCGGGGCAATCACTCGACGTCCACGTCCCGCTTGCCGCGGCGCACGATGAGCGGGTCCGGCTTGCCGATGACGTCGGCGGCCTTGTCCGGGTAGTCGAACTGCGTCAGGAAGTACCGCATCGCGTTGAGCCGGGCGCGCTTCTTGTCGTTCGACCGCACGATCGTCCACGGCGCGTAGCGCTTGCTCGTCCGGGTGAACATCGCCGTCTTCGCCTCGGTGTAGTCCTCCCACCGGTCGAGCGACAGCAGGTCGATGTCGGACAGCTTCCACCGTCGCACCGGGTCGAGCTGGCGCATCGCGAACCGGGTCCGCTGCTCGCGCCGGGTCACCGAGAACCAGAACTTCGTCAGGTGGATGCCGGAGTCGACGAGCATCCGCTCGAACTGCGGCACCTGGGTCATGAACGACTCGTACTCGTCGTCGCTGCAGAAGCCCATCACCCGTTCGACGCCGGCACGGTTGTACCAGGAGCGGTCGAACAGGACCATCTCACCCGCGGCCGGCAGGTGCTGCACGTACCGCTGGAAGTACCACTCACCACGCTCGCGCTCGGTCGGCTTGCTCAGCGCGACGACCCGCGAGGTCCGGGGGTTGAGGTGCTCCGTGAACCGCTTGATCGTGCCGCCCTTGCCCGCGGCGTCACGACCCTCGAAGAGCACCACGACCTTCTGGCCGGTGTCCTCGAGCCAGTACTGGCACTTCAGCAGCTCGATCTGCAGCAGGTACTTCTGGTACTCGTACTCGTCCCGCGGCAGGCGCTCCGAGTACGGGTAGTCGTCCTGCCAGGTGAGCACCGGGTTGCCGTGCGGGTCGATCAGCTCCGGGTCGGCCGTCTGACCGTCCGCGACGCTGTACCCCTCGGTCCGCAGCTGTTCGATGTACTCCCGCAACGGCTGCGAGTACGGCGCTGTGTCCACGGTGTCCTCCCTCTGCGAGCCGATCGGCTGTCGGCCCCAGGGCCATCCTGGCCCGGCCACCCGCACGACCGCCCCACGCCTCGCCCTGGACGCGACCCGATGACGGCCGGGAGGCGCGGTGCGGGCCCGCCCCGTGCCTCCCGACCGCATGTGGCCCTTCACAGGCATGATGGGGCCATGACGGACCAGGCCGAGATGATCCACCCCGAGATCGCACCGAGCGGAGACGGGTGCGTCGAGTGCGACGCGACCGGTTCGTGGTGGGTGCACCTGCGCCGCTGCGCGGCGTGCGGCCACGTCGGCTGCTGCGACGACTCCCTCAACACGCACGCGACGCGGCACTGGGAGGAGACCGGGCACGCGGTCATCCAGAGCTACGAGCCCGGCGAGACCTGGGCCTGGGACTACCGCGACGACACCCGCTCCGAGGGGCTCGAGCTCGCAGCCCCCACCAGCCACCCCGTGACGCAGGCAGTCCCCGGGCCGGCGGATCGCCTTCCCGGGGACTGGTTGGAACTGCTCGGCGGATCGCGCTGATCCGCGGCGGTCGTCAGGTCAGTTCAGCCCGACCTGCGTCGCCGCGTACTCGGCCTGCGGCTGCGTGAACTGGTTCCCTGCGGACGACGTGAGTTGCGCGATGAGGCTCGCGCGCGAGAAGCCCATGCCCGAGGACATGTAGCCCTCCGCGGCGGTGACCGCCTGTGCGTTCCAGTCGGCCCCGGCCTTCGCGACGGCGTCCTGCGCCTGCTCGGGGGTGAACTGGTTGCCGGCGCTCGACGTCAGCTGGCCGTTCAGGCTGGCCTCGGAGAACCCCATGCCCGAGTCGAGGTACCCCTTGGCTGCGGCGAGTGCCTGCGCGTTCCAGTCGGCACCGGAGTGGTCGATGGCCCACTGTGCGTCCGCCTGGGCGAACCCGTTGCCCGCGCTCGAGGTCAGCTGCTGGAGCAGGCTGGCGGCGGAGAAGCCCATGCCGGAGTCGAGGTAGCTCTTCGCAGCGGCAGCTGCCTGGAGCTGTCCGACGGTGCCGGATGCCTCGGCAGGCTTCTCTGCGGCGGCCTTCTCGGGGGTCTTCGGCTTCGCCGCCTTCTTCGACTCCTCGGTCGCAGCGGCCGGGCTGGCAGCGGCGACCTCGGTGGCGGCGGGAGCGTCAGGGGCAGCAGAGTCGTCGGAGGAGCCGCTGTAGACGCCCGCGAGCATGCTGCCGAGGATCACTGCGACAGCGCCGAGGACGGTCCCCGCGACGGCACGGCGCCCCTTGCGACGGATGCCGATGATGCCGAGCACCACCGCGACGACGCCGAGGAAGATGCCGAACGTGTTGGTCGGCGGGATCACGGCGAAGAGGATGCCGAGGATCCCGAGGACGACCGCTGCGGTGCCGAGGCGGCCTCGTGCCGGACGCGGCTCGGGGGCCGCGGGAACGTAGGCAGGAGGCTGCTCGGTGGGGGTGGTCTCGGGCATGTCGGGTTCTCCGGACGTTCTGAGGATCAGCAAAGGCGAGCAAACGTTACAACCGGTCCGGACTCCGTTGCACCGCAGAGATCGAGTCAGCTTTGAACCTTGCGCGAACCCGCAGCGATGTGGTTCGGCGACCACCCAGAACTGGGGGACCACGCCGCTTTCGCCGCTCGCGTTCGGCGGACACGGCAAAAGGAAGAGGCACGGAGCCAGCTGGCTCCGTGCCTCTCGATCGTTCGTCAGGTCAGACGGCCGCGGTCGCCTCGTCGCGGTGCGGGAGCTTCCAGCCCGGACGCACGAAGTGGCAGGTGTAGCCATGCGGGTTCTTCTCGAGGTAGTCCTGGTGCTCGTCCTCGGCCTCCCAGAACGGGCCGGCCGCGGTGACCTCGGTGACGACCTTGCCGGGCCAGATGCCCGAGGCGTCGACGTCCGCGATGGTGTCGAGCGCGACCTGCTTCTGCTCGTCCGAGGTGTAGAAGATGGCCGAACGGTAGCTGCGACCGATGTCGTTGCCCTGGCGGTCCTTCGTCGACGGGTCGTGGATCTGGAAGAAGAACTCCAGCAGGTCCCGGTACGAGATCTGGGACGGGTCGAAGACGATCTCGACCGACTCGGCGTGGTCGCCGTGGTTGCGGTACGTCGCGTTCGGCACGTCGCCGCCGGAGTAGCCGACGCGGGTGCTGACGATGCCGGGACGACGACGGAGGAGCTGCTGCGCTCCCCAGAAGCATCCGCCGGCGAGGATGGCGGTCTCGGTGGTGGTCATGGTGGCCTCCTGGGCTCTCGTGTCACTGGCTGCGACACCGTGTGGTGCAACCGGCAACAGGGACGATCTGTTCCCGTCGTCAGGTCCGCTGTGGGGCACGGACCCACCCGGGTGTGCGGTCGGTACGACTCGACCCTACGAGTCCGTGCTCCGTGTCACCCCTGCGGTACGGTCGGGCTCACATGAAGCGGTCATCCATCGACGAAGTCCAGCGCCGTCCACGTGGTTGGTGGCTGCTCGGACTCGCGTTCTGTTTCCTCGTCTTCCTCGAGGTGTTCGTGGCGATCGGCTCGCTGCCGGGGATGCTCGCCGCGCAGCTGCAGTACACCCCGTGTGGCTCCGACGAGACGATGCGGTGTTCGTACGCCGTCGGGGAGACCGCGCAGTTCCTCGTACCGCTGGTCGCACTCATCGTCACGATCACGACATGGGTCATCGGAGCATCCGGTGCTCCCACGGTGCGGCGACGAGTAGTGACGCCGGCGATCGGCCTCGTGGTCATCGTCCTGACCTTCGTGCTCGGTGTCGTCGCGATCAATCTGTCGATCAGGTGACCGTCGTCAAGCGAACTCGCCGCCACACGCTCCGGAGGACCTGATGCCGTTCACTCCAGATCGATTTCGAGCCAGGGCCGACTGCGAGGTGGATGGCGTCGTCGACGGACACAGGAGCGCTGGTCTCGGTGCCCGATAGCTGATCGTCGACCGGACGCGCTGGAAGCTCTGAAACCACGGCGGTTGACAGAATCGGGTCATAGCCCCCTCGCTCGCTAGATTGAGCGGATGGTCCGTGATCGCGAGCCCGGCGCGCGGCGGAACCGTGGCCGGCGACGACGTGAGGTGGCCGACCGAGTTGGCGGAGCCCTCCTACTTCCGGCCCAGGGCGGCTGGCTTGCCTTCGCACTGGGACGTGGGGGTGCCTGGTGGGCGGTATGGGCAGTCGTACTTGGGGTTCTCATAGCCAGCGTCATTTTCGTCGTCGTGCAAGAACGGCGACGACCACCTGAAGGACGACCAGTGTCGGTCTCCCCGCTCTTGCTGGTAGTGGCATCAGCGATCGTCGGATGGGTCGTCCTGGCCGTAGTCCTCTAGCGGCCACCCTGCACGACGGCGATCGGCGAACGGTGCCCAACCAGAGCCCTCGCCAACCGCCACCCCCGGGCCCTGCTAGATCCCGCCCGGTAGCGGATCCCCTAACGGAACGGCCACGAGTGACCGAGGCGGCGTTCGGTAGCCCACCGGCTAACGGACGCGAGGTGGATGCGCCTCTTCATTGGATCGCGACATGTACTCAACTGGCCCGAGCCCGTTCTTCATCATCGTCGCGCTCGTCTTAGCCGTCCTAAATATCTGGGCGACGATCATCGTCATCAGGGCAGGTACCCGCTACCTCGACCGGACCCAGCCGCCGCGTCGCCCGAGGCCACCCCGGGAAACTCTCTTCCCGAAGAATGATGAACCAAAAGCTTGACGCCGAGACAGTTGAACATGGGAGGGACACCCTGATCGAGTTGATGGCCAGCACTGGTCGGCCAACTGTTGTCAGCGGTATCGCTACGCTCACCACATGTGGCTCGCATGGACCGTCCTGACGCTGCACGTTGCTGCCTTCATCGTTCCCCTGGTCGGTGTCCGCGGGATCTACAAGCGGGCCAAAGGCCAGTTCGACGAGGCCCGGCGACTGAGGGCCTCGGCTGTGAGCGTTCTCGAATGGCACGAGGCAGAACAGAAACGTCTACGCGAGCTCAATCACGGCTCCCAAGAGCAAGAGGCCGGGGATGCACGCCTAGCCGCCGAGTACGCAGAGCGGCTCTCCGCTGCGGGGCTTTCGAACAAAACCTATGGCGAGCTGAACATCCTGATCTTGACCAACGGTCGGTCGAATCTGGTCGCTCTCGCCTCCGCCGTTCAAATCGCTAGAGTCGACGCCTTCTGGGTCATCCTCGGCCTTGTTCTTGGTCTCGTCGCGAACCTGATTCCGACCATCTGGCCTGTGCCCGCACTGGTCGGCTAAGTCAATGCGATGCATCCGGTGGCCAGCAGACGACCGCTCCGGGCGCCGTCGACTGCCCTCTGAGCGCGCGACAAGCGCGCTTCTCTAGCTGGGGAACGCGATCAAGAGCCTTCGGGCGTGGGATCGTCGTCACTGTCTCCGTAGTCCAGCATTTCGCGCCGCGCTCCCTCACCCAGGGAGTCCATCTCCTCGTCCATCAGCTGCTCGGTCCAGTCGTCCTTCGGTCGTCCCACGCTCTGCTCCTCGTCTCAGTGGTGAGTCCTGCGGTTCCGAGCTCTGTACTCGCTGTGGCCACATGCGGGCTCGCTGAGCGTTCTTCACGGGTGGAAGCGCGGCTCGGTCGCGTAAAGGCCGTAGGTTGCGTCGGTCAAAGTCATCGTGGGTTCGACGCATACGTTGGTGATGCCGCCCTCGAACTCGCGGATCAGTGCATCGGACGGCAGCCCGGTGCCGTCATCGATCTTGTTGCGCGCTGAGGTGAGGATGTCTGCGGCCGCGGCGAACTGCTGCCGCCCGGTCATCTCACCGTTCCAGTCGGAGCAGGTGGTGTCGGAGTACTGCTTGCCCCACGTCTGCGTGTATTTCGAGGCGCTGTCGTCAGCTCCGGTGCTGGCGTCATCGTCACTACCGCTGCCGATCGTCGAAAGTACGCCGAAGAGTACTGCGAGGAGCACGATTCCTCCGCAACCGATGCCAGCGATCGCGCCACACCCGAGCGTCGGCTTCGGCTTGTCGGGTCCGCTGAGGTTCGGATGCGGCGGCAACGCGTCGTTCATTTCTGGTCCTCCGGGTCGCACGAAGGATAGTTGAGATTCTGTTCCGTCATGGTCGAGGCACGGCGAACTGTGAAGCGGGGGCCGTACTGACCCCATGAACACGGACGACGTCATGGTCGAGTGTCCGCTGGACGATCGCTCACCGGTCGGGCTGAAGCTCCACCTGGTCGTGTCGCTCAGCGGCGTACCTGTGGCCCGGGTATCGCAAGCTGTCGAAGAACATGTTCGTGTGTGCGACGATCTGCTCGCCAGTGATCAGGACGCCGTCGTACTCGACGTCCGTCGTCGTGTGCGCGTCGGACACCAGCGTGACGTCGAACCCACGCGCGGCCGCTGTTTGCGTGGTCGTCCGGATGCAGTAGTCGCTCTGGGCACCGGCAACGACGAGGTGATGCACGCCCAAGGAGCCCAGGACGTCGGCGAGGTCGGTGTCTGCGAAGGAGTCGCGGTACTCCTTCCGGACGAGCGGCTCGTTCACCCCTCTTTCGAGCGGTGCCGCGAGTGCCCACTCATTGGTTCCCTCCGCGAAGCTGCCGTGGTCCTGCACCCACACCACAGGCACGCCTGCCGATCGCGCGCGCTCGACGAGCTGCGCGGTGCGACCGAGAACGCCGCCGGCGTCGAAGCAGCCCTGCACGACGCCACGCTGAAGGTCGATCACGAGAAGCGCAGTCGTATCGGGCACACCCCCATCGTCTCAGCTGACGCGTCCGGTGACCGATCCCCTATCGGAACAACCAAGAGCGACCGAGGCGGCGATCGGTAGCCGTCCGGCCGGGACACGATCTGCGGCATGCTTAAGTCATGCCCAAAGTGAAAGCACCCGCTCTGAAAGGTTTGGCGCTCGTTCGAGTCCTTGCAGTGTGTGCGCCGCTCGTTGGGGCGACAGCAGTCATCTTGGGCATCGCGCAAGCTCGATCCGGAGACGCCATCGGCTACCTACTTGTCGCGCTGGGCGCCCTGATGTTCCTGCTCACGTACTACTTCATCCGGATCATCCGGATCGCTCGCCGCTGAACTATCGACTTACGGGCAGCATCCCCAACCGTTCCGCGCGACCCCAATCGCTAGGTTGGTCGTAAGTCGGTATCGCCGACATGACGTGCGGGAGGGATGACGATGGGTGCTGGAGTTCGCCCCTGGGTGCCGGCGATTGCCGGCCCTCTCTTCATCGCAGCCACCGTGTACGCGGTCGTCTCGCAGCGGCGGAAGAAGTGACCGAGGTGGTGCAGTTCTCCCGAGCCACGAAGTACCTGCTGTCTGGGCTGCTGTCGTTCCTGATCGTTGGGGCCGCCCTACTCGCGTTGTCTGCTGGCCCCTGGATGTTGACTTTGCCGGCGGTCCTGCTCTTGTTCTGGTGGCGGCTCTTCGCTCTTAAGGTCGTTTTCGCTCCGAACGAGCTCGTCCTCGTCGGCTTGGTGTCTGTCCGACGGTTTCCACGGATGAGCGTGCTCCGTGTCGAGGAGGGGGCTGTCGTCGTGGTGGGCAAGCAAGGCCGTGAACGTCGCGTTACGATCCCGGTTGCCGTGGGTGCCTCCACGATCACCGACAACTCGCCCGATGCACGAGTGAAGCAACGCGTCGATGCCGCCTACCGGAGATGGCTCCCGGTGCCAGCGAAGCGCGTATCAGGCTGAACTCGATCCACCATCTCGACGGCAAGGCGCAAGTCCCGAACGTGACCGGTAGCCGATCGGCTACCGGTCAACGGCTCAGGAAGAGCCCCTCAGCCACGGCCTCGACCCACGGACTTCAGGGAGGATGAGGATCATGCAGGCGAATATCGCGACCGTGACGATCGATGGGCAGGCCCAAGATCGCGATGCTGATCTTGACCATCAGAAGCAGTTCGAGGTGGAAACTGACTCAGGGAACCGTTACATCGTCACCTGCGAAGGTCCGCCGGCGGGACTGCCCTCAGACTGGGAAGTCACGCGCCGAGACGACGGCCGCGTTCTTGGCCATGTACGGCGTATCGATACGGGGTGGCCCGGTTCCTACAGCTATCGCTTCAAGAAAGCGGGTGCGTTCTTCGCCGGCGGCACACAGATGGACCTGTGGAACGCAGTGCAGTCTCTGATGGAGTAGACGAGCTTCGCGTCTTCAATCCGCTCCCGTAGGGCAGATCCGAACCGTCTCGATAGACGGTGGTTCACCGCTACACCCCAATTGTCACCTTCGACGCCTTCCGTCGCCTACTGCCGCCTGACCGGGGGTGTTCCCGTACACCTGTCCCGCAAAGATGCCTCGTGAAGGGGCGCCAAACGCTCCAAGCCACCCCGGACGACGAAGGCCAGGGAACCCGCGCCGACATCCTTCTCGCCACCGGCATTGCCGTGACGGTCGTGAACGCCCCCGACGACGACCTCGAGCGCGAGGACCGGAACTCCGTAGCCGAGATCACGGTGCGTCCGCACGGTGGCGGAGCCTCGCCCGTGACTCGGCCGTGTACCGACCGGAGGCGCGGTGCCAGCTGGCACCGCGCCTCCAGCCTGGGGTGGGGTCGCGTCAGCTCGCGGTGTCCTCGAGCGCGTCGAGCGCGGCCACGTCCTCGGCGGCGAGCACGAAGTCGACGTCGGCGTTCTCGGCGATGCGTGACGGGGTCGTGGACTTCGGCAGGGGCAGGACGTCCTTCTCGAGCAGGTAGCGGATGGCGACCTGGGCGACGGTCTTGTCGTACTTCGCCGCGATCTCGGCGATCTGCTCGTTCTCGAGCAGGCCACCGGTGGCGAGCGGGGAGTACCCCTCGGTCAGGATGTCGTGCTCGCGGTCGAAGGCGGTCGTCTCGTCCTGGGTGTTGCCGATGAACCAGCGGATCTGGTTGGCGTGCGGGACGACGTCCGTGCGGCCGAGCAGGTCCTCGAGGTCGGTGACGGCGAAGTTCGAGACGCCGATGCTCTTGGTGCGGCCGGCGTCGTAGAGCTCCTCGAAGACCTTCCAGACCTCGACGTTGCCGTCGCGGTGGTCGGAGCCCATGTCACTCCAGGGCCACGGCGCGTGGATCAGGTACAGGTCGACGTGTCCGAGGTCGAGGTTGCGGCTCGACTCCTCGAAGGCGTCGCGGGCGCCCGAGGCCGTCTTGATCTCGGCCGGCAGCTTCGTGGTGATGAAGAGTTCGTCGCGGGGGATGCCGCTGTCGCGGACGGCCTCGCCGACGCTCGCCTCGTTGCCGTACGCCAGGGCGGTGTCGATGTGGCGGTAGCCGAGGTCGAGGGCGGTCTTCGTGGCGTCGTACGCGTCGGAGCCGGACGGGATCTGCCAGGTGCCGAAGCCGATCTTCGGGATGTGCAGACCGTTGGACAGGGTGAACGTGTCGATGAGTGCGGGCATGCAGCGGACAGTACGCCGCAACCGCACAGCGTTCCGAGGGGCTGCCGGGTTGCATGGCGCCCACCTCGAACGGATGGAAGGACGCCCCCATGCCCCTGAACCCCACCGTGCACGACCGGAAGACCGGTGTCACCCCGCCCGGAGAGCCCGGCGGCTTCGAGCTCGCCCTGCTCGACCGCGGCGCCGCCGTGTTGCAGACCTCGGCGCCGCTGCGGGGCTTCGACGTCTACGTGGTCGGCTTCCACTGCGTGAAGGGCGAGCCCGACGTGCAGATGGAGGCGCACCACTTCTGCAAGGTGGTGAACGCCGAGATGCTGCAGTGCGTGCTCTTCGACGGCAACACCGCCGACGCGAACCTGATCGGCATCGAGTACATCGTGTCCGAGCGGCTCTTCGACTCCCTGCCCGAGGACGAGCAGGCGTCGTGGCACCCGCACAACCACGAGGTGTTCTCCGGCGAACTCGTCGCTCCGGGCCTGCCGATCGCGGTGGAGACCGAGCTGATGGGGCACCTGGTGAACTCGTACGGCAAGACCTGGCACACCTGGCACAGCACCCCGATGGGCTCGCAGCCCGCACACGACCTGCCGATCGGCGACCCGATGCTGATGTGGTCGTTCAACCGCGAGGGCGAGGTGGACAGTGCGCTGCAGCAGGACCGGAACCAGGCGATGCGCACCGATCCGGAACCGCGCAAGGAGGCGCGGGCGAAGTACCTGGACCGCGCCCACCCGCAGCGCGGTGTCGGCACGATGCGCGACGCCTTCACGGGCACGACCCCGACCCCGGGTGTCGTCGACGCGGACGACGGACGCCCCTGACGACGGACGGGAGGCCCGTGGCGGTGTCGCCACGGGCCTCCCGTCCGTCATGTGGTGCGGTTCAGCGCGCGGTGCGCGTGCCGATCCGCGGCAGGACGAAGCCGAGCACGATCATCGCGACGGCCAGGAAGGCGTGCAGCACGTTGTCCGCGCTGTTCAGCGGCACGAAGTTCGCGCCACCGGCCATGCCCGCGGTGAAGAGCCCGTAGACGAAGAGCACCGCGTAGACGATGCCGCCGGCGACGAGGTACAGGCGTGCGGAGGCTGCACGGCGGGCGGCGAGCAGCCCGACGATGCCGAAGAGCAGGTGCACGATGTTGTGCAGGACGGACACCTGGAACAGGCCCAGGAGCAGGGCCATGGAGCCGTGGCCGGCCATGGACATCGAGCCCATGTCCATGGTGAGTCCGGGGATGAACCCGGCGATGCCGACGATCAGGAAGACGACACCGAAGACGAACGCGCCCCGCTGGGTCCACGTCGAACCGGAGGCGGTGCGTGCGGTTGCTGCGCTGCTGGTCATGATCAGCCCTCTTTTCTGTACGCGCCGCAGTGTGCGGCACACATGACATTCGGAGCGCTTCCCCGGTCGGTTTGCAGGTCAGTGCTCGGCGGTCACGGCGGCGGTCTCGACGGTGGTCACCGCGGTGGTCAATCCGCGCACCAGCAACGCCCTCGATCGGGCGGTCGCGGTGCCGTCCGGATCGCTCCACGCGGCGCGGGCGAGCCCGTCCACCAGGGTGATCACGGCGTCGGCGACGACGGGCACCGGCTCGGACGGCGTCGCCCGGTGCCGTGCGGTCCAGCGCTCGATCCCGGCGACCACACCGTCGCGCCAGAGCCGTCGTTCGGCGTCGAGCAGGTCCCCGTCGCCGTCCGGGGCGAGGGCCGTCGCGCTGAGGGCCTCGAGTACCCGGAACCGCTCGGGTTCGCGCCGCACCAGGTCGAGGTAGGCCGAGATCCCCGCCTCGAGCGCGGCGGCGAGGTCGTCGTGCTCGTCGGCGGCCGCGAGCACCGGCGGCAGGACCGCACGCGCCTGCCGTTCGAGCAGCGCGACGACCAGGTTGCGCCGGGCCCCGAAGGCGTAGTGCACGACACCGTGGGCGACGCCGGCTCGGGCGGCGACGGCCCGGGTGGTGAGGCCGCGCAGGCCGTCGTCCCGCACGACCAGGGCCGCGGCGTCGAGCAGTTCCGCACGGCGGTCCTGTCGGCTGCGGTACCCGCGCGACTGCTGGTCCTCGGTCATCACAGGAAGCGTACGGGGCGCGTGCAGGACCGGCCGTGAAGATGAAGTCGGCCACGTGGCCAAATCATCGAGCACCCGAGGAGTCAGCATGGAGACCGTCGTCCGAGCAGCAGGACCCGCCGAGCTCGAGGCGGCCGCGGCCGTCCTCGCCGAGGCCTTCGCCGCCGATCCGGTCCTCGCCGAGTTCCGGCCGCCGCGATCCGGTGAGGACCGCTCCGCCGTGCTGACCGGGCTGTTCGCCGCGCTCATCCGGTCGGTGCCGATGCCCGCGCGGCGGGTGGACGTCGCCACGATCGGTGACCGCGTGGTCGGCGCCGCCTTCTGGCAGGCACCCGGTCGGCAGCCCGGTGGCGTCCGCGCCTTCGTGCGGCAGGTGCCGGCGTTCCTCCGGACCCTGGGGATCGGCGGAGCGCTCCGCGCGGTGGCCCACCTGCGCCGCATGGAGCGCGCCCGACCGATCACCCCGCACTGGTACCTCGCCGAGATCGGGGTGTCGGCGTCAGCACGTGGTCGGGGCATCGGCGGACTGCTGCTCGGCCACGCACTCGAGCGCGCTGACCGGACCGCGGACGGCGCGTACCTGGAGTCCTCCACCCCGGTGAACCGCCGGCTGTACCGACGGCACGGGTTCGCGGACGGCGCGCCGATCGCGGGGTTCCGCGCGGCGACCCCGATCAGCATGTGGCGTCCGGCGGCCGGCTGACCCGACGCCGGGGGACACCGACCCTGTACCGGCGTGCACGAGCCCTGCCTACCGTCCACGGCACACCACGACGAGAGGAAACACCATGGCAAGTGGAGTCGCAGCAGTCTGGGTCCCGGTCAGCGACATGGAGCGCGCCGTCGCGTTCTACCGCGACACGCTCGGTCTCACCGTCAAGGACCAGTCCGACGACTGGAGCGAGATCGACGCCGGTGGCCTGATGATCGGCCTGAACGGGCGCGAGTCCGCCAGCCAGGCGAGCGACGGCGGCGCCGTCGTGTCGTTCCAGCCGGACGGCAGCATCGAGGACGAGGTCGCCGCGCTCAAGGAGCGCGGCGCGGACATCCAGGGCGAGATCAGCGAGCACCCGTGGGGCAAGATCATCCCCTTCAAGGACAGCGAGGGCAACGACCTGCAGCTCTACTCGCCGCCGCAGGGCTGACCCGGCCGGGTGCAGGACGCACCCACGGACGGACGGGAGGCCCGTGGCGACGCCGCCACGGGCCTCCCGTCCGTTCTGCGGCCGGCTACGCGGACCCGCGCCAGACGACCTCCGTCGGCAACAGCAGACCGCGCGGGCCGTCGTCGGTGCCCCCGATCTGCTCGAGGACCTGGTGCGCCGCCTGCTCGCCGAGCAGGCGCGCCGGCTGCCGCACCGTCGACAGCTGCGGGTCGCACCGCAGTGCCCAGGCGCTGTCGTCGAACCCGACCACGCCGACGTCGCCCGGCACGCTCCGGCCGCTGCGCTGCAGGACGTCCATCGCACCGGCGGCGACCGCGTCCGACGCGGCGAACACCCCGTCGATGTCCGGGGCTCGCTCGAGCAGCTCGCGCATGCCCTCGGCGCCGGCGGTGTAGCTGAACAGGGGGTTCCTGGCGACGAGGTCGGGGTCGAAGCGCTCGCCGAGTGCCGCGGTGAACCCCGCCAGGCGGTCCTGCCCGGAGTCGCGGTCGAGCCCCGACGCCAGCATCCCGATCCGGCGTCGACCGGTGTCGACCAGCCGTCGGGTGATCTGCTCGGCGGCGGCGCGGTTGTCGATGCCGATGTACGAGATGTTCGCGGCGTCGGACGGGTGCCCGACGAAGCACGCGGGCATGCCGATCTCCTCGATCGCGCCGGTGATCGGGTCGCCGTCGCGGGCGGACAGCACGATGGCGCCGTCGACGAACCCACCGCGCAGGTACTCGACCACGCGCTCGCTGTCGCGGGCGGAGTCGACCATGATCGTGACGAGCTGCTGGTCGGCATCGGACAGCACGGCGTTCGTGCCGATCAGGATGTTGCCGATGTTGGGGTCGTCGAGCACCACGACCGAGGGTTCGTGGACGATGAGCGCGATCGCCCCGGAACGCCGGGTGACCAGGCTGCGGGCGGCGGCGCTGCGCACGTAGCCGACGCGTCGGACGGCGTCCTGCACGGCCTCGCGCGCCTTCGGGGACACGTACGGCTCGTCGTTGAGCACCCGTGAGACGGTGCCGCGCGACATCCCCGCTTCGTCGGCGACGTCCTGGATCGTGGCGCGCTGACGAGCGGATCGGACCTCGGACATGGGGCAACCATATCCGCCACTGAGGAGCCCTCGGAACGCCTCGCAGTTGACAGGGTGCAGCCGCTGGTGTTCGCTCTGGGAGCGCTCCCAGAAACATCCGGCCCCGATCGGCCGGCGCGCACTGGGAGCGCTCCCAGAACACTGGGTGGCCTTCGCCGTCGAAGGGGTCGCACGCGACCGAGGCGGCCGGGGTCGCCCCGATCAGCGAGGATCCCCGTGACGACCACCACCCTGCCGACGACCGCCACCGGCGCGCTCGGCCTCGGCTCGACGGGCCTCGCGTTCGGGTGCGACTACAACCCCGAGCAGTGGGACCCCGAGGTGTGGGTCGAGGACGTCCGGCTCATGCGCGAGGCCGGCGTGAACCTCGTCGCGATCAACGTCTTCGGCTGGTCGCACGTCGAACCGCGGCAGGGCGAGTACGACTTCGCCGCGCTCGACACCGTCATCGAGCTGCTGCACGGCGCGGGCATCGGGGTCGACCTGGGCACCGGCACCGCCTCGACACCGCCGTGGCTCACCACCCGGTACCCCGAGGTCCTGCCCGTCGTCGCCGACGGCACCACCCGCTGGCCCGGTGGCCGCCAGGCGTTCTGCCCGAGCTCGCCGATCTACCGGGAGCACGCCCTCGCCCTGGTCCGCGCCACCGCCGAGCGCTACGGCGACCACCCCGCCGTGCGGCTCTGGCACGTGTCGAACGAGCTCGGCTGCCACAACGCGCACTGCTACTGCGACGTCTCCGCCCAGGCCTTCCGCGGTTGGCTGCAGGCCCGGTACGGCACGGTCGACGCACTCAACGCCGCGTGGGGCACCTCGTTCTGGAGCCAGCGCTACTCGGCGTGGGAGCAGGTGCTGCCGCCCCGCGCGACGCTGTCGTTCACGAACCCGGCGCAGACCATCGACTTCGACCGGTTCTCGTCCGACGAACTCCTCGGCCACCACCGTGCCGAGGCCGCCGTCCTGCGCGAGCTGAGCGACAAGCCCGTCACGACGAACTTCATGGTCGCCGCGCACATCACGGCGCTCGACTACTGGTCGTGGGCCGGCGACATGGACGTCATCGCGAACGACCACTACCTGGACCACCGCCTGCCCCGGCCGCACGTCGAGCTCGCCTTCGCCGCCGACACCACGCGTGGCCTGGCCGGCGGCGCCCCCTGGCTGCTCATGGAGCACTCGACGGGTGCCGTCAACTGGCAGCCGCACAACGTCGCGAAGGCCCCGGGGGAGATGCTCCGGAACACCGCGGCGCACATCGCCCGCGGTGCCGACGGGGTCTGCTTCTTCCAATGGCGCGCGTCCGTGCAGGGCAGCGAGAAGTTCCACTCCGCGCTGCTGCCGCACGCCGGAACCGAGTCGGGGACGTGGCACGACGTGGTCGCGCTCGGTGCCCTGGTCGAGCGGCTCGGTGAGCTGCGCGGCTCCCGTGTGGTCGCCGACGTCGCGCTCGTGTTCAGCTGGGAGAACCAGTGGGCGGCCGACCTGGAGGCCCACCCCAGCACCGCGCTCCGCTACCTGGAGCAGGTCCACGCCTTCCACGCCGCGCTCTGGGACCTCGGCGTGACCGTCGACGTCGTCGCCCCCGGGGCACCGCTCGACGGGTACGCGCTCGTCGTCGTCCCCGAGCTGTACCTGGTCCGCGACGAGCACGCTGCCGTCATCGCCGACCACGTCGCCGGCGGCGGGCACGCGATCGTCAGCTGCTTCAGCGGCATCGTCGACGAGCGCGACCGGGTCCGCACCGGCGGCTACCCCGGCGCCTTCCGCGACCTGCTCGGCGTGCGGGTGGACGAGTTCCTCCCGCTCGCCGCCGACGCCACGATCGCACTGTCCGACGGCACGACCGGCAGCGTCTGGTCGGAGCCGGTCGAGCTGCGCGGTGCGACGAGCGTCGTCGACTACGCCGAGGGCTCGCTCGCCGGCCGCCCTGCCGTCACCCGCAACGAGCACGGCGCCGGGACCGCCTGGTACACGTCCACGGTGCTCGACGCCGGTGCGCTGGGCGGGTTCGTCCACCGCGTCCTCGACGAGGCCGGGGTGCGCGCCGACCCCGCCGTCCGCCCCGGACTCGAGGTCGTGCGTCGCCGGGACGACACCCACGAGTGGGTCTTCCTGCTGAACCACTCCGACCGCACCGTCGAGCACCACGAGGCCGGCCACGAGCTCGTCGCCGACCGCCCCGTCACCGGCACCACCGCCATCGCCCCCGGCGGGACCCAGATCATCCGCACCGACAGGAACCGCTCATGACCACCACCGCACAGTCGCCCAGCGCGACCCGACGACGCCGGGGCGGCGGGTTCCGCTACCGCCGCGCGATCGCGATCTTCGTCCTGCCGTTCGCCGTCCTGTTCACGGCGTTCTACCTGGTCCCCATCCTCTACGCCGTGTGGGAGTCGCTGCAGAAGATCGAGCGGCAGGGCACGTTCGGCGCCCCGACGCAGGTCTTCGGCGGCCTGAGCCAGTACGCCCTGGTGTTCCAGGACGGCGAGTTCTGGAGCTCCGTGCTCCGCGTGCTGCTGTTCGGTGTCGTGCAGGTGCCGGTGATGCTCGGGCTCGCGCTCCTGTTCGCCCTGCTGCTCGACTCCCCGCTGCTGCGCGGCAAGCGGTTCTTCCGCCTGGCGTTCTTCGCGCCGTACGCGGTGCCCGGCGTCATCGCCGCGATCATGTGGGGCTACCTCTACGCCCCCGACCTGTCGCCGTTCTCCGCGGTGACCTCGCGGGTCGACCTGCTCGGCGGCAGCACCGTGCTGTGGGCCGTGGCCAACGTCGTGACCTGGGTCTACGTCGGCTACAACATGCTCATCATCTACTCGTCGCTCCTCGCGATCCCCGCCGAGGTGTACGAGGCGGCGAAGCTCGACGGTGCGTCCCAGCTCCGGATCGCCCTGTCGATCAAGATCCCGCTCGTGGTGCCGGCCATCGTCCTCACCGCGGTGTTCTCCGTCATCGGCACCCTGCAGCTGCTGACCGAGCCGACCGTGTTCCGCCAGTTCACCTCGACCATCTCGTCGACGTTCACGCCGAACATGCTCGTCTACTCGACGTCCTCGGTGCCGAACTTCAACCTCGCCGCGGCGTTCTCGGTCGTCCTCGCCGTCGCCACGTTCGTCCTGTCGATCGGGTTCCTCCGACTGACCCAGCGGAAGGCCGCCGAATGACCGTCAACGCCCCGTCCCAAGGTGACCTCGTCCGCGACGTCGGCCGACCGCTCGAACCGAACCGGGCCTCCCGTCCGCACCAGCGCGGAGCGCGCGGTCCCCGTGAGAGCGTCATCTCGCGCAGCGCCGCGATGATCGTGATGGGGGTCTTCACCCTCTACTTCCTGCTGCCGATCTTCTGGCTGCTGGTCTCGTCCACCAAGACCGCTGCGAACTTCAACTCGACGTTCTCGCTGTGGTTCAGCGCCACCTCGGTGCAGGACTTCTTCGGCAACCTCGTCGAGCTGTTCACGCGGCAGGACGGCATCTACCTGCGCTGGCTGCTGAACAGCATCGCCTACGCCGGGGTGGCCGGCCTGCTCGGCACCGTGCTCTCCGCGATGTGCGGGTACGCCCTGGCCAAGTACCGGTTCCGCGGCCGCGAGGTCCTGTTCAACGTGTTCCTCGGCGGCGTGCTCGTGCCGGCGACCGCCCTGGCCCTGCCGCTGTTCCTCATCTTCAGCCAGGTCGACCTGACCGACACGTTCTGGTCGGTGTTCCTGCCGAGCATCGTCAGCCCGTTCGGCGTCTACCTGTCGCGGTTGTTCGCGGCGTCGAGCGTGCCGGACGAGATCATCGAGGCGGCCCGCATCGACGGTTCCGGCGAGGTCCGCACGTTCTTCACCGTGGCCGTCCGGCTCATGTCGCCCGCGCTCGTGACGATCTTCCTGTTCCAGTTCGTCGCCGTGTGGAACAACTTCTTCCTGCCGCTCGTGATGCTCCGCGACTCGTCGCTGTTCCCCGTCACCCTCGGCCTCTACACGTGGAACTCGAGCGTGAACCAGTACCCGGACCTGCGCACCCTCGTGCTCATCGGGTCGTTCGTCTCGATCATCCCGCTGCTCATCGCCTTCCTGAGCCTGCAGCGCTTCTGGCGCTCCGGCCTCGGCTCCGGCGGCCTGAAGTAGCCCCTCGACCCGCACCCCTTCCCGCACCAGCTCTCCCCACACCACATCCGAACGGAAACAGCATGAAGACAACGAAGTTCCTCAGCGTCGCCGCGATCGCCGTGGCCGCCACCGTGGCCCTCGCCGGCTGCAGCACCGGTGGCAGCAGCAGCGGCGGTGGATCCGACACCGCGGCCGCGAGCTGCAAGCCCTCGGACGGCAAGGTCACCCTCGACTTCACGACCTGGGTGCCGAACATGGACAAGGTCGTCGCGATCTGGAACAAGGCCAACCCGGACATCCAGGTCAAGGTCTCGATCGTCGCGAACGGCAACAGCGGCACCTACCAGAACTTCTTCAACCAGCTGAAGGCCAAGCAGGCGCCGGACATCGGCCAGGTCGAGTACGACACCCTGCCGGCGTTCCGCGTGCAGGGCGGCCTCGAGGACATCGGCGCGTGCGCCGGCATCAGCGACGCGAAGAAGGACTTCTCCGACGGCCTGTGGAACCAGGTCACCTTCGGCGAAGGGAAGTCGGTCTACGCCGTGCCGCAGGACTCCGGTCCGATGGCGCTGTACTACCGCAAGGACCTGTTCGAGAAGGCCGGCCTCGACGCCCCGAAGACGTGGGAGGAGTACGCCGAGGACGCCGTCAAGATCAAGAAGCTCGGCGGCAACATCACCAACTTCGCCAAGGGTGACGTCAACCAGTTCGCCGGGCTCGTCTCGCAGGCCGGTGGCCAGTGGTTCGAGAACTCGGGCCAGGACTGGAAGGTCAACCTGGACGACGCCGCGTCGAAGAAGGTCGCCGACTACTGGCAGGACCTGATCGACAAGAAGCTCGTCAACACCCTGCCGAGCTTCACCGACCAGTGGAACAACGCCTACGACAGCGGCAAGGACTGGACCTGGGTCTCCGCGGTCTGGGGTGCGAACACCATCTCCAGCGGTGCGCCGTCGACCTCGGGCAAGTGGGCCGTCGCCCCGATGCCGCAGTGGAAGTCCGGCGAGACCAAGTCGGCCGCCTGGGGCGGTTCGTCGAACGTCGTCTTCGCGGGCAGCAAGCACCCGGCCGAGGCGTCGAAGTTCCTGGTCTGGCTGAACACCTCGACCGAGGCGCTCTCCGCACTGAACAAGGAGGCCAACCTGTACCCGGCCTCGACCACCGGCGCCGACCTGCCGGCCCTGACCGAGGGGCTCGACTTCTACGGCGGCCAGAAGATCTACGAGGAGTTCGCCACCGCGGCGAAGGACATCCAGCCCTTCACCTGGGGTCCGACGATGACGCAGACCTACTCGGACGTGTCCGACGGCTTCGGGCAGGCGGCGTCCGGCTCGGGCACCCTGAGTGAGGCGCTCGAGTCCGGGCAGTCCAAGACCATCGCGGCGCTCAAGGCGCAGTCGATCCCGGTCAAGGGCTGACGGACGGCGGCTGACGTCGCGCGGTCCACGCGTTGACGACGGACAGGAGGCCCGTGGCGGGATCGCCACGGGCCTCCTGTCCGTCTCGGGTCGTGTTCCGGACCGCGCCGCGCGCTCGCAGCGCGCTCGTCTTGCTCGTCGCTACGCGACCGCGATCTCGTTGGGCACGCCCGGCAGCTCGTCGCTCGAGGCGATGACCTTCCCGGTGGTCAGGTCGACGGCGTGGACCTTCCGCTCAGCGGGGTCGGTGACGTAGGCGACGTCACCCTCGACCTTCAGGGCCGGGTGGGCGTCCTGCCACTCGGTCGGGCCCTCCCACGCGTCGATCACCGGGTACGACTCCAGCTGCTCGCCGGTCGTCTCGTCGAAGGTGTGCAGGGCACCGTCGTCGCCGAGCACGACGGCCTCGTCGCCGGGGCCACGGGCCAGGTCGCGGAACGTGAAGCCGACGCCGTCGGGCATGTCCGCGACCGTGTACTCGCCCGAGGCCGCGTCGATCAGGGCGATCTGGTCGAGCAGGTACCCCTCGCTGTCGGGGTCGTCGTTGTAGTCGCCGACGGCGACGGACGAGTCCTCGGCGGTGAACAGGTTGCCGGTGCGGCCGTACTCGGTCGGGGCGTCGATCTTCTCGAACGCGCCGTCCTGGTAGACCAGGGCGCCATCGGTGCAGCCGAACACCGCGACCTCACCCTTGACCGCACCCTCGCCGTGCACGTCGGGGCACTCCTCGGACCGGGTGATCTCCGTGCCGTCGGCGTCCAGGGCGCGCACGCCGGAGCGGCTCTCCTCGGTGCCGATCGTCGTCAGGAGCGTGCCGTCCTCGAGCTCGATCGCGACGCCGTGGTGGGCGGCCTCGGACTTCGTCGTCTCGACCTCGGGCAGGTCGGCGCCGTCGAGCTCGGTGTGGTCGAACGTCGTCACGTCCCCGGTGCCGTCGGCGAACAGGGCGGTGCGGTCGCCGTGGACGACCGCGTGGCCACCGGTGTCGGCGGGGAAGACCGCCTCGGTCAGGGCCGGCTCGGCCTGGGTGTCGAGGACCCGGAAGCCCTCGGGCACGGTGACGAGCACGTGGCGTCCGTCACCGGCCGGGTTGACCCGGGTGAAGCCGTCGATCGCGTCGTCGGCCACCACCTGCAGGTCCTGGTCGAGGACGAGCAGGCCGCCGTCGTAGGTCAGGGTGATGCGGGTCCCGTCGGCCTTCGGGGTCGCAGTGGTGTCGGACCCGGCGTCGGTGTTCGTGGCGCACCCGGTCAGGGCCAGGGCGGCCGCGCCGAGCAGGGCGGCGGGCCACGCGGCCCGGAGCGTCTTCGTGTTCGTCATGTCGCTCACTGTATTGATTCTCATTCTCAATTACCAGTCGACAGGCCGTCGACGAGGGCCTCGGTGTTCGAGCGCATCATGCCGAGGTAGGTGGAGGCGTCGCCGTCCTCCGTGAGGGACTCCGTCGCCAGCGGTCGGATCTCGACGTGCAGGTCGACCTCTTCCGCGAGTACCTCGGCCAGTCGCGCGGGCTGCGAGGCGTCGGCGAAGATCGTCCGGACCCCCGCCTCGTCGATGGCGTCGGCCAGGTCACGCAGGTCGGCGGCGCTCGGGGAGGCCAGCGTGGTCCCGCTCGGGATCACCGCCCCGACGACCCGGAACCCGTAGTGGTCGGCCAGGTACCCGAACACGTGGTGGTTCGTGACGAGCGCCCGGCGTTCCTCGGGCACGGTCCGGAACGCGGTCGTCATCGTGTCGTCCAGGTCGCGCAGCTCGTCCAGGTAGGCGTCGGTGCCGGTCGGCTCGATGCCGGCGTCGCGCAGGTCCTGGTCGAGGGCCTCGACTACGTCGACCATCCGGGCGGGGTCGGTCCAGAAGTGCGGGTCGGGGCCGCTGTCGTCCTCGGTGGTCCACTCCAGCGGGTCGAACGCGTCCCCGGCGGTGGAGACCAGCACGCCGTCCTCGGCCGCCGCCGCGACGTGACGGGCGACCCCTTCTTCGAGTCCGAGCCCGTTCTCGACCACCAGGTCGGCGCTCCGCAGTCGTGCGGCTTCCTGCGCGGAGACCTCGAACGAGTGGGGGTCGGCACCCGGGGGCATGAGGACCATGACGTCGGCCTGGTCCCCGACGACTTCGCTGACGACGTCGCCGAGGATGTTCGTCGTCACCGCGACGAGGGGCCGGTCCGAGTCGGCGGTGGCGCACCCCGTGGCGACGAGGGCGACGGCCGCGGCGACGAGGCCCGCGGTCAGGGCCCTGGTGCCCGTCACAGTCCGACCTCGGCGAAGGCGACGGGGGCGACGGGGAGCTCGATCGTGCGGGCGACCCGGGCGCCGTCGGCGAAGTCGATCTCGTGCACGGTGCCGTCCGAATGGTCGGCCACGTAGGCACGCTGGGCGTCGAGCTGCAGCATCGGCGCGGGGCCGTCTGCGCCGATGTCGATGAGCGCCTTCGTCGTGGCCACCTTCCCCGTCGAGGCGGTCACGACGACCACCCGGCCGGTGTCGTCGACGCCGACGACGTGCTCGTCCTCGTCGTCCACCGCGACCACGGCGCGCAGGGGTCGTTCGGTCGGTACGAGCCGCCAGGAGCCCTCGCGCACGTCGAGCAACCAGAACCCGGTGGTGCCGGCCAGTCCGGCGACGGTGGGCCGGCCGGCGCGTGCGGCGAAGGCGGTCGGACGCTCGGCGCCGTCGGGCAGGTCGACGAACGAGGGCTCGCCGGCTTCGTCCACCACGACCGCTCCGTCGGCGCAGCCCACGACGGCACCGGCGCGGGTGACGATCCCGCCGGCGGCGTCGGTGCAGGTCTGTGCGGTGCCGGCGGGGTCGGTCGCCTCGCCGTCCGCGTCGAGCACGCGGACCGTGTCGCCGTCGGCCGCAACGAGCTGCTCGCCCATCGGCAGCAGGACGCTCGCGTCGATCCGTGCGGTCTCGTCGACCTCGCCCTGACCCAGCGCCTCGCGGTCGAGCACGACGGCCTCGGCGCGGTCCGGCCAGGTGATCGTCGTCATGGTCTCGGACGAGTGCACCTCGACCCGGCCACTGCCGTCGATCGTGCCCACCACCCGCGGCTCGGCGGCGTAGTAGTGGGTGTGGTCGCCGTGGTCGACGGTCCAGGACCCGCCGTCGACGATCGTCGTGCGGTCGGCGTCGCTCGTCACGAGGAACCGGCCGTCGGTCGCCGAGTGCTCCGGTGCGTCCACGTCGTCGAGTTCGGTGGTCTCCTCGGTGAGCAGGTCGTGCAGCGCGGTCGCGCCGGTCGCCGACACGGCCAGGAGGCGCACCTGGGGTTCCTGGGACTCGCTCGCGCCCGCCACGTAACCGTGGGGACGGGCGGTGCCGGTCGAGCCGTCGGCCGACGGGGTGCCCGTGGAACAGGCGGTGACGGTGAGGGCCAGGCCGGTGGCGAGGCCGATGGTGGACAGGAGGCGCGCGGGGGCGCGGCTGGTGGTCGAGTGCTTCATGCTCCCTCTCGAGATGGTGCGGCGGATCGTGGTGCTGCCGGCGCTGCTGCGCGCGCCGGTGTGGGGATCGGGGTGCGCCGCAGGACGACGGCGGCCAGGGCGCGTGAGACCACGACGCTGGCGACGGCGACCGCGGCGATGCTCGCGCCGGCGGCGGTGCCGGCGTGCCAGGACACGAGCAGTCCGACGAGCACGGCGGTGGCACCGATGCCGGCACCGAGGAGCATCGTCGAGGCCACGTGCCGGGTCCAGGCGCGGGCGGCGGCCGCCGGCGCGAGCAGCAGGCCCACGACGAGCAGGGTGCCGACGGCCCGGTACGAGGCGACCACCGCCAGGGTGACGAGCCCGATGAGCACGACCTCGGCCAGTCGTGGGTGCAGGCCGAGCGTCGTGGCCTTGCGGGTGTCGAACGCCAGTGCGGTGAAGGGCCGGTGGAACGCCACGGCGACGGCCAGGGCCACGGCTGCGGCGATCGCGAGGCCGCCGACGTCGGCCCGGGTGACGGCGAGGACGTCGCCGAACAGGATCGCGGTGACGTCGGTGGCGAACGACCGCGAGGACGACACGATGATCACGCCGAGTGCGAGCATCCCGACGAAGAGCAGGCCGATCGAGGTGTCGTACGACAGTCGTGCACGACGACGCAGTGCCCCGACGCCGAGCACCATCACGCCCGCGCTCACCGCGGCACCGAGCACCGGCGGGATCCCGGTCAGGGTGGCGATCGCGACGCCGGGCAGCATGCCGTGCGAGAGCGCCTCGCCCAGGAAGGCCATGCCCCGGACCAGCACCCAGGTGCCGACCACGGCGCAGAGGACCGCCGCCAGGGAGCCGCCGACCAGGGCGCGCAGCATGAAGTCGACGGAGAACGGATCGGTCAGCCAGGTCACGGTCCGAGACGCTACATGAAAACGAGTATCGATACTGATAGCGTGCTCAGGTGCCTGCGACCGAGCCGACCGACCCCGCCGAGCCCCGATCTCCCGTCCACCTGGACCGGGTGACGGCCGTCCTCGGCGACCGGACCGTCCTCGACATGCTCGACGTGACGTTCCCCGCCGGGGTCGTCACCGCGCTCACCGGACCGAACGGATCCGGCAAGTCGACGCTGCTCGACGTGGTCGCGGACGTCGTGCGACCGACCGCCGGGCGGGTGACGGGCCTCCCGTCCGACGGCGTCGCCTACGTGACCCAGTCCGTACCGCCGACCACGCTCCCGCTCACCGTCCGCGCGGCCGTCACGATGGGGCGGTGGCGGCACCGCGCGTGGTGGCGGCCGCTCGGACGCGCCGACCGGGCTGTCGTCGACGCGCAGCTCGAACGGATGGCGATCACGGACCTGGCCGACCGGCCGATCGAGGAGCTCTCGGGTGGGCAGCGGCAGCGCACGCTCGTCGCGCTCGGGCTGGCCCAGCGGGCCGGGGTGCTGCTGGTCGACGAACCGACCGCCGGCGTGGATGCCGAGTCGGCGGCGCTCGTGGTGGCGGCGCTCGCCGACGAGGCTGCGGCCGGCGTCGTGGTCGTGCACGCGGCCCACGACCCGGCGGCGATCGCCGCAGCCGACCGCATCGTCACCCTGACCTGACCCTGCTTCCGTCGTGCCGATTCCGCAAAACACCGGTGTTCACCCGTTGAACCGCGGTTTGCGCGTGTTCAGAGCACGAACACCGGTGTTCCGCGGGCCCCGGACCGGCGGTCAGGGGCAGGCGACGGCCACCGGGCCGGTCGGCGTCGGGTCGGCCGCGACCGGCTCGACCGCCGGCACGGCGCTCGACTTCCGCAGCCCCATCGCGACGAGCACCACGGCACCGACGATCGCGACCCCGCCCGCCAGCCAGAAGTCGGCAGCCAGACCGAACGACGACACCGCGGCCCCACCGAGCACCGAACCGGCGGCGATCGCGAGCTGGATCGTCGTGACGAACAGCGCGAGCCCGGTCTCGGACCCGGCCGGCGACGCCGTCGACATCCACGTCTGCATCCCGAGCGGCAGCGCACCCCACACCAGGCCCCACACGACGAGCAGCACGAAGACCCCCACGACGGAGTGGGCGAGCAACGGCAGCAGCACGACGGCCGCCGCGAGCACGAACTTCGACGCCCCGATGGTGCCGAGGACACTGCGGTCGAGCGTGAAGCCGGCGGCGAAGTTCCCGACGATGCCCGCGACGCCGAACACCAGCAGCGCGATCGTCACGGTGTCCGGGCCGACGCCGACGAGCTGCTGCAGGTACGGCGCGATGTAGGTGTACGCGGCGAACTGGGCCGCGAAGACGAACGCCGCGGCGATGAGCCCGACCCGGGCACGGGGCACGCGGAGCAGCGACCCGAGCGTGGTGAACCGCACCCGCTGCTGCGCGGGGATCCTCGGCAGCATCGCCAGCTGCAGGACGAGCGCGACGAGACCGAGCGCCCCACCGATCACGAAGCCGAGGCGCCAGCTGGCGAGCGACGACACCAGGGCGCCGAGCGGCAGGCTCACGACGGTCGCGACGGAGACGCCGGCCGTGATGAGCGAGGTCGCGCGGATCGTCAGCTCCGGCCGGACGAGTCGCCCGGCGATCCCGGCACCGATGGCCCAGAAGCCCCCGATGCCGACCCCGAGCAGCATCCGTGCGATGAGCAGCACCCAGAACGAGGGCGCGATCGCGGCGAGGCCGTCGGCGACGACGAGCAGCACGGTCAGGGACACGAGCACCACCCGGCGGTCGAGTCGCGAGGTCAGGACGGTGACGACCGGTGCCGCGACGGCGCCGACGAGTCCGGTGGCGACGACCATCAGGCCGGCGGTGCCGATGCCGACGTCCAGGTCGTCGGCGATGGCGGGGAGCAGTCCGATGGGCAGGAACTCGGACAGGACGAGCACGAACGACCCGAGTGCGACGGACGTGACGCTGAGCCACCCGCGGCGCGCTGCTGACGATGTCATGGGGGCGTCAAGCGGGTTCCGGCGGCCGCCATTCCCGTGTGACGGCGAGCGGGTCAGGCGTCGAGCGCGCGCCGCGCGGCCGCGACGACCTCGGCGTCGGTGACGAAGTGCGCCGAGCCGTCGTCCCCGGCGCCCATCGGCACCCCGGCGTGCGTGCTGTCCGCGGCCGGACGCTTGGCCGACAGGTGCACGGCGGCGGCACCGGTGGCGAGCAGTGCGCGGACGTCGGCGGGGGTGACCCCGGCGCCGGCCATCACCTGCACGGGCCCGGCGGCCTCGACCATGCGGGCGATCGTCTCGGCGCCGGCGACCGCGGTGGGGGCGGCGCCCGAGGTCAGGACGCGGGTGAACCCGAGCGCCGCGAGCGACCCGGCGGCGGCGACGGGGTCGGTCGCGTGGTCGATCGCGCGGTGCAGGGTGACCTCGGCGGTGGCGCTGACCGACCGGGCGGCGTCCACGAAGCGGCGGAGGGCGTCCTCGTCCAGGGTCCGGTCGGGGCGCAGGGCACCGACCACGACACCGGCGGCCCCGGAGCGCAGGACCGTGCGGACCTCGCGCACCATGAGCTCGACCTCGTCGGGGGAGTGCACGAACCCGCCCGGGCGGCAGCGGACCAGCGCGTGCGCCGGGATCCCGGTCTCGTGGGTCGTCTCGACCAGGGCCTGGGACGGGGTGAGCCCGCCGAGCTCGAGCCCGACGCAGAGTTCGACGCGGTCGGCGCCGCCGTCCCGCGCGGTGATCGCACCAGCCGGAGAGGTGACGGCGATCTCGAGTGCGGCGGTGGTGCTCATGCAGGGGCTCCGAGCGGTTCGTTGGAGGCGGGGACGATGCGGGCGCGGAGGTCCGGTGCCGTCGGGAACACTCGATCGTAGGGGAACATCGGGCGCTCGATCCTGTGGTGCCCGAGGCGCAGCAGGTCCTGGTCGACACCACCCGGGGTGAGCGCGAGCATCCAGTCGGCGGACATGTCGAACAGCTCCGGTTCGAGGTACCCGATCTTCACGATGACGACGTCCGCCTGCCGCGGCGCCAGGTCGAGGTCGGTGAAGTCGTGCTCGTGGTGGTACGGCTTCCGCAGCTTCGTCAGGATCGCGAAGACGCTGCCGACCTGCAGCACGACCTCGGTCTCGGCGTCCCGGTCGCCGTGCTTGATCGCGTGCACCCGGCCGGTCATCGTGATCGGGCCGGCATGCACCTGGTCCACCGACGCACCGGCGGTCACGGTGATCGTCGCACCGACGCCGGCGTCCACCGCCGCGGCGACCGCGGCCGGTCCGGGCACGCTCGCGTAGATGACGGTCGGGCCGGACGGGTCCTGGAACTCCGGGCGGGCGAGCACCTGCGTCAGGCCCCAGGTCATGTCCCCGGAACCGCCCGCCGTGGGGTTGTCGCCCGAGTCCGAGACGAAGTACGGCTTCGCGGCGCCCGGGGCGAGCGCGGCGTCGAGGCACTCCTCGAACGTGCCGGTGGGGGCGACGAACACGAAGTCCTCGCGGACGTCCCAGAACGCCGCCGCGAGCCGTTCGGCACCGGCGGCGACGGCGGCCTCGTCCCACCCGGTGACGACGGTGACGGCCTGGTCGCGGGGCTGGTCGGCCCAGGCGTACCCGACCCAGATCGCGGCGTCGAGCACGCCCTCGGTCTGCTCGACGAGCGGGACCTGCGCGTACAGGGACTTCGCCGGCTCGAGGCGGGTCGAGGTCTGCTCGCCGGGCAGCAGGACGGGGATCGGGATCCAGGCCTTCAGGGGTCGCTGCGCACCGACCGGGCGTTCGGTGAGCACGTCGACGAGGTTCCGGACGGCACGCTCCTTGGTCTCGAGGGTGTCCTCGTGCGGGGCCATCCGGTAGCAGGTGACGAGGTCGACCTGGTGGGCGAGCTCGCGCGTGACGTTGCCGTGCAGGTCCATCGACGCGGAGACGATGACGTCGGGGCCGACGACCGCGCGGATGCGACCGAGCAGGTCCGTCTCCGCGTCGTCGAGCCCCTCGACCACCATCGCGCCGTGGATGTCGTACCAGAGCCCGTCGACCGGACCCATCGCACGCAGCCGCTCGACGATCTCGTCGGCCAGGGCTTCGTACGACGCCCGGTCGACGATCCCGCCGGGCAGCGCGTGCCCGATGAGCGCCCCGCGGAAGTCCGCCCGGTCGGCCATGGTCGCCAGGAACGGGTAGCGGGCGACGGCTTCGTCGCCGCGGTCCGGGTGGAACGCGGGGGCGTGGGTCCGGGTCGGCGTGAACGTCGAGGTCTCGATGGCGAGCCCGGCGATGGCGATGACCGGGCGACGGGCACCAGCGGTGCTGGCTGCGGCGGCGGGGACGGCGGGGGTGACGGGACCGGTCTCAGACACGGACGCTCCTGTTCCTGGTGGTGGACTGGGGGATGGGCGCGGAGAGCTCCTCGAGCGAGGCGGCGAGACCCCGCTGCAGGGCGAACTGGCCGGCGCCGACGAGCCCGGCATCGGCACCGAGCGACACCGGCTCGATGGCCAGGTGCTGGGTCATCAACGGGTGGCAGCTCTCGTAGAGCTGGCTCCGCACGGCGGCGATGAACGGGTCGAGGGTCGACAGGATGCCGCCCAGGTACACGGCGTCCGGGTTGAAGAAGTTCACGTTGGCGGCGAGCACCTCGCCCAGGTACTTGCCCGCCATCCGCACGGCACGGGTGGCCTCGGGGTGCGCGTCCGAGGCGAGCCGGACGACGTCGGCGGTCGAGGCGACGTCGACCCCGGCGTTCGACAGGATCCGGACCAGGGCGGCACCGGACGCCACCGTCTCCAGGCATCCGGTGTTGCCGCACGAGCACGGGGTGTCCCCGGCGGCGTCGATCCGCACGTGCGTGATGTCCCCGGCCGCACCGGTCGACCCCCGGTAGAGCCGACCGTCGATGACGATGCCCGCGCCGATCGCCGACCCGGCCTTGATCGTGATGGTCTGGCGTCGAGCGGGATCCTGGACGGTCTGCTCACCCGCCGCCATGCAGTTCGCGTCGTTGTCGACGATCGCCGGCAGGCCGAACCGGTCGCTCAGCCACGCGGCCACGGGGAACCCGTTCCACCCCGGCATCCGGCTCGGCAGGTCCACGACCCCGGCGACGACGTCGACGGGCCCGGGCAGGCTGAGCCCGACGCCCCGCAGCCCCTCGCGACCACGGTCGTCGGCGAGCCGCTCGAGCAGCGCGGCCAGGCGCTGGAGCCCGGCGGTCGGACCGTCGGAGAGCGCGAACGGGACGTTCGCGACCGACTCGAGCGCGCCTCCAGGCAGGACCACGCCGATGCGCGCGTGCCCGCCACCGACGTCCGCGGCGACCGCGTACTCGTCGACGCCGCCGATGCGGAGCACCTTGCGGGGGCGACCGCCGGTCGAGACGTCCGTACCTTCCTCGGCGAGGATCCCGTGCTCCAGGAGCTGGCCGACGACGTGCGAGACGGTCGACGGGGCGGCTCCGAGCACCTTCGCGATCTCGGTCCGGCTGGCGGCCTGCCCCGAGGCGACGAGCTCGAGGACGCGGGCGCTGAGATCGGCCACGACTTTCTCCAATCCGGGCGGAACGGGAACGGAACACCGGTCGGTGGTCCGTTCTGCCGCGAGCCTACGGGGCGGATCGAGCGGTCCACCCTTTCGTCCGTTCCGCAGTAACGCAGTTTTTACATCGAGATGTTTGTTTTTCCAATCGCTTTGGTCCTTGACTGTCCTCGTGCCGCTCGGCACCCGTGCTCCACCTCCCCGAAGTCCCTCGCACAAGGAGACACCGCATGTCCAAGCCCCGTCGCTGGGCGCTCCTCACCGGAGCTGCGATCGCCGTGAGCGCGCTGCTCGCCGGCTGTTCCGGAGGCGGCAACGCCTCGCAGGGATCGACCGACGAGATCGACTACGCGCTCCCCGCCAACTTCACGCCGAACTGGATCCTGCCGATCGGCACCGCCGCGCACCTCAACACGAACAACGGCTCCATCGCCCAGTCGCTGTACGAGCCGCTCGTCGCCTACGACGGCTCCACCGGCAAGATCGCGTGGAACAAGGCCGGCTCCGTCGCCACCGACGCGAAGTTCGCCGACGACGGCAAGAGCGTCACCATGACGCTCGGCGACCGCCACTGGTCGGACGGCGAGGCGATCACGAGCCGCGACGTCGGGTTCTGGTTCAACCTGATCAAGGCGAACAAGGACCAGTGGGGCTCGTACTCTAAGGGCAAGGCACCGGACAACTGGACGTCGTTCAAGGCCGTCGACGACACGCACTTCACCATCACGTTCGACAAGGCCTACAACTCGGACTGGATGCTCGCCAACCAGCTGAGCCACATCATCCCGCTGCCCCAGCACGCCTGGGACAAGACCAGCGCGACCGCGAAGGTGACCGACGCCGACGAGACCACCGCCGGCGCGAAGCAGGTGTGGAAGTACCTCAACACCGCCGCCGGCAAGATCTCCGACTACGCCACCGACGACCTGTGGAAGACCATCTCCGGCCCCTACGGCGTCAAGACCTTCACCACGGCCGGCAAGGTCACGCTGACGGCCAACAAGAAGTACGACGGTGGTGAGAAGCCGTCGATCACGACGGTGAACCTGCTGCCCTTCACCACGGCCGACGCCGAGGTGAACGCCGTCCGCTCGGGTGAGGTCGACTACGGGTACATCAACGCCACCGACATGGACCAGAAGGCGTCCTTCACCGGGAAGGGCTACTCCGTGGAGCCCTGGACCGGCTGGGCCATCACGTACATGCCGTACAACTTCAACAACCCGACGATGGGCGCCGTCTTCAAGCAGCTGTACGCCCGTCAGGCCGTCCAGATGTCGATCGACCAGACGTCGCTGTCGAAGGTGGTCTTCAACGGCACCGCCACCTCGACCTACGGTCCGATCCCGCAGGCACAGGAGTCCGACTACGTCTCCGACGTGCAGAAGTCGAACCCGTACCCGTTCAGCACCTCGAAGGCCAAGGACCTGCTGACCAGCCACGGCTGGGAGGAGCAGGGCGGCACGATGGTCTGCACCGACCCGGGCACGTCCGCCAGCCAGTGCGGCGAGGGTGTCAAGGAGGGCACGAAGTTCTCGATGCAGGTGCTGTCGCAGTCCGGTTCGACCGTGACCGACAACATGATGAGCGCGATCCAGTCCTCGCTCGCGAAGACCGGCATCGACTTCACCATCAAGACCGCACCGGTGTCGAGCGTGCTGTCGCAGACCCCGACCTGCACCTCGGACGAGGCCAGCTGCGACTGGGACCTGTCGTTCTTCGGCACCGCGGGCAGCTGGTACTTCCCGGCCTACCCGACCGGTGAGTCGCTGTTCCAGACCGGCGGTTCGGCGAACTTCGGCAGCTACTCGAACAAGGAGGTCGACTCCCTGATCGACGCGACCACCACCTCGACCGACGCCACCGCCGTGCAGGACTACAGCGCCGCGGTCGCGAAGGACCTGCCGGTGATCTGGCTGCCGAGCCCGGACTACCAGATCTCGGTCGTCAAGAAGGGCCTGTCCGGCTTCGACCAGGACTCGCTCGCCAACTTCCACCCGGCCCAGTGGAAGTGGACCAAGTAGGAAACCGACCCTGGAGGCGCGGTGCGCGACCGACGCGCACCGCGCCTCCTCCCCGGCTCACGTCTCCAATCCGACCATCGGAAGCCGCATGACCACAGCTCTCTACCTCACCAGGCGCGTCCTGCAGGCCCTCGCGGTGATCCTCATCGTCACCGTCGTGGTGTTCTGCCTGCTGCACGCGCTGCCCGGCGGCCCCGCCCGCGGCGTGCTCGGCGTCTCCGCGACCCCCACGCAGATCGCCCAGTTCAACCAGGCGCAGGGGCTCGACCAGCCGCTGCCCGTGCAGTACCTGCGGTTCCTCGGTCGTCTGCTGACCGGCGACCTCGGCACCTCGTACACGCTCAACGAGCCGGTCTCGCAGCTCATCGCCGAGCGCCTGCCGAAGACCCTCGTGCTCACCGGCATCTCCGCGGTGCTCGGACTCGTCGTCGCGATCCCGGTCGGGATGCTCCAGGCGGCCCGCCGCAACGGTGCGGTCGACTACGCCGCCACCGCCCTAGCCTTCGTCTTCTACTCGACGCCCGCGTTCTTCCTGGGCCTCGTCCTGATCATCGTCTTCAGCCAGCAGCTGCCGTGGCTGCCGTCCCAGGCGCCGAGCGGCACCACCCTCGCCGAGGTGTTCCAGGACCCCGCCGGACTCGTGCTGCCCGTGGTGACCGGAGCCCTCGCGATTATCGCGGTGTTCAGTCGGTACATGCGCGCCTCGACGCTCGAGAACCTGCAGGAGGACTACGTCCGCACCGCCCGTGCCGGCGGCGCCTCGACCGCGACGATCCTGCGGCGGCACGTGTTCCGGAACTCGCTGACCCCCGTCGTCGCGATGCTCGGGTACTACCTGCCGGTGCTGTTCGGCGGCGCGCTGGTGACCGAGCAGCTGTTCAACTACCCCGGCATGGGGCTGCTCTTCTGGAACGCCGCGCAGTCCTCCGACTACCCGACGCTGCTCGGCTGCGTGCTCGTCATCTCCATCGCGACCGTCATCGGCACCCTGCTCGCCGACGTCGCACAGTCCTTGATCGACCCGCGAGTGAAGGCGAGCCGCGCATGACCGACACGTCCGTCATCGACACTGCGTCCACCCATGACGTGAAGGCGAGCCGCGCATGACCGCCGTCCAGATTGCCCCCGAAGCCCCGGGCGCCCCCGTCACCGTCGCGGCCACCGGGTTCCGGCTCGCCGCCCGCCGGTTCCGGAGCAACACCCTCGCCGTGATCGGCCTCGCCCTGATCGTCGTCATCGTGCTGTTCTGCTTCGTCGGCCCGTTCGTGTACCCGACCGACCAGACCCACACGCTGCTCGAGCAGGCCAACCAGGGCCCGAGCGCCGCGCACTGGCTCGGCACCGACGCCGTCGGCCACGACGTCCTCGGCCGCCTGATGTACGGCGGCAAGGTCTCCCTGATGGTGGGCATCGCCGCCGGGGTCCTGGCCACCGTCGTCGGCACCCTGTGGGGTTCCGTCGCCGGGTACGTCGGCGGCTGGGTCGACGCCCTGATGATGCGCGTCGTCGACGCCGGCATCGCGATCCCGGCCCTGTTCATCCTGCTCGTCATCTCGGCGATCACGAACCCCGGCGTCGGCGGTCTCATCGTCATCCTCGGTCTGGTGTCGTGGCTCGTGCCGTCCCGCCTGATCCGTGCCGAGACCCTGACGCTCAAGAACCGCGACTACGTCCTGACCCTGCGCGCGATCGGCGGCTCGCACGCCCGCGCCATCGGCAAGCACCTGCTGCCGAACTCGGTGTCGACGATCGTCGTCGCGGCGACGTTCCAGGTCGCCGACGCGATCCTGCTGGTCGCCTACGTCTCGTACCTCGGGCTCGGCGTGCAGCCGCCCGCGACGGACTGGGGCGGCATGCTCTCGGCGGGACTCACCGCCGCCTACTCCGGACGCTGGTGGCTCATCGTGCCGCCGGGTCTGGCCGTGATCCTGGTCGTCTGCGCGTTCAACGCGGTGGGCGACGGACTGCGGGACGCCTTCGACGTGCGGGGCCGCTGATGACCAACGAACCGATCCTGCGGACGACCGACCTCGGCGTCTCCTTCAGCACCGAGTCCGGCACCGTCGACGCCGTGCGGGGGGTGTCCCTGTCGGTCGCCCCCGGCGAGACCCTCGCCCTGGTCGGCGAGTCCGGCTCCGGCAAGTCCACCGTCGCCCTCGCCGCGATGGGCCTGCTCTCCGGCAACGCGACGGCCTCGGGCAGTGCCGTCGTCGCCGGGCACCAGGTGATCGGCGCCCCCGAACCCGCGCTCCGGGCCCTGCGCGGCTCGACCGTCTCGATGGTCTTCCAGGAGCCCGCGACCGCCCTCGACCCGCTCACCCGCGTCGGTGCCCAGATCGCCGAGGTGATCCGGAACCACCGTGACGTCTCCGCGTCCGCCGCCGCGGCCGAGGCCGTCGACCTGCTCCGTCGCGTCGGCATCCCCGACCCCGAGTCACGTACCCGGTCGTTCCCGTTCCAGCTGTCGGGTGGGCAGCGCCAGCGCGTGGTCATCGCGATGGCGATCGCGAACGCGCCGAAGCTGCTCATCGCGGACGAGCCGACCACGGCCCTCGACGTGACCGTGCAGGCCGAGATCCTCGAGCTCCTCCGTGCGCTCGCCGTCGAGACCGGTACCGGCGTGCTGCTCGTCACGCACAACATGGGGGTCGTCGCGGACTTCGCCGACCGGGTCGCGGTCATGCTCCAGGGCGAGATCGTCGAGACCGGTGGCGTCGAGGACGTCCTGCTCCGCCCCGAGCACGAGTACACCAAGCGGTTGCTCGCCGCGGTGCCGCGGCTCGACGTGGCGGGCGATCGTCCGCCGGCTCCCGTCACCGACGCGGAGACCGAGCCGGCCGGGAGGCCCGGTGCGGCCCCGGTGGTCGACCTGCGGGACGTCTCGGTGACGTTCGGGCGCGGGGCGCGCGCCGTCCGCGCGCTCGCGGGCATCGACATCGCGGTGCACGCCGGTGAGACCGTCGGCCTGGTCGGCGAGTCCGGCTCCGGCAAGTCGACCGCGGCCCGGGTGGCGCTCGGGCTCATCAAGCCGACGTCCGGCACGGTGTCGCTGTTCGGGCAGGACCTGCGGACCGCGAAGGGCCGTGACCGCCGTGCACTCCGCTCCGGCATCGGCGTCGTGCTGCAGGACCCGGTGGCGTCCCTCGACGCCCGGATGTCGGTGGCCGAGTGCATCGCTGAGCCCCTCGCCGTGCACCGTCGCGGGATGTCCTCGGCCGATCGTCGTCGTCGCATCGACGAGGTGCTCGACGCCGTCCGGCTGCCGCGGACCCTGGCATCCCGTGCCCCCCGCGAGCTCTCCGGCGGACAGCGCCAGCGGGTCTCGCTCGCCCGGGCGCTGGTGCTCGAACCGCGGTTGCTCGTCGCCGACGAACCCACCTCGGCGCTCGACGTCAGCGTGCAGGAGACCGTGCTCGAGGTCCTCGGCGAGCTGCAGGACGACCTGGGGTTCGCGTGCCTGTTCGTCTCGCACGACCTGGCCGTCGTGCAGCACTTCGCCGAGCGCGTCGTCGTGATGCGCCAGGGCGTCGTCGAGGAGCAGGGCACGACCGGCACGACGCTGCTGCACCCCACCACCGACTACACCCGTCGCCTGCTCGCCGCGGTGCCGGTGCCCGACCCCGTGCTGCAACGGCAGCGTCGGACGGAGCGCCTCGCCTCACTCGCGGCGGTGACCGCGTGACCCGGGTCCTGGCCGGGGTCGACGTCGGCGGTACGAACACGAAGGTCGTCCTGACCACGCCCGACCTCGAGGTCATCGACCGCCTCGACCTGCCGACGCCCGCCCACGCGGGCGGGGCGGCGATCGTGACGGCCGCACTCGGGGCCGTGACGGGTCTGCTCGAGACGCACCGGGCCTCCTTGGCGGGTGTCGGGGTGGGCGCGGCCGGCGTCGTCGACCGGACCACGGGGACCGTCCTGGTCACCGGCAACTCGTTCACCGGTTGGGCCGGGTACGGCGTGACCCGGGCGGTGACGGACGCCCTCGGCGTCCCCGCGACCCTGGACAACGACGTGAACGCGTTCCTGCTCGGCGAGATCGCCACCGGTGCGGTCGTGGGGGAGTCCGACGTGCTCGGCATGACCCTCGGCACCGGTGTCGGCGGCGCGCTCGTGCTCGACGGACAGCTCTTCGCCGGCCCGCGCGGTGCCGCCGGTGAGATCGGCCACGTCCCCGGCTTCGGCGACGCCCGGTGCACCTGCGGGCAGGCCGGGCACCTGGAGACCATCGCGGGCGCGCGCGGCATCGCCGACCGCTACGCCGAACGCTCCGGGCGGATGCTCTCGGCACGGGACGTCGCCGTCGCCGCACGCGGTGGGGACACCGACGCGGCCGCCGTCTTCGCCACCGCGGGGTGGGGCCTGGCGCGTGCCGCACTGCTGACCGCGGGGATCCTCGACGTCACCACCGTCCTGATCGGCGGCGGGATCGCACGGTCCTGGGACCTGCTCGAACCGGCCATCACGGCGGCGATCGCCGCGGAACCGCCGGTCAGCGGGGCGACGATCCGGCTCGCGCAGTCGACGCTCGGGTCCGACGCCGTGGCACTCGGCGCAGCGGCGCAGGTGCGGGCGCGCGTGCTGGAGCCGGAGACCGCGTAGCGGGGGGAGCGCCCGGTCAGGGCACCCAGACGACGATGCCGCGCAGGTCGTGGAGCACGGCGGCGAGGCCGGCGCGCAGGCCGCGGGCCGCGCGGTCCTCGGTGAAGGTCTCCGGGTCGTAGTGGCTCGACGGCCCGAGGCCCTCGCCGCGGAACCCGCCGCCCGTCCAGTCCGCCGCCGTGACGTTCGACGTCGGCTCCGCGATCTCGGCACCGACGACCAGGAACTGCTGGTGGAGCGCGGTCGGTGAGACCGCCGCGAGCGGGTCGACCATGTGGTTGCCGACGGTGATCACCAGGTCGGGTTCGGCGTCGACGGCGCGCAGGACCGCGGCGATCCGGTCGTCGGGGCCCTTCGCCGAGACGGGGGTGACGGTGACGTCCTCGTCCGCTGCCCACGACTCGACGGCGTCGAGCAGGGTCCGGGTCGGGGCGTCGGCGGCGTCACCCGCGTCGGAGAGCAGCACGACGTCGTAGCCGGCGGGGGCGTGCACCCCGGACCACGAACCGGGCTCGGGGTGGATGGTGGCCTCGGGTGCCGGCGGCTGGTCGGGGTCGGAGAACCCGGTGCCCAGGACCCCGGCCGAGGCGTGCGCCGACGCGGTCGCCGTCGGGCCGGTGCCGCCGGTGGTGCCGTTCGACGCCCCGGAGCAGCCGGCCAGCAGAGCGGTGCCGGCCGCGGCGAGGGCGACGGCGGTCAACAGGGAGGTCGGCCGGGTGGCGGGGCGGATCACGGAACCATGCAAGCACGCCCGACGGCCGGTCCGGGCCGGTCCGGGGACTGTCCAACCGCCGTCCCGTTGCTGGTCACCGGTTGTTCACCTGCCGGTCGTCTGCGGGCCGGATCGTCTGCGCGTGCCCTCCGGAACCACCGCCGCGCTCCTGCGCGCCCGCCCTGCCCGCTCCCTCCCCCTGTTCGCGCTCGTCGCACGGGTCGTCGCCGCGCTCGTGCTGCTCGGGGTGGTCGTGATCGGCGTGCTGGCGGGCGCGGCGCCGGCGTCGGCGCACGGCTTCAGCTCGGTGGTCTACGCCGACGTCACGTCCACGAAGCCGACGGTCGTGCAGGCGAAGCTCGGGCTCGAGTACGACCTGATGCTCGTGTCGGTGGCCACGAGCGAGCACGACGACGCGCTGCACAAGCAGGGGCAGCAGGCCTGGGACGACGGGGACTTCCCGGGGATGGTGACGGCTGCCGAGGCGCACACCGACGCGATCGGGAAGTACGTGTTCGACCGGTTCCGGGTGACCGGAGCCGGCGGGCAGGTCTGCACGGGCACGCTCGACGACACGGTCACCGTCGACCTGCAGGACGAGGTGCCGTACGCCCACGTGACCGCGGACTTCACCTGCCCGGAACCGTCGGAGACGCAGTCCGGGCACGTGGTGTCGTCGGAGCTCTTCCCCGACGACGAGACCTTCGTGCGCGACACCAAGACGATCGTCACCTACGACGTCGACGACCGGACGGGTTCGGCCACCCTCGACGCCTCGCAGCGCACGTTCTCGACCGAGCAGTCCGCGGGTGAGCGCTTCTGGGAGTTCTTCCGGCTCGGCGCCGAGCACCTGCTCACCGGGATCGACCACATCCTGTTCCTCGTGGCGCTCATCGCCGGGTCGCGTCGCCTGCGCGAGGTCGTCTACACGGCGTCCGCGTTCACGATCGCCCACTCGATCACGTTCATCCTCGCCGCCCTCGGTGTGGTCAGCCCGCCCGCGATCGTCGTCGAGCCGCTCATCGCCCTGTCGATCGCCGCGGTCGCCGGCTGGTACCTGTGGCGGCTCTGGCGTCGTCGATCGCGGGCCGACGAACTGGTGGTCGGTGAGCACGGACACTTCTCGCTCGACCGCGCCGGGTGGACCCGCCTGGCCGTCGTCTTCGCCTTCGGGCTCATCCACGGGCTCGGGTTCGCCGGGGCCCTCGGGATCCACGAGGCGTTCTCGTGGCAGCTGCTGGTCTCGCTCCTCATCTTCAACGTCGGCATCGAGGCCGTGCAGCTCGCGATCATCGTCATCGTCTTCCCGCCGCTCTCGCTGCTGCGGCGGAAGGCGCACCGGGTGTCGCTCTGGGTGACGGGCGCCGTGACCGCCGGCGTGTTCGTGATGGGGATGATCTGGTTCGTCGAGCGGCTCGCGGCGGGCTGACGCTCGCCACGGAACTGCCGGCCCGTCGCGTTCGTTCCTGAACAGCGACGAACCGTCACTCAGCGTTTACCAAGACGTTTTGCAGTGCATGCAGAGTCTTCCGTGCTGCACCATCCCACGTCTGAGAAACGGACCAACATGAGTCTCCTGTCCGGCGCCACTACCCGGCGCAGAACCACCACCCTCCGCGTCTGCGGAGCCGTCCTCGGGGCCGCGCTCATCGCCGGTGCCTCGATGGTCGGCACGAACGCCGCCACCGCTGCGACGAACACCCCCACCACCAACATCTCGACCGGTGGCCCGATCCACATCCTGCTCGGCGTCGGCGCGACCGAGAGCCAGCGCATCGCCTCGTGGTACTTCCCCACGAACGTCGCGCAGTCGCTCGAGATCCAGAAGACCGCGTCCATGACGGACGGCGTCTTCACGGACGCCAAGCAGACGGTCGCCGCCTCGGAGGCCGCGAACACCGCAGCCGACTCGAGCGCGACCGACTCGAACACCAAGAGCATCCCGGGCATCGCTGCCGAGTCGGGCTACATCAACGCCCACGCGACGATCTCGGCCCTCGAGCCGAACACCTCGTACACGTACCACGTCGGTGCGGCGGACGGCTCGGCCTGGTCCGCGTCGTACACCTTCACCACGAAGAGCTTCTCCGGCGACTTCGACTTCCTGTTCTTCGGTGACCCGCAGATCGGTTCGTCCGGCTTCACCGACGACGACGGCGCCGGCTGGGCGGACACGCTCAAGTACGCCACGTCGACCGAGCCGGACGCCGAGCTCCTGGTCTCCGGTGGCGACCAGGTCGAGCACGCCAACAACGAGTACGAGTGGGGCGCGTTCGCGGACAGCAGCGACGTGCTGAAGCGTTACCCGTGGGCCTCGACCATCGGCAACCACGACGTGGGTGGCAAGGCCTACGAGCAGCACAACCAGGTGCCGAACTCCCTCAAGGTGCCGGACTTCTACCCGGGCGGCAACACCACCGCGAACTCGGGTGGCGACTACTGGTACATGTACAAGGGCGTCCTGTTCATCGACATCAACTCGAACGCCTACGCGGCCGGTTCGGACGCTGCCCACGTGAACTACGTGCGCGACGTCATCAACCGCTACGGCGACGACGCGAAGTGGACGACGCTGGTCTACCACCACTCGATCTACTCGCCGGCCGACCACGCGAACGACCGTGACAACCAGCAGCGCCGGTTCGACTTCACGCGTTCGTTCTCGGACATGGGTGTCGACCTCGTCCTGCCGGGCCACGACCACTCCTACTCGCGCAGCTACGCGATCAAGAACGGCAAGAAGGCCAACGTCAACGAGCAGCCCGCTGCTCCCGAGGTCTTCTCCGGCCCCGGCGGCGTCATCTACATGACGGCGAACTCGGCCTCCGGCTCGAAGTACTACGACCTCACCACCCCGGACGCCACCCAGGGCTACGGCGCGGACCCGCTCGACCCCAAGGGTGAGCGTCACTTCGCCAACTCGGTCGAGAACCAGGAGCACGTCCGCACCTTCGTGAAGGTCTCGGTCACCGACGACAAGCTCGCCGTCGAGAACATCCGCGCCAGCGACTGCACCACGCTCAACTCGGCGGTGCAGCACGGCAAGGTGGACAGCTGCGGTGTGACCCTCCAGCCGACGGCCACGGCCGACCCGGCTGCGATCGGTTCGACGGTCGACAAGTTCAACCTGCACGCCACGCTGCCGACGACGACCACCACGCTCACCGCGTCGGCCGCCGAGCAGACCTACGGCACCGCCAAGCCGGCCACGGTCACCGCGACCATCGCCGGTGGCATCGGTACCCAGCAGGGCACGGTGACGTTCAAGGACGGCAGCAAGGTCCTCGGCACCGCCCCGGTCAAGGACGGCGCGGCGAGCATGACGCTGCCGAAGACGCTCGCCATCGGCAAGCACGCGGTCACGGCCTCGTTCGTCAACGCGGACCCGGTGTACTCGGGAACGGACTCGAAGACGGCGAAGGCCATGACGGTCACCGTCGAGAAGGCCCCGTCCCGCACCGCCATCAAGTACAGCGGCGGCAAGGCGACCGTCCAGGTGAAGGCCACCGGCTTCAGCGTCGACGGCACCGCCCGGATCTACCAGGGCTCGAAGCGCCTCGCCACCGTCACGGTGGAGAACGGCGTGGTCACGTCGAAGCTCCCGCTGAAGAAGGGCACGCACAACCTGCACGCCGTCTTCGCCGGGACCTCGGAGCTCAGCACGAGCACCAGCCCGACCATCAAGGTCGTCATCAAGTAGCACCCGGCACCAGCAAGGGCCCCGCGATCCCGATCGCGGGGCCCTTCGCCGTGTGTCCGGGGGTGGGCGACCGGTCCTACCCGGGACCGGCGCCGCACCGGCTGACGGGAGACCCGAACTCCCTACCCGTCCGCTGGTGAGAGCGGCCGGTCAACCTGTGGTGAGCATGCGCTCATAGGCCGGGATCGCCTAGGCAGCCAGGCCAACTGCCAGGCTTTGGGCGAATGTTCAGACATTCCTAGGTAATCACTGTGGAGAAGCGCATACTTCGAGCCACCGAGAATGCGCGCTCGTCGCCGACGTCACCCCGCCTCTCCTTGCAGGAAGCGGTCGGACCGTGCAGGCTCGCCATCTCAGACGCAGTTCCCTCCTGGTCGTGTCGGCGGCTGCCGTCGCCGCGCTGGTCACCCTCGGGACCGGTGGCGGAGCATCCGCCGCGACGGTCATCGACGGTCCGGTCAACCTCGGCACCGCATCGACCTACGGTGTCCTCGGCGCGAGCGCGGTCACGAACACCGGCCCCTCCGTGATCAACGGCGACCTCGGGTTGTCGCCGGGCACGTCCATCACCGGCTTCGGCGGTGCACCGAACGGCGTCGTCAACGGCACCACGCACCAGACCGACGCCGCGGCCGCACAGGCCCAGCGCGACACCACCACCGCGTACAACGTCGCCGCGTCGCTCTCCCCGACCCAGACCGGTCTGACCGAGCTGAACGGACTCTCGCTCTCACCCGGCGTGTACTCCGGCGGCGCCCTCGCCCTGGCGAACAACGGTGCGCTGACCCTCGCCGGCAGCGCGAACTCCGTCTGGGTGTTCCAGGCCGCGTCGACCCTGACCATCGGGTCCGCCAGCCAGATCGTGATCACCGGCGGCGCCAGCTCGTGCAACGTGTTCTGGCAGGTCGGCAGCTCCGCCACCGTCGGCACCGGCGCCCAGTTCCAGGGCACCGTCCTGGCGCAGCAGTCCGTGACCGCCACCACCGGCGCGACCGTGCAGGGCCGACTGCTGGCCCGCACCGGCGCGGTCACCCTCGACACGAACACGATCACGGCCTCCAACGGCTGCCCCGCACCGGGCACGCCGTCCGAGTCGCCCACCATCACCTCGGGCACCCCGTCCGACGGCACCGTGGACGTGCCCTACTCGTCCACCGTCACCGCGACCGGTACCCCGAACCCGACCTTCACCGCCACGGGCCTGCCCGACGGCCTGACGATCGACAGCACCACCGGCGTCATCTCCGGCACCCCGACCACCCCGGGTACCTCGACCGTGACGATCACCGCGTCGAACGGCACCAGCCCGGACGACACCCAGACGGTCACCATCACGGTCCGCGCCCCGGCACCGGTGCCCACCGCGACACCCACCCCGACGGCACCCGCAGTGGTGCCCACCGCCACCCCGAGCGGCCCCGCAGGCGCCGGCGGTGGCGGTGGCGGCGGAACCGACCAGCCCACCGGTGAGCTCGCGTTCACCGGCTCGGACCCGACCGTCCCGCTGAGCATCGCCGCCGCACTGCTCGCCGCGGGTGCAACGCTCATGGTCCTGCTGCGTCGTCGTCGCCGCACCGTCGGCCGCATCTGATCGACCCGCACGATCGACGGCCCCGCGACCCTGGTCGCGGGGCCGTCTGCGTGCCGTCACCGGCCTTGCGGTCGGTCCACGTGCCCGATTGCATGGGGGCATGCGGACCGACTGTGTCTTCGACGACGTGCCACGGGCCTCCCGGCTCGTCGAGGACGACCTGGTTGTCGCGCTGCTGGACGTGAACCCGGTCTCGCCCGGGCACAGCCTGGTCGTCCCGAAGCGCCACGTGGTGTCGTGGTTCGACGCCACCGCGGACGAGGTCGCCGCGATGACGCGGCTCGTGCGCGCACTCAAGCTGGTGCTCGACGACCGGTACCGACCCGACGGGTACAACGTCGGGTTCAACGACGGCGCGGCAGCCGGGCAGACGGTGTTCCACGCCCATCTGCACGTGATCCCGCGGTACGGCGGCGACGTGCCGGACCCGGCCGGCGGCATCCGGCACACGGTGCCGGGCCGGGGCCACTACTCGCCCGGCACCCGGTGGTCGCACCCGTGAGGACCCTCAGGTACTGAGCCGTCACCTCATCCTCCAGGACGATCCGCGGCGAGCAGCGCGCTCCCTACTGTTGGCGACGGAGCGTGCGGTGGCGCATGCCCGTCGCACCAGGGGAGATCCGACGTGAACCGTTCGCCGAGACGCCGTTCCACCATCGCGCTGCAGATCGCGTGTTCGACACTCATCGCCGGGGCGCTCGCCGTCTCCGGCACGATCGCGGCGTTGCCGGCCACGGCCGCGCCGGGCGACGGGTCCACCGCCGCGACGGGGACGACCACGATCACGACCCCGGGCACGCCCGTCGCGCAGGGTGACGACTGGACGGTCACGCCGACCGACGGCGGGTACACCGTCGTCCTGACCCTCGCCGACCCCCTGCCGCTCCGTGCGGCGGCCCCCGTCCTGCTCGTGGACGGCACCGACATCGGCGTCGCGCAGACGAGCCTCGACCAGCGGCAGCTGACGGTCACCACGACCGACCCCGCGGTCGCCGATGCCCGCAGCGTCGAGCTCGGCTGGACGGGCGAGACCGACCTGCAGGGCAACCGGCAGGCCGCCACCGCGCCGCAGACGGTCGCGCCGAGCGAAGCCCCTGCGCCCCTGACCGACGACCCGGCGGCCGCGGGCCAGTACGCGGTCACCCGGGCCGACTACGACCTGGGCAACGAAGCCGAGACGATCAAGGGCTTCGGGCGCAAGGGCGAGATGCGTGCCGCGGTCTTCGTGCCGAAGGACGCCCCGGGCAAGCGTCCGGTCGTGGTGTTCCTGCACGGCCGCCACGAGGCCTGCTACGGCGGCACGTACAACCCGAAGGCGTGGCCGTGTGGGAAGGGACAGACCGACATCCCGAGCTACCTCGGCTACAACGCAGCAGCGACCGCGCTGGCGAGCCACGGCAACGTCGTCGTGTCGATCTCCGCGAACGCGATCAACGCCCTCGACGGCAGCTACTCGGACGACGGCGGAGCGGTGGCCCGCGGGCAGCTCGTCCTCGACCACCTCAGCCTGCTGCAGCGCGCGGACGCCGGACAGGAGCCCCGGCTCTCGCCGCTGCTCACCGGCAAGCTCGACCTGCAGGACGTCGGCCTCATGGGCCACTCGCGCGGCGGTGACGGCGTGGTCCGCGCGGCCCTGCTCAACACGCAGCGCACGAACCCCTTCGGCATCCGTGCCGTCCTGCCCCTGGCGCCGACCGACTTCGGGCGCATGACCCTGCCGGACACGAACACGGCGGTCGTCCTGCCGTACTGCGACGGCGACGTGTCCGACCTGCAGGGACAGCACTTCTACGACGACTCCCGCACCGCCTTCGGGGACGACGTGCTGCGCTCCTCGGTGCTGGTGATGGGTGCGAACCACAACTTCTTCAACACGACGTGGACGCCCGGCAAATACGCGAAGGCGTCGTCGGACGACTGGTACGACGAGTCCGACGCGGTCTGCGGGGCGAAGGCGAAGCACACCACGCGGCTGTCGTCCGACCAGCAGTACGCCGTCGGCACGAGCCTGATCAGTGGCTTCTTCCGCCTGACGCTCGACGGTGAGCAGCAGTTCCTGCCGATGTTCGACGGCACCAACCGCCAGCCCGCCGCCCTGGGCACGGCCGACATCCGGGTGAGCGCCTCCCAGCCCGGCGCGAGCCGGCGTGACCTCGCCCTGTTCGACACCGCGAACCCGGCGATCACCACGACCGGGGCCCTGACGGCGAAGACCTGCGCGAGCACCGACAACCTGCCCGCGAAGCAGATCCTGCCGGCGTGCGTCTCGATCTCGTCCAACGCCCCGGACTACACACCGGCGTACCTGGCGTCGTCGGTGCCGGCCACCCCCGCCCTGCACGTCTCACCCACCAAGGCGGCGACCGGCGGACAGGTGCACGTCCCGGTGGCTCCGGCGGCCGGTGACTTCACGGGGTTCCAGGCGCTGTCGCTCCGCCTCACCCCGGACGACACCGCGACGACGAACGCGAACGTCTCGATCACCCTCGGCGACGCGACCGGTGCCGTGGCGACCCGACGCCTGTCCGACACCAGCCGTGCCGGACAGCTGCTCCCCGGTACCCGGATGGCCCCGCGCAAGACGATCCTGCAGCAGGCGCGCATCCCCCTCGACACGTTCACTGGCATCGACCTGACGTCGGTGCGCGAGGTGACCATCGACGTCCCGCAGAAGAACAGCGGGGTCCTGCTGAGCGACCTGTCGCTCGTGCCCGCCGCGACCCTCGGCACCCCGGTGGTCACGAAGCGTCCCGCCGCACGCATCGCGGACCGGTTCGTCGACGAGGGCCGCACGCGCACGGTGGTCCGGGCAGCGGTCGTGCTCTCCCGACCGGCCGAGCAGGCCACGACGGTGTCCTTCGACCTCGACCAGGCGTACGACGGGCGCATCCGCCCGGCGGTGCAGCCCGTCACGTTCCAGCCCGGCGAGGTCTGCCGCACGGTTGCGGTCTCGGTGAACGGTGACCGCACCCCGTCGTTCTCGCGGACGTCGGACTACGCGATGACCCTCAGCAACACCCAGGGCGGTTCGGTGATCGGTGACTCGGTCGGCACGATGCGCATCCGCGAGGACGACGGCGTACGCAGCGTGAACGGACGGCCGACCGCGTCCGCTCCGGCGGTCGGGACCCCGGGCGACGCGTGTGCCGAGGCGCAGGCGACCAGCACGGCCATCGCCGTGACGCCGACGAACAGCCGGAAGGGTGCCAAGGTCGCGATCTCGGCGACGGGGTTCCGTGCCGGCGAGTCGGTCACCGTCAGCATCGATGGCGGTCGGGCCACCCGCACGACGGCCAACGCCGACGGCAAGGTCCGCCTGAAGATCACGAAGGCCGTGGCGGCGCTGGCGCCGGGCACGCACGTGGTGCACGCCCGTGGCTACGGCTCGGACCAGCGGGCCCGGGGCACCTTCACGACGACGAAGTAGCCGTGCGCGGTCCGGAGCGTCCCGAGCGAACCCTCAGGACGCTCCGGCCCCGATCAGGTCGGCGAGCGGGACGTCGTCGCGCGCCACGGCGGCGGCGACCTGGCTCAGCGAGCGCTGGTGGGCGCGGGCGTAGCGACGGATCATGCCGAAGGCCTGCTCGACGTCGACCCCGGCCGCACGGGCGAGGTACCCCTTGGCCTGTTCGATGGCGACCCGGCTGTCGAGCGCACGCTGGAGCTGCTCCGCGGTGAGGGTCGCGTGCTCGAGGGTCCGTTGCTGCAACAGGCTGATGGTCGCGACGTCGGCGAGGGCCTGCGCGGCTCGGGCATCGGCTCCGTTCAGCGCCCCCTCGGTCTCGCGGAACAGGTTCAGCGACCCGACGGTGGTGTCCCGCAGCCGGAGCGGGATGGCGTGGACGCCCGCGTACCCGCGCGCCCTGGAGGCCTCGGCGAACCGCGGCCAGTGCTGCCGCAGGTCGTCGGCGTTCTCCGAGGTCACCAGCCGGCCGGTGGTCACGGCGGTGATGCAGGGCCCCTCGCCGGCGTTGAGCTGGAGCAGACCGATGAAGCTGCTGCGCTCGCTCGTCGACGCGACGACGCGCAGCTCGTCCTGCTGGTCGAGCAGGTGGATCGCGCCCGCGGCGGCGTCGAACAACTCGACCGCCCGGTCGACCAGCGTCTGCAGGACGTCGACCACGTCGTAGTCCGCCACCAGGCTGTCGGTGAGGGTCACGAACGTCTCGACCAGTCGTGCTTCGCGTACCTCGGTCATGTGGGGAACGGTCCTTCCGTCGAGCAGGCGGGACAACCGTAGCCGAGCAGCGGACACGCGGACCTGTGGCTTGCACCGAGGAGCGCGGCGGCTCTAGCGTTGGACCAGCAGCCCCAGACCCCGGCCGCCGGAACGATCCTCCATTCCGATGACGACCAGGGAATCCATGACCACGCAGCACGCCGGTACCAGCCCGCAGCGGGAGACCAGCTCGAAACCCCTCACCGGCGGCTACCGGAAGACCGGCTCCCCGGCCGGGCCGCGCACCGGCGGCACCTCGTCGTACTCCGCGCTGCTGGCGCAGGTGAAGGAAGCCGGGCTGCTCGAGCGCCGTCGGGGGTTCTACTGGGCGCTGTTCTCCGCGCTCGTCGTGGCGACGGCCGCCTGCTGGGTCGCGTTCGCGTTCCTGGGTGACTCGTGGTTCCAGCTGATCGTGGCCGGTGCGCTGGGTGTGCTGTTCACGCAGTTCGCGTTCCTGTCGCACGAGGCCGCGCACCGTCAGGTGTTCGCGTCCCAGAAGTGGAACGACCGTGCTGGCCGCTGGGTCGGGACGTTCCTGGTGGGCCTCAGCTACTCGTGGTGGATGAACAAGCACACGCGTCACCACGGCAACCCGAACACCGTCGGCAAGGACCCGGACATCGCCCCGGACGTGATCCGGTTCCTGCCCGAGGACGCCGCCGCCGTCAAGAACGGGCCGCTCCGGGTGTTCGTGCAGTACCAGGGCTGGTTGTTCTTCCCGTTGCTCACGCTCGAGGGCATCAACCTGCACCGGGCTGCCGTCATGTCGGTGCTCCGCGGGACGGGTGGGCGCAGTGACGTCCGGGGGCGGGTCCTCGAGGGCGTCCTGCTCGTTGCCCGTTTTGCGATCTACCTGACGGTGGTGTTCTGGTTCCTGCCGTTCGGGATGGCGTGTGCGTTCCTCGGGGTGCAGCTGGCCGTGTTCGGCGTGATGATGGGTGCCTCGTTCGCCCCGAACCACAAGGGCATGCCGACCATCGCACACGACGCGAAGGTCGACTTCTTCTCCCGCCAGGTGCGCACCTCGCGCAACATCCGTGGCGGCTGGTGGGTGTCGTTCCTGATGGGCGGGCTGAACTACCAGGTCGAGCACCACCTGTTCCCGTCGATGCCGCGTCCGGCGCTGAAGCAGGCTCGCCTGCTCGTCCGTGACCACTGCGACACCCTCGACGTGCCCTACACCGAGACCACGTTGCTGCGTTCCTACGGGATCGTCGTCCGGTACCTCAATCGCGTCGGCCTCGGCGCCCGCGACCCCTTCGTCTGCCCGATGGTGTCCGAGCTCCGGATCCACTGACCACCAGCCCCGTGCCGAACCTCCCGAACGAACCGCAGCAGCTCCGAGCAGCGGTGGTCGTGAACCCGACCAAGATCGACCCAGCCCGCCTCCGAGCGGTGCTCGGCGCCGAGGAGCGCGCACACGGATGGGACGAGTCGCTCTGGTTCGAGACGAGCGCTGACGACGACGGACGGGCGGCTGCCCGGGCCGCGCGCGACGCCCACCCGAGCGTCGTCCTCGTCGCCGGTGGTGACGGCACGCTCCGGGTCGTCGCCGCGGAACTCCGCGGCACCGGGATCCCGGTGGCGCTCCTCCCCAGCGGCACCGGCAACCTGTTCGCGCGGAACCTCGGTCTGCCCCTCGGCGACCTGGTGCAGTCCGTCCGAGCGGGCTTCAGCGGGACGGACCGCCCGATCGACGTCGGGCTGGCCGACCTGACCGACCCGGCGGGCACCACGACGTCGCACGCGTTCCTGGTGATGACCGGCATCGGGCTCGATGCGAGCATGGCCGCGGACACGAACGCGTGGGTGAAGAAGCGGTTCGGATGGGTGGCCTACTCGGATCCCATCGCCCGGTCCGTGATCGGCAACCGGCAGATCCCCGTGCGCTACGGGATCGACGACGGCCCACTCCGCAGCATGAGCGCACACACGATCATCGTCGGGAACTGCGGCACCCTGACCGCGGGCATCCTGCTGCTCCCCGCGGCGCGACCGGACGACGGCGTCCTCGACGCCGTGGCGTTCCGGCCGGCCGGGTGGTTCGGCTGGACCAAGGTCGGGTACGCCCTGACGCTCAACCGCTTCTTCGCGCGCACCCGGTTCGGGCGACTCCTGGCGCGGGTGCTGCCGACCTCGCGTGCGCTCCGGTACACCCGGGCACGGACGCTGCGGCTGACCGTCGACACCCCGGAGCGTGTGCAGCTCGACGGCGACGCGTTCGGCGAGGTGGTCGCGGTGACGCTCACCACCGACCACCACGGCCTGGTGCTGCGGACGGAGCCGGACGGGCCGCGGACCCGACGGGCCTAGCCGGTGCTGCCGAGGTCGGCGCCCCGGTGCACGACGTCCTCCGCCATGGCCCGGATCCCGCGGCCCGCACCGGCAGCAGCACGTCGCAGGATCTGGAACGCCTCGTCCATCCGGATGCCCCGTCGGTACGCGAGTGCACCCTTGGCCTGTTCGAGGAGCTCCCGGGCCTCGAGCGCGTCCTCGACCTGTTCCTCGATCGTGGTCGACACCCCGCGGTCGCGCTGTCGGACCAGGGCAGCCGAAGCCGCGTCGGCGAGCAGCTGGAGCAGCACGACGTCCTGGTCGCTGTGCCCGCGGGTGTGGTCGGCGAAGACGCACAGCGAGCCGATGGTCCGGTCCCGCAGACGGATCGGCTCGGCGAACGTGCCCTGCAGCCCGCGTTCGCGCATCGTCGCCGCGAACGTCGGCCACTCCGACTCGTGCGTCGACACGTCGGGCACGTCGATCGTCTCGCCGGTCCGGTAGCAGTCGAGACACGAGCCCTCGTTCGTCCCGAGCTGCGCTTCCTCGGCCTCACTGCTGCGCTCGCTCGTCGAGGCGATGACCTGCAAGGCACCGGACCGGTCCGCGAGCACGACCCCCGCCTCCGTCGCGGAGGTCCCCTCCACGCACGCCGCGATGACTCTGTCCATGGCGTCGAGCACCTCGAGGTCAGGGTCCAGGGCCGGAGTCAACCGATCCGGCAGGTTGATCGCGTCACTGGTCGTCATGCTTCGACGCTACGACCAGACCGATGGCGCACGGCTCAGCCAGTTCGCGTACCGGATCACGGCGTTCGAGTCCGCAAGCAGCCGCGTCCGTCGAAGTGCGGACTGGTGCGACCCCTGGACAGGGGGTCAGGATGACGCATCAGTTGCACAGAGCAACTGGCAGGTGCTTCACCGACAGAGGAGTCGTCATGAAGAAGTCCATCGCAGCCGCGTTCGCCGCGGTCGCCGTCATCACCGCCGGCGTGTTGGCCGCTTCGCCCGCGTCCGCGCTGCCCGTCAGCACGAAGGTCGTCGGCGGCGAGAAGGCCCCCACCACCTCGTGGGCGGTGCAGCTCGAAGCCTCCGGCGGCTCCATTCCCTCCGGCTACGTCAGCAACTGCACCGGCGAGCAGCTCAACGCCTCGTGGATCCTCACCGCCCGGCACTGCATCGACGGCATCGGTGCGATGAACGTCTACCACTCCAACTCCACCGTCAACCGCGGTACGGCCGTCGCCGTCGACCGCGTCAGTGCCTCGCCGGCGGGTGACATCGCGCTCGTGCACCTGCGGACCGCCTACTCGCTGTCCACCTACGCACCCCTCGACCTCACCGCGACGGCCAAGTCGAGCGGCACCGGCACCATCCAGGGCTACGGCCTGCGTGCGAACGCGACCCAGTCCGACGGCCTGTACCAGGCCACGGTCTCGCTCACCGGCGCGAGCACCGACGCCTTCAGCGGTCGTGCCCAGCACCTCACCGGCGTGACCGGCGCATCGAACCACGGCGACTCGGGCGGCCCGCTGCTCGTCAACGGCAAGGTCGTCGCCGTCTGCTCCACCGGCGACAGCGCCGACCCGGGCGCGAACACCAAGGCCGGCTCGAACTACGCCCTGCTGTCGCAGGCCTCGTCCTGGATCCGGACCACGGCCGGCGTCTGAACCACCTGACGGACTGGAGGCGCGGTGTCAGCTGGCACCGCGCCTCCAGTCCGTCCCACCCGTCTCCAGGGCGTTGCTCGCCTGTTCGGCGTCCGTCACCCACCAGCTGAGCGCCCGTGCGGGCGCCGCGACGACAGTGGGGCCATGAGCCAGTACGAGAAGCGCGATCCGAACACCCTCTACCCGGCACCGCCGTACCCGAAGCAGGAGCAGTCGCTGCCGGGCGCCGCGTGGAAGATGGACCCGAAGCCCGACCACGGCGAGGAGAGCTACGTCGGGCTCGGACGGCTGAAGGGGTACCGCGGCATCGTCACCGGTGCCGATTCCGGCATCGGCCGTGCCGCCGCCATCGCCCTGTCGCGCGAAGGTGCGGACCTGGTGCTCTCGTACCTGCCGGACGAGCAGGAGGACGCGGAACAGGTCCGCGACCTGCTCGAGTCCGAGGGTCGTCGGGCCGTGCTGTTCCCCGGCGACATCTCAGACGAGCAGTACTGCACGGACCTGGTGCAGAAGGGCGTCGACGAGTTCGGCGGTCTCGACACCCTGGTCATGGTCGCGGGGCGCATGGAGAGCAACGAGGACATCCTCACGCTCGACACCTCGATGTTCGACTCCACCTTCAAGACCAACATCTACTCGCTGTTCTGGCTGACCAAGGCCGCCGTGCCGCACCTCGAGCCCGGGTCGACCATCGTGACGACCGGCTCGATCCAGGCGTCCACGCCCTCGCCGGACAAGATCGACTACGCCGTGTCGAAGGGCGCGATCAAGCTCTTCACCGAGGCCGTCGCGCAGCAGCTCGCGCCGAAGGGCATCCGTGTGAACTCCGTCGCGCCGGGGCCGGTGTGGACGCCGCTGCAGCCGGGTTCCGACGACGCCGAGACGGTGTCGCACTTCGGTGAGAGCTCGCCGTTCGGCCGTCCCGGTCAGCCCGCCGAGCTCGGTGCCGCCTACGTGCACCTGGTCAGCCCGGAGTCGAGCTACCAGTCCGGGTCGACGATCACGATCGCGGGCGGGACGCCGGCGTTCTGATCTACCTTGTTGGGGTTCTGAGGTTCTGGGTTTTGCGTTCTTGCGTTCGAGGAAGGGGACCACGTGTCCGGAGTGACGCACACCGTGCTGGTCGAGTGGGACGGGGAGGACCGGTCGTCCGAGGCCTCGGCCCTGTCGCGTGAGCACCTGCCGCGGGTCGAGGGGGTCGAGTCGGTGCAGGCCGGCACGAGCGTGAGCACCGAGGGACTGGAGGGCGGGTTCCACTGGATGCTCGTCGTCCGGTTCCGCGATCGTGCAGCGCTCGCCGGGTACCTGCCGCACCCGGAGCACCGGCCGGTGGCCGAGTTCATCGGTGCGGCGAGCGCGCGGGTCGTCGTGTTCGACGTCGAGGACGCCGCCTGATCGCTGCGCCGGAAGCTGTGTAACGCTCTGGTTGCGATGGGGGACGAGGGGTTCCGTTCCTCGTGGAGGCTCGACGTACGGTGGATCGGCCATCGCAACGGCGCGGGGGTCATCGGCCGGCGCTGCGGCTCTCCGGAGGCCGCGCCGGTCGGGTCCCCGCCTGCGGGCGGGGACCCTTCGACATCCGCCGACGGAGGGAAACAGACGATGCCCGGCAACCCGAACCCGTTCGTCCACGACGGCGCGAAGATCCTGCTCGGCGAGGCGGGAGCGGCGCACTGCGACGAGTGCGGTGACGCCGTCCGGCTCGACCCGCGGATCGGCAGCTGGAGGACCGTGCAGCAACCCGGCCCCCAGCTCCCACCGGATCGGCAGCGGCGCAGTGCGGCGGGGGCCGCGTGAACGGCACCGCCCGGACCGCCGGGGTGGCCCTCGGGCTCATCGCAGCGATGGCGCTGACCGCCTGTTCCGGCTCACCGGCTGCGACGCCGACCCGGACCGTGACTGCGACTGCGACCCCGGAGGCGCCGGCTGACCCCGACACTGCGACCCCAACTGCGACCCCGACCGAGACGGACACGGCCTTCAGCCTGTCGGACCCCGCGACGTGGACCATCTCGACCGAGGAGGTCGGACCGATCGCCCTCGGTGGTCCGATGCAGGGCGAGATCGACGACCTGGCAGCCGCCTACACCCGGAGTACGGATGCGTGCCCGGCCAGCCCGGAGACGACGTTCTGGGAGCGATCCGACGCCCCCGGGCTCATCGTCATCCCCCGCGACGGGAAGGTCGCCGGGGTGACCATCGGTGGGGTGGGGTCGGACCCGGTGACGACGAACTCGCCCGAGACCGACGCCGGGATCGGCATCGGAGCGCCCCTGACCGAGGTGCGCTCCGCGTACCCGGACCTGCAGTACACCGGCACCTACGGTGAGGACCAGGGGCCGTACTCGATGTGGAGCGTGCAGGCCGACGGGCGCTACATGACGTTCCAGCTGGGGACGGACGGCACCACCGTGGGGGCGATCTGGGTGGGGTCGGTCGCGATGTTGCCGTACGAGTACTGCGCCTGACGCCGCCGAGGGTCGAACGTCGCTGCTGGCAGGATGACCGGTATGGCCAGCGCTGTCCGTCTCATCCGGTCCGACGTCCTGAGCGATGCGGCGCAGTACGCGTACGCGTCCACCGTGCCGGCCGGGACGCGGCTCGTGTTCCTCGCCGGGGCCTGCCCGCTCGCCGCGGACGGGTCCACCGTCGCGGTCGGCGACTACGCGGGCCAGGCTGCCCGGTGCATCGAGACGATGCAGGAGGCGCTGCGTGCCGCAGGTGCGTCCATCGAGGACGTCGTGAGCACCCGGGTGCTCGTGGCGTCCTCACGGCAGGCCGACCTCGTCGCCGCATGGCAGGTGGTGCGCGATGCCTTCGGCGCGCACGACGTGCCGAGCACCCTGCTCGGGGTCACGGTGTTCGGCTACGACGACCAGCTGGTCGAGATCGAAGCCGTCGCGGCCGTCGCGGACGGTCAGCCCACGTGACGACGCGAGGTGTCGAGGTTCCCGCGCTCGCGCGCCTCGCGCACGCTCGCCTCAGAAGCCCGGACCTGCTTTGACCAGGGCGATGCCGACACCGACGAGCGCGAGGACGAGGCCGGCCACGAACGTCCGCGGGGACGGGTTCTCCCCGCGGAGCCTGGCCACGACGGGCCCGAGGAGCGCGAGCCGGAGCACGAGGTACGCGATCGCGATGATCTCGGCCGCGAGCCCGGACGTGCCGGTCAGCCAGGCGTAGGCGAGGACGGCAGCCGGCAGGAGACCGGAGGTGAGGATGGGCAGCGAATCTCGCAGCTCGGCGCGGACGGTCTCCCCGGTGAGGCGGTGGTCGCTCCGCGCACGTCGTCCGACCGATTCGGCGAAGGTGTGTGCGAGGAAGGTCGAGAACGCGGTGGCGAGGACGTACCAGAGCCCCCGACCGCTCTCGGCGGTGTCCGGGAGCATGGGTGCGATCGTGCCGAGGATCACGATGTTGCCGTACACGAACGCGGTGATGCGGCTCGAGGCGTCCTCACGCGACAGGCGGCTCCGGCCCACGGAAGTCCTCTCGTGCGGGCTCAGTAGTACTCACCCTGCCGGTAGTCCCAGCTCGTGAACGTGTCCGCGAGCAGCCCCATGATCCGGTCGACGTCGAGCCCCTTGCGGATCAGCGTCGGTGCGGGGACGACCGATCGGCGTCCGTCCTGCAGCGGGATCAGGGTCCCCGTGCTGTCGACCATCGACACCATGACGCCCTGCTCGTAGCGGGTCTCGGCACTCTGCTCCGGCTGGATGGACGCGACGTAGTCGTCCGCCTCGACGATCACGTCGGCGCGCTCGGCGATGCGCTCGCCGATGCCGTCCACTACGCCACGGTTGCCGGTGCCCGACGGGTTGGCTGAGCTCGCGAAGGCGAACTTGCCGTGCTCGGTCCAGAGTTCGCGGGCGGCGAGCTCACCGGGGACGCCGAACTTGATGACGAAGCAGGACGTGCCACGGGTGTCCATCATGAGTTCGTCGGAGCCGTCCGCCGGCAACGCCGCTCGGCCCTCGTCACTCCAGGGCAGGATGCACCCGAGCAGGACGTCCTCGTCCCAGCACCGCTGGTACAGGGCGTCGATCTCGGGGGTGAGCTGCGCGATGCTCCGGAGCATCTCGAGCGAGCTCACGAGCACGACGCCCGGCTTGTTGCGGTTGCGTTCCTTCGCGTCGAACTTGCGCTCCAGACCCGCGCGGTCCGAGGTCATCAGGATGTAGCCGACCTTGGTCGGGACCACCGCCAGCCCGCCGTCGTGCAGCAGCGCGTCCACCGCACTGCGCGGCACGCCACCGTCCCAGTGCACCCGGTTCATGCTGACCTGCGTGTCGTCGTTCATGCCCGTCCTCGTCCCGTTCTGGAGCCAGACGATCGTCTGACAGCGGGAGCCTATGGACGGCGTCCGAGCCGGACAAGGGCGAAGGACCCGACCTGTGGGCCTTCTCCGAAGGGTTCAGGCGGGCTCGCAGTGAACGGCCGAGGGGCCCAGCACGCGCTGGGCCCCTCGGTCGTTCATCGGTGGTGGGTCAGGATCGCTTCCGACGACGGGCCTGCAGCGCGATCACGCCGACGCCGGTCAGCGCGAGTCCCGCAGCCCACGGCAGCAGGTGCATCGCGTCGCTCCCGGTGTATGCCAGCTGGCCGGTCGGGACGGCGGCGGAGACCGCGCTCGTCGGAGCGACAGGGGTCGCCACCGTCGAAGCGGTCGGACGGACGTCCACCGTGAACGCCGTCGCGAAGCTGCTCGACGCCACGGTCAGGGCGTGGGTCGACGCGTGCGGGAACGTCACTTCGGCACCTGCCCACGGGTCGGTGTTCGGGACGATGACGTCGGAGGTGTGGTCGGACGTCACCGTGAACGGTGCCGGGTAGCCGTCGGCGCCGTCGACCTCGTTGCCGAAACGGTCGACGAGGCTCCCGCCGACCAGGAGCGTGCCGCCCTGGTCGATGGTCGGCTGCCCACCCTCGAAGCCCACGCCCAAGGTGCTGTAACCGCCGTCGGGCTCGGGCGTGGTCTCGTTCTGGAAGGTCCAGACGGTGCCGTCGCGCTCGATGACCCAGCTCGTGGAATGAGCGGTGAGGAACGTGTCCTTGTCCTCGGCCGTCACCCGCACGCCGAGCGGTGTCGAGGCGTCCGTCGTGAGGTTCACGTACTGCGATGCGGTCGTCGTGCCGCTGGTCGCGACGATGCGGAAGGCGTACGTGCCCGAGTAGTCAGAGGTGCCGGACAGTACCCCGGTGGAGTGGTCGAGCGACAGACCGTAGGGGAGGTAACCGGATTCGTCTTGATCGGTTTCGTCGGCGTACGGGTCGTCGAGCGAGAAGTACTCCACCGAGTACGTCGGCTTCGGGAACCCGTCCGCGGCGAACGTGTGGGTGAACCGTTCCCCGGCCGTCGTGGACAGCATGACCGGCTCGTCTTCGGTGGTCGCCTCGGGGAACGAGGCGGCCTGTGTCACCGCAGCGGTCGACGCCGTTGCTGTCTGGTCGTCATCGCCCGTGATCGTGACGGCGATGACCTTGCCGGCGTCTGAAGGGAGGACGAGGTAGGACTCGGTCGTGACGGGGAGCGTGGTGCCATCACCCGTCCACACGTAGGAGAGCGTGCCGGTGAAGCCCGTCCCCGTCGCGGTGAGGGTGCTGCCCACGGTCGCATCCCCGGCGATGGTCGCGGTGGGGTCGGCGACGGCGGGAGCAGACGTCGCCGGGGCGGCCGGAGCGCTGCTGGGCGCGGTGGTCTCGTCCGCGGGCACCTCCGTGTCCTCGGCGGCATCCGGAACCGGGACGACAGGAGTCGTCGCGTCGGGCGACGCTGCTGCGGTCTCCTCATCGGTGCCGGTGCCGGTGTCCGTGCCGGTTCCGGGCGCGGTGTCCTCGGTGGGGACCGCGGTCGAACTTGCCGACGCGCTCGCCGGTGCTGCGTCCGGCAGTTCTGCTGCCGAAGCAGACAGCGCCCCGAAGCCGGTGCTCAGGCCGATGACGGCGATCGTCGCGCCGATCGCGCATGCGCGTCGGAGTGTTGCGGTGCTGTGTGGCACGGGTTGTCCCCTCGGGTGTGCCGTCCGACAACGGCCGGACGAGTGCGATCGCCGGAAGCCGGCGCCCTCGGATCGTAGCCAACCTGTGAGGCGTCTTTGAGCCCGAGGGCGGGCATCACCCGCGAAGTGGGGGAGCGGCATCGCGCCGCAGTCGTCGCAGCGCTCATCTGGAGAGGTGGAAATATTCCCATTTCGGGCATATGGTCTCACCATGCGAACAGCAGAGTTGCGAGAGCCGGCGTTCTGGGTCATGACCACCCTCGCCCGGGTACGGCTCCACGGGTACGGCATCATCCAGGCCGTCACCGAGCTCACGGAGGGCGACGTCAGCCTGCCGGTGACGACGCTGTACAAGACACTGGAACGTCTCGAACAGGACGGACTGGTGACCGGCGCCGGAGACGAAGTCGTTGGGGGGCGTCTCCGGCGCTACTTCGCCCTCACCACCCAGGGCGAACAGCGGCTCGCGCTGGAGACCGAGCGACTCGAGGTCAGGCTGCGCGCGGTGCGTGACCGTCTGCCGCGCACGTCGAGCATCTCCGGCAAGGTTGCCGGAGCATGAGTGCCGAACTCGAAGCTCGGTACCGGCGACTGCTCGCCTGGTACCCGGCTGCGTGGCGGTCCGCGAACGCCGACGCGCTCGTCGGGACACTCCTCGACGTCGCCGAGGGCGAAGGCCGAGAGCGTCCGACCCGCCAGGAACGTCGGGCCATCGCTGAGCACGGCGTGGGCCTGCGGCTCGACGGGCTCGTGGTGGCCGATGTGCGGAACCCCGCGAGCACGGTGGCCTTGACCCTCGGCACCGGGCTTGCTCTCGCCGAGTTCCTGTTCTCGAGTTGGGCGCCGTGGATCACCGGCAACCCGGCTCCGGGATCGATGGTGCAGGTCGGACCCTTCCGCGACACGGGCTTCGTGTTCGCGGCGCTCTGGGTGATCGCCCTCGTCGCTGCGCTCTCCGGCCGGTGGAACGTCGGGCGCGTCGTCCTCCTGGTGTCCGTGCTGCTCGGGACCGTGTCGCCGTACCTCCTGAACCGGTACCCGGGCGTCTGGAGTGTCGACCGGGCGACTTTGCTCCTGCTCAGCGCGTGTGCGGTCGTCGCGGTCCTCGGGCGCCCGCACCGCTCCCAGCACACCGCGGCAGCAGCCGTCGGGTGGTTCCTGCTCGGCGCCCTCAGCTACTGCAGCGTCAGCGATCCCGGACAGTGGCAGTACAGCCGGTCCCTGTGGGACGGGAACCTCTACGCCTGGTACGGGACGGCAGTGCTCGAGATCAGCGCCGTCGTCCTCGCGATCATGCGGTGGTGGCGGACAGCGTTCACGATCGTCCTGAGTCTCGTCCCGTACGTCGGGGCGCTCGCAGTGAACGAAGTCCGCGCGATCGACGTCGGGAGCGGGTCCGTCGAGTTGGTGGCACTCCCGGTGGCCCTCGGGCTGGTCCTGCTCGTCCTCCACAGTCGTGGTTCCCTTGCGCTCCCACCACGGAAACGTTCGCGGCCCGCTCACTAGTCCGGCCGCGTCGGAGTCGGGGCACACAGAAATCGAACCCCGCCTCACTCCACCAACGACTGCGTCCCCACCACGATCGCCAGGGTCAGACGCTCCGCGTCCACCGATCCGGGCTCGGCCGTGTACGCCAGGATCCGCAGGTCCTCCGGCCCGACGACCAGGGTGTCGCAGTCGAGCGTGATCAGCCCGACGTCCGGGTGGTCGATCACCTTCCGGCGGGCGGTCTCGCCGAGCGCGGTCGCGCCGGAGTCCCACAGCTCGACGAACCGCGGGCTCGCCGACCGCAGTTCCCGCACGAGCTGCTGCAGCTGGCGATCGAGCGGGTAGCGCGCCGCGGTCATCCGGAGTCCAGCCACCAGGTTCGCCTCGAACGCCGCCTGCTCCTCGTGCGTGTGCACGGCGCGGCTGCCGGATCCGACCAAGTGCCGCCACGCGGTGTTCCGGTCGTTCCCGCGCAGGGCCCCGATCGGCCCCATCAGTGCGTCGTACGGGGCATTGGCGACGAGCAGGTTCCCCGCGGCGTCGAGCACCGCGACCGGGGTGTCCGCCAGGCGGTCGAGCAGTCGCTGCACGCTCGGCGGGATCCTCGACGGCACCACGTCGGCGCCGGGGACCGCGTGCCCGGCGAGCCGGTAGAGCAGCTCGCGGTCGGCATCAGCGACACGAAGCGCCCTCGCGAGCGCCTCGACGACCTGGGCGGACGGCGAGGTCGCCCGCCCCTGCTCGAGCCGGGTCAGGTAGTCGGCGGAGATCCCCGCCAGCCCGGCCAGTTCCTCTCGGCGCAGACCGGAAGCACGCCGACGGGGCCCGACGACCACTCCCGCCGCCTCGGGGGAGACGTGGTCGCGCAGCCGCCGCAGGGTGTGCCCGAAGTCCGTGTCCGCCATGTCCCCAGTCTGCGCGCGACGGTCGACCGGGTCCTGGCCCTACCGGTCCTACGACAACCGGGCGACTCCCTGCGGTCGTCGCCGAGCGTGACGCTGGACCCATGACAACGACACTCATCACCGGGGCCACCCGCGGCCTCGGCAAGGAAACCGCCCGCCAGCTCGTCGAGGCGGGCCACACCGTCTGGATCGGGGCCCGTGACGCCGACCAGGGCGCCGCGGTCGCCGCCGAGATCGGCGCCCGCTCCGTCCAGCTCGACGTCCGCGACGACGGCTCGGTCGCCGCGGCCTTCGCCCACGTCGACGCGAACGGCGGACTCGACGTGCTGGTCAACAACGCCGGCATCGCGGTCTGGGGACAGAGCGGGCCCGAGGCGCTCGCCGTCTTCGACACGAACGCCGTCGGCACGATCCGCGCGACCGAGGCCGCGCTGCCGCTCCTGCGTCGCTCCGCGAACCCGATCGTGGTGAACCTGTCGAGCGCGCTCGGCTCCTTCACCGCCACCCACGACCCGTCGAAGCCGGCGTTCACCGTGCCGGCGGTCGTCTACGGCGCGTCCAAGGCCGCCGTCTCGATGCTGACCGTGCAGTACGCCCGCGTCGTGCCCGAGGTGCACTTCGTCGCGATCGAGCCCGGCTACACGGCCACCGAGTTCGGTGGCATGCCGAACCCGCACGGTCGCCCCGTCGAGGTCAGCGCCGCGACGATCGCGGCCGCCGCGAGCGCGGGCCCGGAGGGCCCCACCGGCGTGTTCCTGGAGGACGGCCAGACGCTCGGGTGGTGACGAAAAGGCGGCCTGGAGGCGCGGTGCCAGCTGGCACCGCGCCTCCAGGCCGTCATCCGCTCGCGTCTACAGCAGCTGCCGCGCGTTGGTGGACGCGAGGTCCAGCAGCTCGTCGCCGCGACCCGACAGCACCGTGCGGATGGCGTAGAGCGTGAAGCCCTTCGCCTGCTCGAGCGTGACCGCCGGGGGCATGGAGAGCTCCTGGCGGTTCGCGCGGACCGACACGAGTGCGGGGCCGTCGTGCGCGAGCGCGGCGGCCATCGCGTCCTCGAAGTCGTCGGACACGTCGACGTGGAAGCCCTTGATGCCGATCGCCTCGGCGACGGCGGCGAAGTCCGGGTTCTGCAGCTCGGTGCCGTAGTTCACGAAGCCGGCGGCCTTCATCTCGAGCTCGACGAAGTTGAGCGACGAGTTGTCGAACACGACGATCTTCACCGGCAGCTTGTTCTGCACGATCGTGATGAGCTCACCGAGGAGCATCGTCAGCCCGCCGTCACCGGCCAGGGCGATCACCTGCCGGTCCGGGAACGCGGTCTGCGCACCGATCGCCTGCGGGACGGCGTTCGCCATCGTGCCGTGCACGAACGAGCCGATCAGCCGACGCTTGCCGTTCATGGTGAGGTAGCGCGAGGCCCAGACGACGGGGGAGCCGACGTCGGGGATGAAGACGGCGTCCTCGGCGGCGAGCCGGTCGAGCACCCGGGCGACGTACTGCGGGTGCAGCGGCTTCTTCTTCCCGGCGGGGACCGCCAGGTCGTCGAGCTTCTCGCGGGTCTTCCGGTAGTGCTTCAGGGAGTCCTCGAGGTGCTTCGTCGGGTGCGAGCCGGTCAGCAGCGGGATGAGTGCGAGTGCGGTGTCCTTGACGGTGCCGACCAGGCCGATGTCGACGGGGTGCCGGCGGCCGAGCTGCGAACCGCGGATGTCGACCTGCACGTGCTTCGCCTTGGCCGGGAAGAACTGCTGGTACGGGAAGTCGGTGCCGAGCATGAGCACGACGTCGGCGTCCTCCATCGCGCGGTACCCGGACGCGAAGCCGAGCAGCCCCGTCATGCCGACGTCGTACGGGTTGTCGTACTCGATGTACTCCTTGCCACGCAGCGCGTGCACGATCGGGGCCTGCAGCCGCTCGGCCAGGGCGACGACCTCGTCGTGGGCGTCCGCGACGCCGGCTCCGGCCAGGATGGTGATCCGGTCGGCACCGTTCAGCAGGTCGGCGGTGCGCTGCAGCTCGGCCTCGCTCGGCACGATGCGCGGGGTGGCCCGCTCGATGCGGGTGGTGCGGTCGTCCTTCGCCTCGGCGAGCAGCACGTCGCCCGGGATCACGAGCACGGCGACGCCGCGCTTCTCGATCGCCTCGCGCATCGCGATCTCGAGCAGGCGGGGCATCTGGACGGGGTCGGCGACGTACTCGACGTAGACGGAGCACTCGCGGAACAGCTCCTGCGGGTGCGTCTCCTGGAAGTAACCGGAGCCGATCTCGGCCGTGGGGATGTGGGCGGCGATCGCCAGCACCGGCACCCGCGAACGATTCGCGTCGTACAGGCCGTTGATCAGGTGCAGGTTGCCGGGCCCGCAGCTGCCGGCGCAGACGGTCAGGTCACCGGTCAGGGCGGCCTCGGCAGAGGCGGCGAACGCGGCCGCCTCCTCGTGCCGGACGTGCTCCCACCGCATCGTGCCGTCCTTGCGCAGGGCGTCGGTGAAGCCGTTCAGGGAGTCCCCGGGCAGGCCGTAGACCCGGTGGATGTCGTTGGCGCGGAGGGTGGCGACGATGTTCTCGGCAACGGTTGGCATGCGTCCTGTCTACTCCCGACCGCCGCGCTGAACGCTTTCGGAGTTTTGTGAGGCTCACTCGCCCTGGGATGCCGGGGTCGGACTGCGACGATGGCGGGATGACCGACGACGCGCCGCTCCTCCGTCCCCGCCGACGGGAGCCCGCCGCGTACGGGATCCTCGAGCGCTCGCCGTACCCGCTCGTCTCGGTGGCGATCGCCGTCATCGCGGTCGTCGTCATCACCATCGTCGGGTTCACCCTCGGCACCGTGGACCTCGGGCTGTCCAAGGACCTCAACGCGCTGCACACCGGGTTCATCGGGGCGTTCAGCACGGCGGTCTACCACGTGATCAGTCCGGCACCGGCGATCGGGATCACGGTCGTCGTCGTCGCCGTGATCTGGTGGCGCACGCGCGACCTGCGCCCGGCCCTGGCGTTCGGCGGCACCATCGCGATCACCTGGGTGCCGTCCGCGATCGTCAAGGAGATCGTGCACCGCGCCCGGCCCGACGTCGCCGTGCTGCCGCACCCGTTCCCCGTGCAGCCCGACCCCGGGTACCCGAGCGGGCACACGGTCTACATCACGGCGTTCGTCATCGCCCTGATCTGGCTGCTCCGCGAGACCCGGTGGCACCGGCTCGCCCTGACGCTCGGGGTCGTGGCCATCGTGATCGTGTTCTTCGCGGTGTCGATCGACGCGGTCCACTACCCGACCGACGCCGCTGCCTCGATCCTGTGGGCGCTCGCCGTGGCGCCGGGGGTGCGGGTGGTGTGGGTCGACTGGCTCATGCCGCGGGTGCCGTTCCTGCGGCCGGGGCGGGGCTGACGCCGGGCTGGTTGGGGCCGGGTCGGGGGCGGTCTGGTCGACGCGGAACGACACTGTCGATGTCGGGCGACGTCGACAGTGTCGTTCCACGTCAGCGGCGGGTGTCGTTCCGCGTCAGCAGGCGGTGCCGTTCCGGGCCAGCGGCCGGTGTCCTTCCGGGTCAGCTGAGCGTGCTGGTCCGGCTGGTCCGGCCCCGCGCCGCGAGCAGCGCCACGACGGCCACCACGGCGGCTGCGAGCATCACGATCGCCAGCGGCGCCGCGGTGTCCGAGCCGCCGATGCTGACGAGCGGGGACACGAGCGCCGCGAGCCCGAACTGCAGGGCACCGAGCACGGCCGAGGCGCTGCCGGCGGCCGAGGGCACGGCACCGAGGGCGAGTGCCGTGGCGTTGCCGAGCACCAGGCCGAGCGAGCCGACCGCGGTGAACAGCGGCACGGCGAGCCAGATGACCGGCGCCCCGGAGACGACGAGCAGCGCGAACGCCACGGTCGACGCGAGCACCAGCACGATGCCGAGCGACAGCACGCCCGTGACCGAACGGGTCGCGGTGAGCTTGGCGGACAGGATGCTGACGCCCATCAGCGCCAGGGCGTTCAGCCCGAAGGCCAGGCCGTAGCCGACCGTGCCGAAGCCGATCATGTCCTGGTACAGGAACGGCGACGCGGAGATGTAGGCCATCATCACGGCGAACGCGAAGCCGAACACCGCGGTGTAGCCGAGGAACGTGCGGGAGCGCAGGGCACGCAGGGCCGAGCCCGAGCCACGGCGTTCCTCGCGCAGGGCGTCGCGGTGTTCCTTCAGGTGGGTCTCGCGGATCACGGCGAGGACCGCGATGAGCATGACGATCGACAGGCCGAGCACGATCGAGAGCAGGCCGCGCCAGCCGATCGGACCGGTGAGCAGGCCGCCGAGCAGCGGTGCGACGACCGGGGCGACCCCGCCGACGATCATCATGAGCGAGAACGCGCGGGCGGCGGACTTGCCGGTCGCCAGGTCGGAGATGACCGCACGGCTGATCACCATGCCGGCCGCACCGCCGAGGCCCTGCAGCAGGCGGGCCGCGATGAGCACGCCGATGTTCGGCGCGAGCACCGCGGCGATGCTGGCGAGCACGCACACCGCGGCACCGGCGATGAGCGGTGGCACGCGGCCGAACCGGTCGGACAGCGGACCGAACACGAGCTGGCCCGCGGTCACGCCCACCAGGAACGCGGTCAGGGTGAGCTGGACGGCGGTGGCGCTCGCCCCGAGCTCGGTGGTCATCTGCGGGAACGCCGGCAGGTACAGGTCGGTGGCGAAGGGGGCGACGGCACTGAGCAGGCCGAGCACCAGGAGCAGCGCGGTCGTGATGCCCTGCTGCTTGGTCGTGGGTGTCGCGATCGTCGCGCGGATGGTTCCGGTGTCCGTGGTCATTGTTATGAAAGCATAACTCATCGCCCGAGATCGGTACAGTACGGTCATGCACTCCGCCGTGTCCGACCACGTCCTCGCCGAGTTCGCGGACGTCCTGCTCCGGATCGCGCGCGACATCGACCCGCACGGCTCGGAGACCCTCGACATCGTGCCGCTGACCGGCACCGAGGCGCTCGTCATGCGCTGGATCAACCGCAACCCCGGCACCTCGCCCAGTGCCACCGCCGAGGCGACGGCCCTGCAGCGCAGCAACCTCAGCGTCGCGCTCCGGTCGCTCGTGGCGAAGGGCATGGTCGAGCGGCGCCAGGACCCGGCGGACGCCCGGACCGTGCAGCTGCACTCGACCGCCCTGGCCCAGGAGAGCGTCGACCGGCTCTACCGGCACTGGTCGGGCAAGCTCCGCACGGCCCTCGGTGGCGACGAACGGGGTGCGGTCGAGGCGCTGGAACTGCTGCAGCGGATCGACGACGGACTGCGCGCGGGCTAGGCGACAGCGTCCTCGGCAGCGGCAGCGGCAGCGGCAGCGGCAGCGGCAGCGGCAGCGGCGTCGGCATCGTCGGCCGCCTCGTCCTGGATCGGCAGCAGGCGACGCGCGCCGTGCCCCTCGTCGCCCAGGGCATCACCGGGGTTCACGACCGAACACGCTCCGAGCGAGACGCACCCGCAGCCGATGCACTGTGTCATCTCCTGCTGCAGGCGCTCGAGCTCGAGCTGGCGGGCCCGCAGTCGTGCGCGCCACCGCTCGTTCAACCGGTTCCAGTCGCGCAGCGAGGGCATCCGGTCGGCGGGCAGGGCCTCGAACTGCTCGGCGACCTCGCTGAGTGGGATGCCGAGGCGCTTGGCCACCTGGATGATCGCGATCCGCCGTTCGACGTGCCGCGGGTACATCCGCGTGCCACCGTCGGTGCGCTCCGGGTGGATCAGCCCCTTGCGCTCGTAGAAGTGCAGGGCCGAGGCGGCGACGCCCGTGCGGCGCACGATCTCGCCGATGGGCAGCAGGTCGGTCGGCCGCGGCGCCGGGATCTCGACCATGGTGGAGATCCTACTGCTGGAACGACTCCCAGAGCAGGAACCCGGTGAACAGTACGAACGGCGTGCAGGCGACCACGTTGAGCCAGCGGTGCTCGACGATCACCGCGGCGAACTCCCGCAGGAACGCACTCGGGACGTAGTACGCCGCCGTGCGCGCGCCGACGACCTGGGCCGGCAGGTCGAGGCGACGGGCCAGGGTCGCGGCCCGCAGGACGTGGTAGTTGTTCGTGACCACGACCATCTGGCCGTCCCGGCCGGCGGCCGTCTGCACGTCCCGCGAGAACCGGAGGTTCTCGCGGGTGTTCCGCGACGCGGTCTCCGCCACGACGTCGTCCGCGTCGGCACCGTGCGCCACCAGGTACTCGGCCATCGCGGTGCCCTCGGGGCGGGGTTCGTCGTCGCCCTGTCCGCCGGACGGCACGAGGAGCGGTCGGCGTCCGGCGGCCCGTTCGGCCCGGTAGACGCCGAGCGCCCGGTCGAGCCGGCTCTGCAGCAGCGGTGGGACCTCGCCGTGCACGAGCCCGGAGCCGAGGACCACGATCGTGTCGGGGACGATGCCGTGCCGCGTCCGCCCGTAGACCACGGAGTACAGGGCGAACGCGACCAGCGACAGCGCGAAGTACCCGCAGACGAACACCATCAGGACGGCGACGGCGATCTTCGTGCCGTCCCACAGCGTGAAGCCCTCACCGCTGCCCGAGACGAGCAGGGCGATGGCGACCGCCGGCAGCACGAACACCGCCACCCCGGCGGCGAGCGACAGCAGGTTGCCGACGCTGCGCCCCTCGGCCCGGAGCATCTGCAGGCCGTTCGCGACCAGGGCGACGCCCAGCACCACCACGGCGAGCGGCACGAGCAGCAGCACCACGGCGACGAGCAGGCTGAACCCGGGGTCCACCCTGGTCAGCACGGCCACGACCGTCGCGAGCCCGAACAGCACGGCCGCCGTCAGGAACACCCCGTTGCGGAGCATCCGCGGGTCCCGTCGCCGCCCCAGGACGTACAGCACCAGGAACAGCAGGGCGAAGACGGGAGCGGCGCCCAGCCCGAGCACCGTCAGCCGACCGCGCGACGGATCAGGTCGGCCACCCGTGCCTCGTCGGCCTCGGAGAACTCGGGGCTGATCGCCCACGACGTCGGCCAGAACGTGCCGTCGTCGAGCGCGGCCGAGTCCTGGAACCCGAGCGTCGCGTAGCGGGCCTTGAACTTGGCGGCGTCCTGGAAGAAGAACACCGCCTTGCCGTCCCGGGCGTAGGCGGGCATGCCGTACCAGAGCTTCGGCGCGAGCTCGGGCGCGACCTCGAGCGCGATGCGGTGGATGCGCTCCGCCAGCCCCCGGTCCGGCTGGGGCATCTCGGCGATCTTCGCCTCGACCGCAGCGGCGTCGGCCGCCGCCTTCTCGGCCTTGGTGCCCCTCGTGCCGCGGGCGCGCTTGACCTCCGCGGCGTGCTCCTGCATCGCCGCGCGCTCCTCGTCGGTGAAGGTGGTCTCGGTCTTCGTCGTCCGTGCCATCGTCGTCTCCTCGTGGTCTTGTGCACCCATCATGGGTCCGGGAAGCGAAGCATGCGAGGCCAGGGCTCGAACGAGTGCCAGGCTCGTCCCATGACCTACATCGCCAGTGACGACCGCTACGACTCGATGACGTACCGCCGGACCGGCCGCTCGGGCCTCGACCTGCCGCTGCTCTCCCTGGGGTACTGGCACAACTTCGGGGACGACATGCCCTTCGAGAACCAGCGTGCCATCAGCCGCCGGGCGTTCGACCTCGGGATCACCCACCACGACCTCGCGAACAACTACGGCCCGCCGTACGGTGCCGCCGAGGTGAACTTCGGCCGCCTGATGCGCGAGGACTTCCGGCCCTACCGCGACGAGATGGTCATCTCGACGAAGGCAGGCTGGGACATGTGGCCGGGGCCGTACGGGCAGGGCGGTGGCTCGCGCAAGTACGTGCTCGCCTCGCTCGACCAGTCGCTGCAGCGCACGGGCCTGGACTACGTCGACGTCTTCTACTCGCACCGTCTCGACGCCTCGACCCCGCTCGAGGAGACGATGGGCGCCCTGCACACCGCGGTCCAGCAGGGCAAGGCGCTGTACGTCGGGATCTCTTCGTACGACGCCGAGCGCAGCCGGCAGGCAGTCGAGATCCTCCGCGACCTCGGCACCCCGCTCCTGATCCACCAGCCCTCGTACTCGATGCTCAACCGCTGGATCGAGACCGAGGGGCTGCTCGACGCCGCCGGCGAGCTCGGCTTCGGCGTCATCGGCTTCACCGCGCTGGCGCAGGGGCTGCTGACCGGCAAGTACCTGAACGGGGTGCCCGAGGACTCCCGCGCGGCAGCGGGCAAGTCCCTCGACGCGTCGAGCATCACGCCCGAGGTCGTCGAGCACCTCCGCGCCCTGAACGACGTCGCGGCCGCGCGCGGACAGTCCCTCGCGCAGCTCGCCCTCGCGTGGGCGCTCCGCGACGAGCGGGTGACCTCACTCGTCATCGGTGCCTCGCGGGTGTCGCAGCTCGAGGACAACGTCGCCGCGCTGTCGAACACGTCGTTCACCGACGAGGAGCTCCGCGTCATCGACGAGCACTCGGTCGGCATCACCGATGTCGACCTGTGGGCGGGAGCCCGCGCAGGCGAGGTCTCCTGACCCGAGCACCACGCCGCAGTAGTCGCTCGGCTGGTCGCATCTCGTCGCTCGGCGGGTCCCGCTGGCCGGTCACGACACGTCGCGGGTCGCCCGCCGACCGGTCACGAACCGTCGGCTGGCGGCGCCGCAGGCGACGGTCTGCGACCGCACCACGGCTGACCGCCGGGACGGCGCCCGGAGCGAACTCCTCCGGTGCGCGGCGGCCGGTTGGTACCATCGACAGCGTTCGACAACACGCAGTGTGTATCTACCGGCCGCCGGCATCCCGGCGGACAACGGCGGCACCCGATGGGTCCGCCGCCACCGAACCGGGCGGGCCGAGAAGGCACAACCCCGATGCTCCAGACCCGCTCAACCGACGCTCCGCCCGCTCCGGACCGCTCACTCGTCTCCCTCGCCGGCCGCTGGTACTTCCCCGTGGCGTTCATCGCCCGGCTCCCGTTCGCGATGATGGTGGTCGGCGTCCTGACCCTCGTCGTCGCCGCCCGTGACTCCGTCGCCCTCGGCGGCATCAACTCCGCCGCCGTCGGCATCGGCTCCGCGATCTTCGGCCCGATGGTCGGCGCCGCGGCCGACCGCTACGGCCAGCGGGCGGTGCTCGTCCCCGTCGGCCTGGTGAACGCGGCGCTGCTCGGGTTCTTCCCGTTCGTCGTCAGCGGCACCGCGCCCGACCTCGCCGTCCTCGCGGTCGCATTCTGCATCGGTGCCTCGGCCCCGCAGGTCGCCCCGATGTCCCGCACCCGGCTCGTCGCGATCATCCGGCAGCGCATGGCCCCGGCGCGGCGCGAGAAGACCCTCAGCGGCACGATGGCCTACGAGTCCGCCGCCGACGAGACCGTGTTCATCATCGGCCCGTTCCTGGTCGGCATCCTCGCCAGCGCGATCGCCCCGTGGGTGGCCGTCGCCGGCGCCTCGGTCCTGACGTTCGTGTTCGTGACGGCGTTCGCGCTGCACCCGACCGGCAAGCTCGTGGTCGGCCAGCACGCGGAGTCGACGCAGGCACCCGCGCGGCAGCTCCTGCGTCCGCGGCTCGTCGTCGTGGTCGTCGGCATCCTCGGCATCGGCCTGTTCTTCGGCTCGACGCTCACCTCGCTGACGGCGTTCATGGAGACCCACGGCGAGGCCTCGCAGGCCGGCCTGCTCTACGGCCTGATGGGCATCGGTTCCGCCGGGTTGGCGCTCGGGTCGGCAGCGTTCCCGCGGTCGTTCGGCCTCGGTTGGCGCTGGCTCGTGTTCGGCGTCGTGCTCCTCGCCGGTGCGATCGCGTTCGCCAGCGCCGACTCCGTCGTCGCCGCGGGCGTCGTCCTCGCGATCATGGGCATCGGGATCGGGCCGACCCTGGTCGCCCAGTACAGCCTCGGCTCCGACCGGTCACCGGTCGGCCGGTCCGCCACCACGATGACGATCCTCGGGTCGGCCGTGATCGTCGGGCAGTCGATCGCCTCCGCCATCACCGGGGACGTCGCCGAGCACCACGGCACCGCCGCAGCGATGCTGCTGCCGGCGGTCTCCGCCGCGATCGTCGTGGTCGCCGCGGTCCTCAACCTGCTGCTCCCGCGCCGGGTCGCGACCGCCTGACCGCGAACGTGACCACCTGACGAACCGGATGCCCGTGGCGACGCCGCCACGGGCCTCCGGTCCGTCAAGGGTCAAGCACCGGCCCCGCGGCGGGGGCGCCGCCGCACTTCCGGGATGACGAGCTCCGGGACCGCCCGCAGCATGAACTGGTCGAAGTCCGGCACAGTGAAGGCGGCGAACCCGTGTTCCGGTGTGTACAGCAGGCCCATGTCGATGAGTTCTGCGCGCGTCGGCCCGAGTTGGGTGGATTCTCGGTGCAGCACCCTTGCGACGTCAGAAGCCTTGTGGGCGTCCGGTCCGAGTTCGGCCATCGCGCGGAGGTACGCGGTCTGCAGCCCCGTGGCCCGATCGAGTCGCACACGGAAGAACGACCTATCGAGCTTCGTGAGGTAGCCCTCGCGGGCTGCATCGATGTCGTCGAGGGTGATGACCGGCCCGGCCGCGATCTCCCAGGCCTGGTACCCGAGCTCCTGGATGAAGTAGGGGTAGCCCTTGGTGATCTCCAGTGCGAGATCGACCGCGTCGGGATCGTAGGACGCGTCCTCGAGCTCCGCGGGGCGGATGAGCGCCTCTCGTGCGTCGTCTTCGCCGAGCGAATCGATCTCGGGGAACCGGAAGAGCCGCTCTGCGTAGGACTTCGCATCCCCGGCGAGTTCTGCGATCTGGGGGAGTCCAGCCCCGACGAAGGTGATCGGGAGTTTCCGCTGCACGGTCTTGTGCAGGGCTTGGATCAGCGCTTCGAGTTGCGCGGACCGCAGGAACTGCACCTCGTCGACGAGGATCGCGACACCGCGTCCGTGCTCCTGTGCGGCTTCGCCCAGCGCGACTAGGACGTCGGTCAGGTCCAAGGCGAGATCGCCGTGGTCAGCGAGCCCTTCAGCTGGCTCGACGTCCCAGGTCATGGACCAGGTGCCGTCCGGGGCGACGGACATCCCGAACGCGGTGAGGACTTCGGCTGCTCGACGTGCGCGGTCCGTCCACCGTTTCCGTGGAGAGATCTGGAGCAGGGCTGATCGGAGCAGTGAGGCGATCGTCTGCCGGAACTGGCCGTCGTCGTGTTTGCTCGCTTCCAGCTCCACGACCTCCCACTTCGCGGTCCGAGCAAGGTCGGCGAACTCGTTGAGGAGCACCGTCTTGCCGACGCCGCGGAGACCGGTCATGATGAGCGACTGGTCGGTGCGTCCTCGGGAGAGGCGTTGCAGGAGTACCTCGAAGGCCCGCGTGTGCTCGACGCGGCCGGCCACGATCTCCGGAGTGGCGCCTGCATTGGGCGTGTAGGGATTCCTGACGCTGTCCACGGCGGGAGCTTATCGAGTTTATCCCGCTTTAGTCATCGCACATAAAATGGGATAACGCTCGTAAAGGATCAGGACTCCGTGTCGTCGACGAGCAGGTCCTCGTGCCGGTAGTCGTCGGCACGCAGGCCGGCGCGCGCGATCATGTGCGTCGACACCGGCACCAGGAACAGCTGGAACACCATGATCGGCAGCACGACCCAGAACGCCGTCCACGTCCACACCGCCACGACGATGGCGGCCAGGGCGAGCGCGAGCCCGAGCACCTGCGGCTTCGCCATCGCGTGCAGGCGGACGAGCGGGTCCGGGAACCGGACGATGCCGACCCCGGCGCCGAGCGACAGCAGCGACCCGACGAGCAGCAGCCCGATGGCGATCCAGGCACGGATGCCGGCGTCGTCGACGAACGACTCGATCATCTCGATCACGACTGGTCCTCCTCGGCGCGCTCGGGGGTGGTGACGGTCAGTCCCTCGTCGGACGGGTCAGCCGAGGGCGTGACGGCCCGGGCAACGGCGACCGTGGCGAAGACGCTCGTCGCCGAGATCACCACGAGCACGGGGATGCCGGTCAGGTCCTGGCGGATGACCATCGCGGCGGCGATCACCACGAGCACGGTGGTCAGCACCATGTCGGAGCCGATCATGCGGTCGAGGATCGTCGGGCCGCGCACGATGCGGAACACCGCGAGGGCGAACGTCGCCCCGAGGAGCGCGAGCACGAGCGCGACGGCGATGCCCATCACGACGACGGCGGGGCTCATCGGGTCACCTCCGGCAGGGGCTCGGACAGCTCGGAGACGTCCTGCTTGGATCCCAGTGCGCGGATGACCATGGCCTCGATCCGGAGTGCGACGCGGCGTTCGTCCTCGACCTGCTCGAGGCGCTCGGTGTCGAGCACGTGGAGCAGCAGGCGACGGCGCCGCAGGTCCACGTCGGCGACGTACGAGCCGGGCACGAGCGAGATCGCGAGGGTGGCCAGGGTGAAGGTCATCTCGGAGGTCGAGTGCAGCTGCACGAGCGTGATCGAGCTCCGCCGCACACCGCGGGGACGGAACGCGACCCAGGCGACCCGGAAGGACGCCACGACGACGAGACCGGACCACACCACCAGGAACCGCAGCACGTGCACGATCGAGAACCGTGCGGACAGGGGGACCGGCGGGAGCGGCAGCGCCTGGGTGACGATGAGCGCCACGACGATGCCGCACAGCAGCGTCAGCGGGGTCCACGACCCCCAGAGCAGCGCCCAGAGCACGGTGAGCCCCGCGACCAGGGGCACGTCGTAGCGCCACGCCAGCGCGATCCGGCGGGCGTTCGAGATGCGGCGGACGTCGGTCATCGCTCACCTCCGAGCACGGCCTGCACGTAGCGGTCGGGCGACTCCAGCGACTCCGCTGCGCGGGTCGCGTAGCCGTAGAGCGGGCCGGCGACGACCGTCAGGGCGACGGACCCGAGCACCGCGACGGTCGTCACGCCGACGAGCATGCGCGGCAGGCGCACCTTCTCTGGAGCCTCGCCGACCGCCTCGGTCACGCCGGTGGTCGGACTGGAGGCGGTGGCCGCGTGCGGTGCGTCGGTGACCGTCACCGAGCCTCCCGGGTGGTACGCCTCGCCCGTCTCCTCGGAGACGGTGAGCGGCGCCGGTTCCGGCGACCGCAGGTGGGCGTGCGGTTCGGCACTCGTCGCGTGCGGGGCGGCGGCCTCGGCCGCCGGCTTCGGCCGCCAGAAGGCGGCGTCCCAGACCCGCATGAGCGCGTACAGGGTGAGCAGCGAGGTGACGACGCCGGCGCCGATGGTGACGTACGCCATCGGGGAACCGTCCTCGGCGGCGGCGCGGAACAGGCCGAGCTTGCCGATGAAGCCGGAGAACGGCGGGATCCCACCCAGGTTGAACGCGGGGATCAGGTACAGGGCGGCCAGCAGCGGAGCGGCCTTCAGCAGTCCGCCGAGCGACCGGGTCGAGGTCGTCCCGCCGACGCGTTCCATCAGACCGGACACCAGGAACAGCGTGGTCTGCACGACGATGTGGTGCACCGTGTAGAACACCGCTGCCGCCGTCCCCGCGACGGTGCCGAGTCCGACGCCCATCACCATGAAACCGATGTGGCTGATCAGCGTGAAGGACAGCAGCCGTTTCACGTCGGTCTGCGACACCGCGCCGAGCACCCCGACCACCATCGTCAGTGCGGCGACGACGAGCAGCACCTCGTTGAGCTGTGGTCGCGGGAAGATCACCGTCTCGAGCCGGATGATCGCGTAGATGCCGACCTTCGTCAGCAGGCCCGCGAAGACCGCGGTGACCGGCGCCGGGGCCGTCGGGTACGAGTCCGGCAGCCAGAACGCCAGTGGGAACACGGCCGCCTTGATGCCGAACCCGATCAGCAGCATCGTGTGCAGGAGCAGCTGGACGTGCTCCGGCAGGTCGGCGACGCGCTCGCTGATCTGGGCGATGTTCACCGTGCCGGTGGCGCCGTAGACCAGCCCGATGGCGGCGAGGAAGATCGCCGACGCGATCAGGCTCGTGACGATGTACGTCGTGCCGGCCCGGACGCGCTGTTCGCTGCCGCCCAGCGTGATGAGCACGTAGCTCGCCACCAGCAGCATCTCGAACGCGACGTACAGGTTGAACAGGTCGCCCGCGATGAACGAGTCGAGCACACCGGCGGCGAGCACCAGGTACGTCGGGTAGAAGATCGTGACCGGGGCGTCCTCGTCGTCGGCGGCCAGCCCCTGCCCGATCGAGAACAGCAGGACGAGCAACAGGACGCTCGCACTGACGGTGAGCAGCAGTGCGCTGAGCCGGTCGACGACGAGCGAGATGCCGTAGGGGGCGTCCCACCCGCCGACCTGCACCACGATCGTGCCGTGCCGGTCGACCAGGACCATGAGCGTGGCGGCGACGGCCAGGGCCACGACGAGCACCACGACGGTGATCGCACGCTGGAGCTTCTGGTGCCGGAGGAGTCCGAGCGCGACCGCGGCACCGAGCAGCGGGACGAGGACGAGGAGCGGGACGAGCCAGGTCATCGGGTCGCCTCCTGTTCTGCGTCGGTGGTGGTCTCCGGGTCCTCGTCGGCCGCCTCGTCGCGGTCGCGGCCGATCGCGGCGTCGGCTTCGTCGACCTCGACCTCGTCGGCGCGGGACAGCTGCCACGACCGGTGGATCAGGGCCAGCAGGAACGCACTGACGGCGAAGGTGATCACGATCGCGGTCAGGGCGAACGCCTGGGGGAGCGGGTCGGTGATGCCCTCGGCGCTCTTGCCGATCGGCGGATCGCCCGCGGCGCCGGACATCACCAGCAGCAGCAGGTTGAGCGAGTTGCCGAGCAGCAGGAAGCCGAGGAGCATCCGGGTCAGGGAGCGTTCGAGCAGCAGGTAGACGCCGCACGAGAACAACACCGCCATGGCGATCACGAGGACGAGGGTGACGGTCACGTGGCGCTCCCTTCCGGGGTGGGGGCATCGAGGGCGTCGCTGACGGACCCCTCGGTGGTGTCGCGGGTCGGGGTCGAGGCGTCCTCGAGGCGCTGCCGGTCGACCTCGGCACCGAGGCTGCGGAGGACGTCGAGCACCAGGCCGACGACGACCAGGTAGACGCCGATGTCGAAGAACGTGGCGGTGACGAACTCGACGTGCCCGAGGATCGGGACGGTGGCCTCGAAGAACTCGGAGTACAGGGCTTCACGGCCGAAGAACAGCGGCACGATCGCGGTGATCGCTGCCGTCGCGACACCGAGCCCGAGCAGTCGACCGGCACGCACCGGGGCCGCTGCACCGAGTTCGGCCGGGCCGCCGGCCAGGTAGCGGGCCGCGAGTGCGATGCCGGCGACCAGGCCACCGGCGAACCCACCACCGGCCGAGTTGTGCCCGGCGAACAGCAGGTACACCGACAGCACGATCAGGCCGTGGAACAGCAGGCGGACGACCACGTCGAGCAGTGCCGAACGGCCGGTCGGGATCGCGGCGCTCGTCGGCAGCCAGGCGCGGGGCTCGCCGTCGGTGCGCTCGCCGTTCGCGGTCAGGGTCTCGGGCAGGTCGCGCAGCCGGGGCAGGGTGTCCTCGCGCGAGTTCACGAAGATCAGGCTCGCGACGCCGGTGGCCGCGGCGACCACGACCGTGAGCTCACCGAGGGTGTCCCAGCCGCGCAGGTCGACGAGGGCGACGTTCACGACGTTCAGACCGTGCCCGAACGAGCTCGTCAGTGCGGGCAGGTCGGGCCAGAGGGGGCGGGCCGTGCGGGCCGAGGCCGCAACGACCACGACGATCGCCAGCGTCAGCCCCGCCAGCCCGGCGAAGAGCGCCCGCACGACCCGGAACCGCGACGGGTTGGTCGTGGCGATGCGCGGGGGCAGCCGTCGGAGCACCAGGACGAAGGCGATCAGGGTGACCGTCTCGACCACGAGCTGCGTCAGGGCGAGGTCGACGGCGCCGTGCAGGACGAACAGCACCGAGAGGCCGTAGCCGGTGACGCCGACCAGCACCGCGGCGGCGAACCGGGTCTTCGCCGTGAGCACCGCGATGCCCGCGATCGACATCACGATCATCACCGGGATCTGGCCCCACGAGTCGGCGAACCGGACGTGGAACTCCCACGGCCCGCCGAGCACCAGGTTGGCGAGCGCCCCGGCGACGAAGACCGACAGGATCACCGTCAGGTAGTAGGGGAGCGAGCCGCGCTGCAGGCTCGCGGTGAGTCCGGTCGCTCCGCGGTCGAGCAGTCGCATGCCGTGCCGGTACGTGCCCGCGGCGCTCGGGAACCCCGCGAGCCGGTGCTGAAGCGCTTCGACCGGACGGCGCAGGGCGAACAGTGCGAGGCCGCCGACCAGGGTGATCGCAGACAGGCCGAGTGCGGGTTCGAGGCCGTGCCAGAGCGCGAGGTGCGGGACTTCCTCGCCGGGGATCGATGCCACCGTCGCCGCGGGCTCGATGCCGTGCGCGACGACCGGGGTCAGCAGGCCGAGGGCCACGCCGGTCAGTGCCAGGATCGACGGCACCATACCCAGGCCGTGCAGGGCGTGCGGTTCCGTCTGGGCGACGTCGGGCTTGCGGGCGAACGCTCCCCAGAAGAAGCGGAGCGAGTACGCCACGGTGAGCACCGAGCCGAGCGTCACACCGACGAGGGCGAACCAGGCCCAGCCGGCGTCGGGGCCGTGCAGGGACTCGGTGAAGCCGGTCAGCACGGCTTCCTTGGCGACGAAGCCGATCGTCGGCGGGATGCCGGCCATCGACACGAGCGCGAGGGCGGCCACGACGGCCAGCCACGGTGCCTTCCGGCCGAGCCCGCTGAGCCGACCGAGGTCACGCGTGCCGGTGACGTGGTCGATCGCGCCGACGACCAGGAAGAGCGTCGACTTGAAGGCGGCGTGGGCCACGAGGAGCGCGACCCCACCGAGGGCGACCGCGGGGGCACCCCAGCCGGCGGCGAGCACGAGGAACCCGAGCTGGGCCACGGTGCCGTAGGCGAGCAGGAGCTTGAGGTCGGTCTGCCGCAGGGCGCGGTACCCGCCGACGAGCATCCCGGCGACGCCGAGCAGCGTGATCGTCTCGCGCCAGCCGTCGAGCAGCGCGAACGCGGGGGCGAGCCGGGCCACCAGGTAGATGCCGGCCTTCACCATCGCCGCGGCGTGCAGGTACGCGCTGACCGGTGTGGGTGCGGCCATCGCGGCGGGGAGCCAGAAGTGGAAGGGCACGATCGCCGACTTCGTGAGCGCCCCGAGCAGCACGAGGACCACCGACACCGAGACGACCGTGCCGCTCGGGGGATCGGCGACGATCGCGGACAGCGAGGTCGTGCCCGCCGAGACCGAGAGCATCACGAGGCCCGCGAGCATCGCCAGACCACCCGCGGTGGTGACCACGAGCGCCTGCATGGCGGCGGCACGACTGGCACGCTTCGCGGCGTCGTGCCCGATGAGCAGGTAGGAGAAGACCGTCGTGGCCTCCCACAGGACGAACAGCACGATGACGTCGTCGGCGATCACGAGCCCGTACATCGAGCCGGCGAAGGCGGTCAGGACCCCGGCGAACCGACCGAGCCCGGGTTCGTCCCGCTCGAAGTACGAGGCGCAGTAGACCAGCACCAACGCGCCGACGATCGACACCACGAGGGCGAGCACCCACGACAGGGCGTCCATCCGCAGCGTGACGTCGAGGTCGAGCTGGGGGACCCACTGGTGCCGTTCGACGACGCTGCCGTGCAGGGCGGCGTCGGTTTGGGCGATCGTCAGCACCGCCGCCGCGGCGGGGGCGAGGGCCGCCACGTAGAACGCGCGGCGGCCGAGGACGGGGGTCAGGGCGGGGACGATCAGGGCGACGATCGCGAACGCGACGAGGACGAGGACCATCGGGCACCTCCTCGGGGTCGGGCTGCAGTCCGGCTCACTGGGCTTTCACAGCCTACGGAGAGGGCCATGTGGAGAACCTGTGCGGCCGGACAGTAGTCCGCTCAGGTCCGGCCGTGCGCGCGAGCGGGGATCTGGGTCGCGAGCTTGCCGCCGGAGACGTCGAGCAGGGTGCCGGTGATGTACCCGGAAGCGTCGCTCGCCACGAAGACGAGCAGGTCGGCGACGTCGTCCGCGGTCTCCCACCGGCGGAGCGACAGCGTGTCGAGCAGGCGGTCCTGCGCCTCGGCCGGCATCGTCGCGAAGCCGTTCATCGCCGTCGGCACCATGCCCGGTGCGTAGGCGTTCACGGTGATCCCCCACGGGCCGAGCTCCGACGCCAGGACCCGGGTGAACGAGACGACGGCTGCCTTCGACGCCGCGTAGGCAGCGCTCCCGACACTGGGCACGATCGCCGCGAACGATGCGGCGTTGATGATCCGCCCGCGCCCGGCCGCCTGCATCACCGGAGCCACGGCCTGGCTCATCAGGAACGTGCCGCCGAGGTTGACGTCCATGCAGCGGCGCCAGGCGTCCCACTCCAGTTCGGCGACCGTGCCCGTGACGTTGATGCCGGCGTTGTTCACCAGCACGTCGATCGTGCCGTGCCGCCGGACGACCTCGTCCACGGCGTCGCGAACCGACTGCGGGTCGGCGACGTTGCACACGACGTGGTCGAGCGGGAAGTCCGGCTCGAAGGCCAGGTCGAGCGCGACGACGCGGCTCCCCTCGCTGACGAAGCGGTCGGCGAGCGTGCGGCCGATCCCGCGCGCTGCGCCGGTCACGACCACCACGCGGTCGGTCAGGTCGAGGTGCATCGTTGCTCCCGTCGTCGGTGCCTTGAATAGGCATACTATTCGAGCATGACGGATCAGCGTGTGCTCTGGGTCACGGGTGGGGGCAGCGGCATGGGGGCCGCGAGCGCCGAGGCAGCGGCGCGGGACGGTTGGACGGTGGTCCTCAGCGGGCGCCGTGCCGACCGGCTCGAGCAGGTCGCACGCACCGTCCGCGGCGCCGGGGGAACCGCGGACGTCCTGCCCCTCGACGCGAACGACCCCGACGCCGTCGCAGCCGCGCGGGACACCGTGCTCGAGCGGCACGGGCGGCTCGACGGGCTCGTGCTGGCGGCCGGGCTGAACGCCCCGAGGCGCCGGTGGGACGACCAGTCGCTGACCGACTTCCGCGCGATCGTGGACACGAACCTCACCGCCGTCGTCTCGCTGGTGGACGCCGCGCTGCCGGCACTCCGCGCGGCCGGCGGCGTGGTCGTCGTCGTGTCGTCGTACGCCGGGTGGTCCTTCCAGCCGGGGGCGGGTGTCGCGTACTCGGCGAGCAAGTCCGCGCTCGCGTCGGTCGTCCGGACGCTCAACCAGCAGGAGGCCGAGCACGGCGTGCGTGCCACCCACCTGTGCCCGGGTGACGTCGCGACGGACTTCCTCGACCAACGGCCCGAGGTCCCCGACGCGGCCGCCCGGCAGCGCATGCTCCAACCGGAGGACATCGGGCGGACGGTCGCCTTCGTGCTCGGGTCGCCGGCACACGTGCGCATCGACGAGCTCGTGCTGTCGCCGGTCTCGCAGCGGTGACGAGCACCTTCGAACGGGTCCTCGACCAGGTCGGTGCCGCCGTCGTCTCCGGTGCGGTCGCCGTGGGCAGCCGCCGGAGCGTCGACGACCTGGTGACCTGGACGGGCGCCAGTCGCAGCATCGTCCGCGAGGCCGTCCGCGTCCTCGTCGCGCTCGGCCTGCTCAGCGCGCGGCGCCGGGTCGGCGTGACCGTCCTCGGCGTGCGGGAATGGGACGTCCTGGACCCGCGTGTGGTGCGGTGGCGCCTGCGGGGCCCCGACGGTGACCGCGTGGCGGTCGAACTCCGCGAGCTGCGCGCGGCGGTCGAACCCGCCGCCGCTGCCGCAGCAGCCCGGCGAGCGGCGCTCGACGCGTGCGCGGACCGACGGGAGGCCCTCCGCATCACCGCGGACGAACTCGCCGCCGCCGCGACCCGCGACGACCGCCCCGACTTCGTGGCCGCGGACGTGCGGTTCCACGCGCTCGTGCTCGACCTGTCCGGCAACGCCCTGTACCGACGCCTGCACCAGGTCGTCGGCCAGGTACTGCGCGAGCGCGGGGGCATCCGCCCGGACCTCCACGACGTCGGCCTCCACCTGGCACTCGCCGACGCCGTCCTCGACGGCCGCCCGGACGACGCGGCCTCGACCATGCGGGCGATCGTCGACCGCACGTGAGCGGGGCGCGCCGGACCTGCGAGGATGGACCCCGGCGCGCCCCTCCGGCGCCCGTGGAGGGTGAGTCGTGGACGCAGCACAGGACCTGGTCGTCCAGCTCGTCGGCACCCCGTGGGCGTTCTTCGTGGTCGGCCTCGTGCTCGCCGTGGGCAGCGTCGCGGTCTTCCTGCCCAGCCAGGCACTCGTCGTCGCGATCGGCACGCTCCTGGTGGGCGGTGACGGCGGTCTCCTGCCGGTCCTCTTCCTCGTCGTCGCGGCGTCGATCGGGATGGTCCTCGGCGACCTCGGGCTCTACCACCTGGCGCGGTCGGTCGACCTCGGCTCGAGGTCGTGGTTCGCGCGTCCGAAGGTCCGCGCGGCCCGGGACGCCATCGACGGCCGCTACCGTGCCGCTCCCGGGCGCATCGCGGTGCTCGGACGCTTCATCCCGATGGGCCGGTTGACGACGAACCTGGTCGGAGCGGACAGCGGGCTCGACCTCCGGCGGTTCCTGCTCAGCTGTGTGCTCGCCGACGTCGTGTGGGCCGCGTACTGCGTCGGCATCGCCTCGGCCACCGGGCGCTGGAGCCGCGAGCAGCCCTTCCTCGTCACGACCCTCGCGGTCGTGGCGTCGATCCTGCTCGGCCTCGCGATCTCCGCGATCGAGAAGGCCGTGCGACGCCGGAGCGAGGCTGCGGCCGCGGCCTGACGAACGTAGGCTGAGCACCCCGTTCGAAGGAGAACCCGTGCTGCTCGACGACCTCGTACCGGACCCCGACGCGCTCGAGCGCATCGCCACCGGCAGCACCTGGGCCGAGGGGCCCTGCTGGATCCCGTCGACGCGCACGCTGCGGTGGTCCGACATCCCGGGTGAACGGATCCTGCAGTGGCACGCGGACTCGGGGGAGACCTCGGTGTACGCGGACGGTGTCGAGTTCACCAACGGCCGCACGCTCGACCGGGACGGCAGCGTCGTGCAGTGCTCGCACGGGCTGCGTCGGGTCGAGCGGGACCGCGACGGCGTCGTCACGCCGATCGTCGACGTGTGGGACGGCGGTCGGTTCAACTCCCCGAACGACGTCGTGGTCGCGCGGGACGGCGGCGTCTGGTTCACCGACCCCGCCTACGGCATCACCCAGCCGCGCGAGGGACACCCGGGCGTGCGTGAGTACGGCGACCACTGGGTGTTCCGGTGCGGCCCGGCGGGCGAGGACCTGCGACCAGTGGCGACCGACCTGGACGAGCCGAACGGCCTGGCCTTCGACCCGGACGAGCGGGTGCTGTACGTCGCGAGCTCGTCGGGCGACGAGCCGGTCATCCGCGCCTACGACCGCCGAGGCGACCTGCTGAAGAACGGCCGGGTGTTCGCGCGGCTCGAGCCCGGAGAGGGTGCGCCGGACGGCATCCGGGTCGACGTCCACGGCAACGTCTGGTCGTCCTCGCACCGCGGCGTCGTCGTGTTCGACCCGACGGGTGCCCGGATCGGTGCGGTCGCCGTGCCGGAGGTCACGTCGAACCTGTGCTTCGGCGGCGACGACGGTACGACGCTGTTCCTGACCGCGACGACGTCGGTGTACCGGATCGCCACGACGACGCGGGACGCTGCCGTATCCTGACTCGGCCATGCAGTGCGACTACTTCGACCGCGGGGTGTGCCGGTCGTGCACGCTCATGGGCCAGCCCTACGCCGACCAGGTCCTCGACAAGGAACTCCGCACGCGCGAGCTCCTGCACGCCGCGGTCGAGGCCGCCGGAGGCCCCGGAGCGGTCTCCTGGTCGCCCGCGATCACGAGCCCGGAGTCGGGGTACCGGAACAAGGCGAAGATGGTCGTGGGCGGGACCGTCCAGCACCCCACCGTCGGCATCCTCGACCACCGGCAGCGCGGGGTGGACCTGCGGCACTGCGGGATCTGCACGCCCGGCATCCGGCACGCGTTGCCCGTGTTGGCCGAGTTCGTCTCGACCGCCGGGCTGATCCCGTACGACGTCGCCGCGCGCCGGGGTGAGCTCAAGTACGTCCTGGTCACCGAGTCGCCCGACGGCGAGTTGATGATCCGGTTCGTGCTGCGTTCCGAGGGGCAGCTCCCGCGGCTCCGCCAGCACCTCGACGCCCTGCGTGCCGTACTGCCGAACGCGGTCGTGGTGACCGCCAACCTGCTGCCCGAGCACAAGGCCGTCACCGAGGGCGACCGCGAGGTCGTGCTGACCGAGCAGGAGACCCTGCCGATGCGGCTCGGCGGGATCACGATGCACCTGCGGCCGCAGAGCTTCTTCCAGACGAACACCGGCGTCGCGACGGAGCTGTACGCGCAGGCGACGGCCTGGATCGACGAGCTCGACCCGGCGTCGATGTGGGACCTGTACTGCGGCGTCGGCGGGTTCGCGCTGCACGCTGCCCGTCCCGGCCGCGTGGTGACCGGCATCGAGACGAGCGCCGAGGCGATCCGCTCCGCGAAGCAGTCCGCTCGTGAGGCCGGCCTCGAAGGCCTCCGGTTCGCCGCCGACGACGCGACCGAGCACGCCCTCCGGGCTCGTCCGGACGCGGTGCCCGAGCTCGTCGTCGTGAACCCTCCGCGTCGCGGGATCGGGGAGCGGTTGTCGACCTGGCTCGAGGAGTCGGACGTCCAGCACGTCGTCTACTCGAGCTGCAACCCGGTGACCCTGGCGAAGGACCTGGCACGCATGCCGTCGTTCCGTCTGCGCCGGGCCAGGGTGCTCGACATGTTCCCGCAGACCGGGCACCTCGAGGCCGTGACCCTGCTCACGCGGGCCTGATCCCGACCGTCGATCGGCATTGCCAGGGAATTGCCAAGGACACGTACCCGGGTACGCCTCGATCACCATGGCCATGGGCATCGAGCCGTTCAGGTTCTGGGGCGGGGTACATAGCATGCACGGGTAGAACCGTTTGTCTCGGTTTGATAACGGTCAAGAGTTTCCTATGGTTGCCGACCGAGGTGCCGCCGGCCCGATGACCACTGCCCCCGGTGGCGCACCCCCACAACTGACCGCGATCGGTCGGGGTGGGCAGTGGATCCCGCAACAGATGCGGCTCGTGACCCCGGTGGAGCAATCACATGAAGAAGCTTTCCCGTACCCGCACCATCGTCGGTGGCCTGGCGTTCGCCGGCATCGCCGCGACCGGTGTCGGCCTCGCGGCAGCCCCCGCGAACGCAGCGTCCGGTTCGACCTGGGACCAGCTCGCGCAGTGCGAGTCCGGCGGCAACTGGGCCATCAACACCGGCAACGGCTACTACGGCGGCCTGCAGTTCAACCTCGGTACCTGGCAGGCGAACGGTGGCGCGGGCAACCCCGCCTCCGCCAGCCGCGAGGCCCAGATCGCCGTCGCCGAGCGTGTCCTCGCCTCGCAGGGCTGGGGTGCATGGCCCGCCTGCTCCGCCCAGCTCGGGCTGAGCGGCACCAGCGGTGCAGCCCCCGCCGCGGCAGCTCCGGCTCCCGCGCCCGCACAGCAGGCCGCCCCGCAGCCCGCTGCACCGGCACCGGCTCCCGCCGAGCAGGCCGCCCCGCAGCCGGCCGCGCCGAGCACGACCGAGTCGACGCCCGCCCCGGCAGCGACGACGCCGAGCAAGCCGGCCCCGGTCAAGACGAGCGGCAAGACGTACACGATCGCCCCGGGTGACACGCTCGACACGATCGCGACGAAGCTCGGGATCGACGGCGGCTGGAAGCAGCTCTGGGCCGCGAACACGTCGACCATCGACGACGCGAACCTGATCTACGCCGGCCAGGAGCTCCAGCTCCCCGCCTGATCTCTCCGCAGACCGAACACGACGACGCCCCACGACCTCGAGTCGTGGGGCGTCGTCGTGCGTGCGGTGCCGGGCTACTGCGGGTTGTCGCTGAGCCAGCCGGCGACGTCGTCGGACCGGAGCGCCTGGGACAGCGAGGCGACCTCGAGTCCGTTCAACGTGACGACCGACTGCCCGTCCGGCGAGGTGCCGGAGCCTGCCGTCGGGACGGTGAAGGTCACCAGGTCGTCGGCCCGTGCGGCCCGGAGCGACCAGCCCAGCTCGACGAGCCGTGAGGACGACAGCCCCGCGTCGACCGCCAGGTGGTCGCTCGTCGCGGCGACGAAGTTCCTGGATGCGCCCCGGGTTGGTGACGGTGCCGCGGGACAGCAGTCCGTCCACGACGCCGCGCATGAACGCCTGCTGGTTGCGGACCCGCGTGTGGTCGGCGTCGGCGAAGGCGTAGCGCTCCCGGACGAAGGCGAGCGCGGCGGCGCCGTCGAGCCGGTTCGCCCCCGCCGTGAAGTCGTGGCCCCGTGCCGAGAACGCCCGGGGGGAGTCGACCGTGACCCCGCCGAGGGCATCGGTCATGTCCGCGAACCCGGCGAAGTCGATCTCGGCGACGTGGTCGACCCGGACGTCCAGGAGCTGCTCGACGGTCTGCACGGTCAGGGGTACTCCGCCCCAGGAGTAGGCGGCGTTGATCTTCGCACGGCCGTGTCCGGGCACCTCGACCCACGAGTCCCGCATGATCGACATGAGGTAGACGTGCTGCCGGTCGGCGGGGACGTGCACGAGCATCAGGGTGTCGGAGCGCCCGCCGAGCTCGGGCCGCGCACCTTCGGGTCCGCCCTGCGCTCGGGCGTCGGACCCGATGAGCAGGATGTTCTCACCGCCGGAGGCACTCGGCCGAGCGCCGTTCGGGAACGGGTCGGCAATGGTGTCGCGACCGGCGTCGAAGCTGCGCGCGAGTCCGCCGACGAACACACTCGCCACGACGGCGAGGACCAGGGCGACACCGACGAGCGAGCCGAGCGTCGCGATCAGGGCGACCAGGAACGGTCGCCGTCGCCGGGTGCTGGGACGGGGTGCGCGGCGGGTGTGGGTTGCGGCCGCCCGGGCGGCTCGGCGTTCGGACATGCGGGGCTCCTGTGGTCAGGTCGGCACGCACCGACCACAGGATCTTATCGCATGTGGTATTTCATGAACAGTGTGTCACTCGGACTGCGGTTTGGCGAGCAGTTCGCCCAGTGCCGTCCGGAGCGCCGAGTCCTCCGGCAGGACCTCGCGCTCGATGTGCCGCGCGGTCTCCCAGGCGGACCGGCCAGCGGACGTCACGCTCACCACGCGGCGCCGGCGATCGGCGGGATGCGGGGTGCGCTCGACCAGGCCGTCCCGCTCCATCCGCTCGAGCGTGCGGGACATCGTCTGCGGCTGCACCCGGGCCGTGCGGGCGATGGTGTCCGCGCCGGTCGGACCGGTCCGGATGAGGATGTCGATCGCGACGACCGCGGCGTGCGAGAGCCCGATGGCGCGGAGCCGTTCGTCCCAGTCCCGCTCGACGGACCGTGCAGCCGCGGACAGCAGGCGCCCGAGGGGCCACTGCTCGCTCGTGTCCTGCATGCCGTGATTCTATGGTCGTCAGGAGCGCTCGACCGTCAAGTGATCAGCATGCTGACGATCGGTGTACGCTCACCGACGTGTCCCGCTTCCTCCGCATCGTCCTCCCCGCGCTCGTCATCGTGGTCTGGCTCGGCATCGCCTCGGTCGGCGGTCCCTTCTTCGGCAAGATCTCCGAGGTCTCCACCAACGACCAGACCTCGTTCCTGCCCGCCTCGGCCGACGCCACGAAGGTGCAGGAGCGGTCCTCCGAGTTCCGCGACGAGTCCGGAGCGCCCGCGATCATCGTCCTCGAGCGCGACGGCGGACTGACGTCGGCCGACCTCGCCGACGCGAAGACACTCGCCACGAAGCTGCCCGACCGCGCCGACGTCGATGCCGTCAGCCCCGTGATCCCGAGCGAGGACGGCGACGCGGTCGAGATCGTCGCCACGCTCACGCAGGACGCCGAGACCGGAGATGCGGTCGAGGCCATCCGGGCCGACGTCGACGACGCACTGCCGTCCGGTGTGAGCGGCTACGTCACCGGCCCCGCCGGGTTCACCGCGGACCTGACCGAGGCCTTCGCCGGCATCGACGGGCTGCTGCTCGGGGTGGCGCTCGCCGCGGTGTTCGTGATCCTGATCATCGTCTACCGATCACCCCTGCTGCCCGTCCTCGTGCTCGGGACCGCCACGTTCGCCCTGTGCGCCTCGATCCTCGTGGTCTGGTGGCTCGCCAAGGCCGACATCGTGACGGTCAACGGGCAGGTCCAGGGCATCCTGTCGATCCTGGTGATCGGCGCGGCGACGGACTACGCGCTCCTGTACACCTCGCGCTTCCGGGAGGCGCTGCGCGACCACCGCACCGGCTGGGACGCGACGAAGGCCGCCCTGCGGGGGAGCCTCGAGCCGATCCTGGCCTCGGGTGGCACGGTGATCGTCGGAGTGCTCTGCCTGCTGCTCTCCGACCTCAACTCGAACAAGGCGCTCGGCCCCGTCGCGGCCATCGGCATCGCGTTCAGCCTGCTCGCCGCCCTGACGCTGCTGCCCGCGCTGCTGCTCGCGTTCCGCCGCGCGGCGTTCTGGCCGCTGCGTCCCGCGTTCGGCAGTGCCCACCCCGTGCTCACCGGTCCGGACGCCCGCGGCATCTGGGCGCGCGTCGGCCGGCTCGTCGCCCGGCGGTCGCGGGTGGTGTGGATCGTCTGCACGGTCGGCCTGCTCGCGATGGGTGCCGGCCTGTTCGGACTCAAGGCGGACGGGGTGCCGCAGAGCGACCTGATCATCGGGTCGTCGCAGGCCCGTGACGGTCAGGACGTGCTGGCCGACCACTTCCCGGGCGGCTCGGGCAGCCCCGCGCAGGTCATCGGCGCGGAGCGCGACCTCGACCAGCTCGTCGACGCGATCACCGCGGTGGACGGGGTCGACGGTGTCGTCGCCGCAGCGAAGGACAGCCCCGCCGGGACCGTCCCGGTGACCGGGTCCGCCGCCGGCAGCAGCACGCCGACCGTCTCCCGCGGTGACGTCCTGCTCGAGGCGACGCTGTCCGATGCCGCCGACTCGGACGCCGCCGAGCAGACCGTCCGCGACCTCCGCACCGCCGTCGAACGGGTCGACCCGGGAGCGATCGTCGGTGGCGTCACCGCGACGGCGGTCGACACGAACGACACCGGCATCCGTGACCGCACCCTGATCATCCCCGTGGTGCTCGTCGTGATCCTGCTGATCCTGATGCTCCTGCTCCGCAGCATCGTCGCGCCGCTCGTGCTGATCGGCAGCGTGATCGTGTCCTTCGCGGCGGCCCTCGGTGTCGGAGCGCTCGTCTTCGACCACGTGTTCCACTTCCCGGGCGCGGACCCGAGCGTGCCGCTGTACTCGTTCGTGTTCCTGGTGGCACTCGGCGTCGACTACAACATCTTCCTCATGACACGAGTGCGTGAGGAGGCGCTGCGGCACGGTCCACGCGAGGGCGTCCTGCGTGGACTCGGCGTGACCGGCGGAGTGATCACGTCGGCGGGCGTCGTGCTCGCCGCCACGTTCGCCGCCCTCGGCGTGATCCCGATCCTGTTCCTCGTGCAGATCGCGTTCGTCGTCGCGTTCGGCGTCCTGCTCGACACGATCGTGGTTCGTTCGCTGCTCGTGCCGGCGCTGGCCTACGACCTCGGGCACCGCGCCTGGTGGCCGTCGCGCCTCTCGCGCACGAACCCTGACATGTGACACGCTGGACCCATGCCAGTTCCCTCGACGCAGCCCGCTGCCGAGCGCAAGCTCCTCCGTGACACGGTGCAGGACAAGATCCGCGACGCCATCATGGACGGCACGCTCGAGCCCGGGGAACGGCTCAACGACGACGACCTGATCGCCTGGCTCGGGGTCTCCCGCACCCCGATCCGTGAGGCCCTCGCCGAGCTCGCCCGGGCCGGCCTCATCGAGATGGCACCGAACCGCTACACCCGGGTCGCGGCGCCGACGAAGGGTGAGCTCCTCGACGCGTACCGCACCCTCGGCGTGATCTACGGCGGCGTCGTGCGGCTCGCGGTGCCCCGGTTCACGGACGCGCAGCGCAAGAAGATCGTGAAGATGCTCGACGACGTGCACGCGCGGGTGAGCGCCGACGAGCAGGACCAGGTGGCGCGCGACGGAGCCGGCATCTACGCCATGTGGGCGGATGCGTGCGGCAACCCCTCGCTCGTGCAGCTCTGCAACTCGACCACGGACGGGCTCTCCTTCAAGCTCCGCGTGCCGGAGCTCGCCGAGCTCCTGCCGGCCGACGTGATCCTGCCCGAGCTGACGAAGCTCAAGGACGCCGTCGTCGCGAAGGACCCCATCGCTGCCGAACTCGCCATGGAGGCGATCCACCTGCTCCCGTCGCGCGGCTAGCGCGACCAGGAGACGGACTGGAGGCCCGTGGGGACGCCGCCACGGGCCTCCAGTCCGTCACGGGGTGACGGCGAGTGCGGGGTGACCTTCCAGGCGCATCCCATGTCCGTTCCCCGCGTGGCGGTTATGGTTTCCCGGTGAGCAACGAACCCGAGCAGACGACCGAGCCCGCACACCGCGGTGCTGCGACGCCGCGCCACGGGCGCCAGAAGCGTCGGGCGGGCGTCGTGTTCCCGGCCGTCGCGGGGGTGCTCACGATGGCCCTGCTGCTGGGCGTCGGGTACGCCGGGTACGCGTACAACCAGCTGTCCGACGGTGTCACGATCGTCAACGCGATCACCGGCAAGAAGGACACGAAGGACGACGTCGACGGCAAGGCGCAGAACATCCTGCTCGTCGGGGACGACCACCGGCCGGAGAACGCCACCCCCGAGCAGATGGCGGAACTCAGCACGACGTCGGACGGCGGTGCGACGAACACCGACACGATGATCGTCCTGCACATCAACGCCGACGGCAGCCAGGCGACGATGATCTCGTTCCCCCGTGACTCGTACGTCGACATCCCGGACGTCGGCAAGGGCAAGCTCAACAGCGCCTTCTACTACGGCACGCTCAACGGCGGTGGCGACACCGGCGGTGCGAAGATGCTCATCAAGACGATCGAGAACCTGAGCGGCCTGCAGATCGACCACTACGTCCGCGTCTCGCTGCTCGGCTTCTACCAGGTCGTCAAGGAACTCGGCCCGGTGCAGGTCTGCCTCAACCAGGCGACCAGCGACCCGTACTCCGGCGTCGACCTGCCCGCGGGCAAGTCCTCGCTCAACGCGAAGGAGGCGCTGTCCTTCGTGCGACAGCGCCACGGCCTGCCGAACGGTGACCTGGACCGCAACGTCCGCCAGCAGTACTTCCTGTCGCAGGAGGCCCGGAAGGTCACGTCGGCGGGGACGTTGCTCAACCCGGTGAAGATGGGGAACATCCTCAAGGCCGTCGGCGGATCGATCCAGACCGACACCGACCTCATCGACCTGGCGTCACAGATGCGCAACCTGCGGCCCGGCAACATCCAGTCCGCCACGATCCCAACGCTCGGCACGCCGACCATCTACGTGAACGGGTCCGCCCTGTCGATCGTCGAGGTCGACACCGTCGGCCTGCCCGCGTTCGTGCAGGGCCTGGTCGGCGAACCCGAGGCGTACACGAAGGCCGGCCGCGCACAGCCGGCGAACACCTCGGTCACGGTGCTGAACGGCAGCGGGGTCGAGGGCGCAGCGACGGCTGCGGGGCAGGTCCTGACCGCCCGCGGCTTCCAGGTCGCCCCGGCCGGCTCGTCCGCGACGACGAAGACCACCCAGGTGCAGTACCCCGCCGGTCAGGAGTCGCAGGCGAAGGCCATCGCGTCCGTGGTGCCCGGCGCCGTCGCCGTCCGCACCAGTGCGGTCACCGGTGTCACGCTCGTGCTCGGCACCGACGGCAAGACCGCCAAGCCGATCGCGACCGAGCCGAGCGCCGGGGCCTCGACGCCGTCGACCGGCGGTTCGAGCACCGGCTCGAAGCCGACGAAGAAGCCCGCGAAGGAGCCGACGCCCAAGTCGACCGACGTGCACAACTACGGCACCGAGGGCACCTGCATCAACTGATGGGAACCCGCCGGGCAACCGATCGGTAGGTTCACGGTGTGACCAGCGCCGCACGCCCGATCGTCCTGATGACCTACAACATCAAGAACCCGGACCCCGCGCACGACTGGCCGGCCCGCCTGCCGGTCGTGCTCGACCTGATCCGCCGGCACGACCCCGACCTGCTGTGCGTGCAGGAGGCCTTCGCGCACCAGATGGACGACCTCCGTGCCGGCCTGCCGGACCACGCCGACGTCGGACAGGGGCGCGAGGGCGGTGACGCCGGCGAACACGCGTCCGTCTTCTACCGCCGCGACCGGTTCCGGCCGTCCGACGAGGGGTCGTTCTGGCTGTCGGACACCCCGGACGAGCCCGTTTCGAACACCTGGGGCAGCCTGTACCCGCGGATCGCGAACCACGCCCGGTTCCTCGACGCCGAGGGACCCGCGTTCACGCTGCTCACCACGCACCTGGACCACGAGCCCGGTGCGCACGGTGACGAGGTCCGCGGCCGGAGTGCCGCGCTCATCGCCGAACGTCTGGCGGGCACCACCGGCCCGGTCGTGTTCGCGGGGGACTGCAACGAACCCGCGGGCAGCGGGACGGCCTCGCGGGTGTTCGCCGAGGCCGGGTTCGCCGACGCCTGGCTCGCCGCGGGGGACCCCGCCGACCGCACCGCCACGTTCAACGACTGGCAGCCGCCGGTCGACTCGGGCGAGCGGATCGACTGGGTGCTCACCCGCGACGTCAGCGCCGTGGACCGCGTCGTGATCGACCACGACGGTCCCGAGACCTGGTTCGCCAGCGACCACTTCCCGGTGATCGCGACACTGCGGGTCTGAGTCGCTTCAGCAGCTGCGCTGCGCGTGGACGGGCATCGGTGAACCGAGCACCGTGACGGTCGTCTCGTTCGTCAGGGCGGAGACCCCGTTGGTGCCGGCGTCGTCGGAGTGCTTGCTCGACTCGTCGTCGTCGTCGTCGTCGTCATCGTCGTGCCGGTCCGCCCAGCCCTCGCGGAGCAGGAGCTGCCAGGCGCGCGAGTCGTCCGAGCCGTAGGACACCCGCTCCGAGCGGGGAGCGTCGGCGATCTCGTCCGCGATGTCGTCGCCCACCCGGACACCGCCCGGGCCGGTCAGCTCGATCTGCCGGCCGAGCACGCTGCGGACCGAGTCGCGCAGCACCCGGATCTCGACGGCGTTGCCGGCCGCCGCGTCGGTCGTCAGGGCTGCGACGCGGATGGCGCCGCCCCAGGTGTAGGTGGTGCCGGCGGGGAAGCACGCCCCGCCGTCACCCTCGGCTGTCTGCGTGCGGGAGGGTGTGCCCAGCAGACGGTTCAGGACGCTCACGGTCAGCCCGGAGTCGCGCATCGAGGACTCCACCACGGTGTCGTCGCCGTTCCGGAGCACGAGAGCCTCGGCGTCGAGCTCGATCGAGTCCACCCGGCGGAGTTCCGCCTTCGTCACGTGCACCGGAGCGGCGTCGTGCGAGGTCTCGGCGGCCACGGCCACGTCGGCCCCGAGCCCGGTTGTGCCGTCGAACGCGAGCGCACCGGCCGAGAAGGCCAGCACGGCGGCGCCGAGCGCCAGCAGGGTCCGAGGAGTCACCGTTCGACGGTAGGGCCTCGATCGGAACAGAACGACAGGTGTTACCGAATCGGAGCCTGCCCGTCACCGGACCGTGACAAACGAGGATCACGCACCTGCGGCCCTGGAACGGCGCGGTCGACGGGCGCAGGCCGCTCCGCGCAACGGGGGACAGCCTCCTGGACGGCCCGCAGCGACCCCCTGCGTACCGTCGGCGGCATGACGGACCAGCAGAACGACCAGACCGGGCCTGACCAGTACGTGATGCAGGACCCCACGAAGATGTACGCCGACAAGAAGCCCGACGAGCAGTACCTCGAGGGTGCCGGCACCGACGCGGAGATGGCGCAGAACGTCCCCGCCGACCACGGTGAGGACACCTACCGCGGCTCGGGTCGCCTGACCGGCCGCAAGGCGCTCGTCACCGGTGGCGACTCCGGCATCGGCGCCGCCGTGGCCATCGCCTACGCCCGCGAGGGTGCGGACGTCGCGATCTCGTACCTGCCCGAGGAGCAGGAGGACGCCGACCGCATCGTCGGGCTCATCGAGGCCGCCGGACGCAAGGCCGTCGCACTGCCGGGCGACATCACCTCGCTCGAGGTCTGCGAGCAGCTCGTCGCCGACGCGGTCGAGCAGCTCGGTGGCCTCGACATCCTGGTGAACAACGCCGGCAAGCAGCAGAACGTCGACGACATCACCAAGATCTCCGACGAGGAGTTCGACGAGACCTTCAAGACGAACGCGTACGCGACGTTCCGGATCACGAAGGCCGCCGTGCCGCACCTGCAGCCCGGCTCCACGATCATCAACACGACGTCGATCCAGGCGTACGCCCCGTCGCCGCACCTGGTGCACTACGCGGCCACGAAGGCGACCGTGAACAACATGGCGAAGGGCCTGGCCGCGCAGCTCGCGCCGAAGGGGATCCGCGTCAACGCGGTCGCTCCTGGCCCGATCTGGACGCCGCTGCAGCCGGCCGGCGGTCAGCCGCCGGAGGCGCTGCCGAGCGCGGGCGAGCAGACCTACCTGGGCCGCTGGGGCCAGCCGGCCGAGCTCGCGCCGGCCTACGTGTTCCTGGCGAGCGGTGAGTCGTCGTACGTCGTGGGCGAGACGCTGCACGTCGACGGTGGGATGCCGACGCCGTAGGGTGCCTGCTCCTGACGGGGCTCTGACGGGAGGCGCGGTGCCGGTGGGCACCGCGCCTCCCGTCGTCCGTGTGGTCGGGTCCACGGCGCCTGGTCGCGTCAGCAGCTGACGGAGCGCGCCATCCGCTCGAGGAGCTCGCGCGCCGACATCGCGGCGGCCAGCTCGACCTCGACGGGGTTGATGCCGATCGCCTGCTCGAACGCGCGACGGCGGGCCTGGTCGGCGATCGGCACCTCGGGGCGCTGGGGCAGCACGGCGATGGCTCGAGCCGCCGCCTCGAACGCACCGGCGGGCCGTCCGAGCTGTTCCCACATGGCCCGGACGTCGTGCGCCACCTGCTCGGGGTCGCCGCCGAACTCGAAGCCGGTCGAGGCCATGGTCGCGAGTCCCTGGGCTGTGGGGTCGTTCGGGGTCATGCCCGCATGGTCGCACGGACGGCCGCGAACCGGCTCGACGTCGGGGTCTGTCCCCCCTTGTGCCGACACCCGTACCGGGGATTCTGGTGTCCCCCGTTCTGCGTTTGGATGGAGGTACCCCGGATCCGGGGTGACACGGACAGGACGTCCGGGGACGACGGAGGGCACGATGCTCGAACACACCAGCTCCGACACGCAGGCCGCAGCGGCCGCGGCGGCCACGCTGCACCTGCGGATCACGATCGTGGGGGCCACCGTCGACCTGCTCCGGGACGTCCCCTTCCACGAAGCCCGGCCCGTGCAGGTCGCCGAGCGGATGGGCATCAGCGTCGCCGAGCTGGAGCAGCACTTCCCGTCGTGGGACGGCCTGGTCCTCGCCGCGCTGGACCGCTGGAACGGTGCCCGGATGGACGAGGTCACGCACGAGGTCGGTGACGGCTCGACCGTGGACCTGCTCCGCGCCATCGTCGCCTCGAACGCCGAGGACCCGGCCCTGATGCGCCTGCTCGTCGCCCTGCTGTCCGTCGCGGGCAACCCGGCGCACCCGATGGCGACCTACCTGCGGTCGCGGTACCAGCTCTTCTTCGCGCAGATCAAGCGCGGCCTGGAGCACGACGTCGCCATCGGCCGTGCCCCGCACACGATGGACCCCCGCCGCGGTGCCGAGCAGCTCATCGCCCTGTACGAGGGGCTGCAGCTGCAGGCCCTGCTGCGCGCCGAGCTCGACCTGGTGGCGGCGTTCGACCGCGCGGTCGCCCGGCTCGAGCGCGGCTGGATGGAGCGGTACGAGCCGCAGGCCGCCCGCCGTCTGGCGATGTGGGACGACGACGACTCGGGCAGCTGGGAGATCTGACCGGCGGTTCGTCCGCGGAGCGCGTTCCTTGCGCCGTCGTGCAGCGCCCCGCGGGTACTCCGGGAGGCGCAACCTGACGGAAGGAACCGACATGGCAGCACCGAACCCCATCCAGGTCCAGAAGTACCTGAGCGGCATCGACTACCCGGCGTCCAAGGACGACGTGGTCTCGACGGCCGAGCAGGAGGGCGCCCCGGACGACGTCCTCGAGGCGCTCCGCGCGATCCCGGACGGCGAGTACGACGCCCCGACCGCGGTGTCGAGCGCGGTGTCCGACGCCGGCTGAGCGCGGCGGACTCACTCGGTGAGCAGAAGAGGTCGGGTGCGTGCGTCGCACCCGACCTCTTCTGCTCACGAAGCGTCTTCCGGGGCGGTGCCGGCCGCGCAGCTCATGAAGCGCCGTTCGAGCGCGACCCGCGCGGCACCGAACCGTCGCCGGGGTCGTACCCGGTGTCACGGATGACACGCAGCGCCGTGGTGTCGTTGTGGACCGAGTGCACGACGACCCGACGCGTCCGGCGGAGCGCTCGACGGGCACCGGGCGTCGCGAAGAGCCCACCGAGCACCAGGCCCGCGCCGATCCCGAGTGCCACGGACACCGCTGCCACGAAGTCGAGCGCGGCGCTCGACGACCCGGACATGAAGTTCAGCAGGGCGTTCGACACGGCGACACCGGGCAGCAGCGCCCCGCAGAACGCCGGCACCGCGATCGCCGCCACGGCCGTGCGCATCCGGACGGCCGCGTAGGTCGAGAGCACCCCGAGCAGCACCGCCGCCAGGAACGTCGCCCCGAGGAGCGGCAGCCCGGCCTGGCGCAGCGCCCACAGCGCGGCACCGGCGGCGACCGAGAACACCACGGCGACCGGGATCACCCGGGCGCTCGCCTGCTGCACGAAGCAGTTCGCGCCCGCTGACACCACGGTCAGTGACAGCGACGCCCAGAGCGGCAGGGTCTGCGTTACGATGCCGGACGGGTCGACCTCGATCCGCAGCCAGTGCGTCATCGCGATCCCGGCCGGCACCCCGACCACGATCGCCGCGATGACCAGCCCGATGTAGAACGCCCGGGCCACGGCCATCGCCCGGAACCCGGAGATGGCGTCCTGCGCCCAGGTCACCAGGGACGGGTGCGGCAGCAGGAGCACCACGAGTGCCGCCACCATCGTCGCCGCACCGTTCGCGTTCAGCACGCCGGCCCAGATGGCCAGCGTGCCGATCGCCGACGCCACCGCGCCCTGCGCCCCGGACACGAAGAACTGCGGGTACCCCCGGTCGGTGAGCCAGCGCCCGGAGACGATGATCCCGAGCATCAGCACGAACGCCCCGAGTCCGGCCCGCCACCCGCCTCCGGCCTGCACGGCGATCGAGATGCCGAGGATCGACAGGCCGACGTCCGACAGCCACATCGGCCACCGCGGCGGGAGTCGCAGGACGGCGACCAGGGCGCTCACCGCCGAGGTCATGTCGCGGTCGTCGTGGATCAGGTCGTCGACGATCTGGTTCGCCCGCGCGAGCTTGTCGAGGTCGGAGCCGTCCGACCGCACGGTGCGGACCTTGACGAGCGGCGGGACGTCGGCCGGGGCGTACTGGATCGTCACCGAGCTGCCGGAGAAGTCGAGGTCGAGCGGCGCGAGGTTCCACTTCGTCGAGACCGCGACGACGGCCGTCTCGACGCTGCGGGTGTCGGCACCGGAGGCGAGCATGACCTCGGCCAGGTCGAGGCAGAAGTCGACGATCTGGGTCGCCGTGTACTGGTCGCGCCCCTTGGCGTCGGGCTCGACGTGCTCGTAGATCGTCCCGCGCAGGCGGGCTCGTGCGTCGCGCAGGTCGTGCTGCGCGAGGCTGCGGCGTCGTGGCCGGGGTGGGCGGCCCGGCTTGTGCGGGCCCGGGGGGTGCTGCTCGGCCATCACGCCATGGTGCCAGTCGACGGCGGCCGAGTCCGGACGTCCGCTGGACGCCTTCGGATCAGCCCCGGCGGCGCGTGCTCAGACGACCGAGGGCGAACGCCGCGACGACCGCGCCCACCAGCACGAGGACCGGTCCGGCGGTCAGCTGCCACGGTCGGCCGTTGGCGACGAACGCGTAGTCGGACAGCGGGGCGACGGCGGCGAAGCCGAACGTGAACGTCGGAGCCGTCAGCACGAACACGATCCCGACGACGACGGCCAGCAGGCCGAGCCAGAGGGCGACGAGGGTCGGGGTGGCGAGGAAGCGGGGCACGGCACCCAGCGTAGGTGGACGACGGACGGGAGGCCCGGTGCCAGCTGGCACCGGGCCTCCCGTCCGTCACGTGGTGACGGTTCCTGCTTCGCGCGCCTACTGCGCTGCGTTCGCTACTGCTCGAAGGTCGCGTGCAGCGTGATCTCGACGCCGGTCAGCGCCTTGCTGACGGGGCAGGTCGCCTTGGCGTCCTCGGCGGCCTTGAGGAAGGCGGCCTCGTCGATGCCGGAGACCTCGCCGCTGACGGTCAGGACGATGCCGGTGAGGCGGAAGCCGCCGGCCGGGTCCGGGCCGAGCGAGACGTCGGCCTTGACGTCGAGGGCCTCGACCGTGCCGCCGGCCTCGCCGAGGACCGCGGAGAACTGCATGGCGTAGCAGGCCGAGTGTGCGGCGGCGATGAGCTCCTCGGGGCTCGTGGTGCCCCCGGCGTCCTCGGCGGTGCGCTTCGGGAACGAGACGTCGTACGTGCCGACCTTCGAGCTCGAGAGTTCGACCTGGCCGGAACCGTCCTCGAGGCCGCCGTTCCAGGCGGTGCGTGCGGTGCGAGTGGGCATGCCCGCTCCTTTCGTGTGGGGGAGCGGCCCCGAACGGGACCACCGCTCCTGAGTCAATCGGAGAACGAACGTTCTCGCAACGGGCTCACGGCGAAGACGCAGGTCTGCCCTACGATCTGGCACATGGGGGACAGCGACAAGACAGGCTTCCGCGAGTCCGTACTCGAGCAGGGGCCGGCCGACGTGACGAACCCGGTGGTCGCCTGGCTCCGGTTCTGGACGCAGGGGTGGCGGTTCCACGGGCGGGCGAGTCGCTCGGAGTTCTGGTGGGTGATCGCGCTCGAGCTCGCGCTGGTCGGGGTCGCGCTCTGGGTCGTCGGCGTGCACGGGACCGCAGGGCGGTGGGAGATGTACGTCGACCCGTTCGGGGTCGTTCCGTCACCGCGGGTCTCGTTCCACCTGATCGACCGCGGGCAGGGGGCGTGGTTCGGCTGGGGCAGCGGTGGGCGGGACGTCTGGCCGGACGCGTGGGACCTGGCGATCCTCGTGCCGACGATCCTGACCATCGTGCCCCGGTGGTCGCTGCTCGTGCGGCGACTGCACGACCGGGACCACAGCGGGCTGTGGATCCTGCTCCTCGTGTTCACCGGACCGCTCGGTGCGGTCGTGCTGGGTGTCATGGTGGCGCGGTCGTCGCGTCCCGGTGGGGCACGGTTCGACCGTGGACTGTTCGCGGGAGGGCGTGACCCCGAGGCAACTGGACGACACATGTCGTCCTCGACGACAGGTGTAGCGTGAAGGGCGATCAAAGGAGAACCCCATGCGCGCCGTCGTGTTCGAGCAGTACCAGACCTTCCCGTCCCTGACCGAGGTCCCGAAGCCCGCCCCCGGGCCCGGTGAGGTCCTGCTCAAGGTCGCCGGCGCCGGTGCCTGCCACTCGGACGTCGCCGTGTACCGCGAGTTCCAGCAGGGGCAGCCGGGAGCCCAGGCCCCCGCCTTCGTGCTCGGCCACGAGAACTCCGGCTGGGTCGAGGCCGTCGGTGACGGGGTCACCGGCTTCGCCGAGGGCGACGCCTACCTGGTCTACGGGCCGGTCGGCTGCGGGCACTGCTCGTACTGCTCGAAGGGACAGGACACCTACTGCGAGAACGCCGCGACGAACCCGTACATGGGGATCGGCCTCGGGCGCGACGGCGGCATGGCGGAGTACGTGAGCGTCCCGGCGCGGAACCTCGTGCCGCTCGGCGACGCCGACCCGGTCGCCGCCGCACCGCTGAGCGACGCCGCGCTCACGCCGTACCACGCGATCAAGAACTCCCTGCCGAACCTGGCTGGTGGCGGTCGCTTTGCGCTCGTCGTCGGGCTCGGTGGCCTCGGGCAGATCGCCGTGCAGATCCTCACGGCGCTCACCGGTGCCACGGTCATCGCGACCGACATGAAGCAGGACGCGATGGACCGCGCCGCAGCCCGGGGCGCGATCACCGTCCCCGGCGGCCCGGACCAGGCCGAGCGCATCCGCGAGATCACCGGCGGACGCGGCGTCGACGCTGCCTTCGACTTCGTCGGTGCCACCCCCACGATCAAGGTCGCGCAGGCCTCGATGGCGGTCGGCGGGCGGTTCACCGTCGTCGGGATCGCCGGCGGCACCACCGAGTGGAACTTCTTCGCGACGCCGTACGAGTCGACGATCACGAACACCTACTGGGGCACCATCGAGGACCTGCACGAGGTCGTCGCGATGTACCGCGCCGGGCAGATCGTCCCCGAGGTCGAGCGCTACGCGCTGTCCGACGCACTCGAGGCGTACCGGAAGCTTGAGGCCGGCGAGCTCTCGGGTCGCGCGGTGGTCGTCCCGACGCTCTGAACCGGGCGTGCCCGGTCGAATCGGGCGTACCTGGTCGGATCGGGCGTACCTGGCGGAATCGGGCGTGCCTGGTCGGAAGTTCTGACCAGGTACGCCCGATTCCACTTTCCAGTGCGGGTGTTCTGGGAAGGAACGGGCGTCGGTCAGCGTCCCGCCGCGTACCCCTGCGCGCCGCGGGGGTTCGCGGCCGCGCCGAGGATCCCGGTGTCCGGGTCACGGGTGACGCACGACAGCCGGCCCAGGCTCCAGTCACCGCCGCGGGTCACGACGTGTCCGCGGGCCTCGAGCGCCGCGATGACCTCCTCACCCAGGCGGTCCTCGACGACCAGTCCGGCGGGCTCCCACGTGCGCGGCCAGAACGACCCCGGGAACGACGTGGTGTGCAGCGCCGGTGCGTCGATGGCCTGCTGCGGGGAGTACCCGCCGACGATCCACCGCAGCAGGAACAGCAGCTGCCACTGGTCCTGCTGGTCACCGCCGGGGGAACCGAGCGCGGCGACCGGCTGCCCGTCGCGGAGCACCAGGGTCGGGGTCAGCGTCGTGCGGGGGCGCTCGCCGGGCCGCAGGGTCGAGGCCGTGCCCGGTTCGAGCCACGTCATCTGCAGTCGGGTGCCGAGGCAGAACCCGAGCTCGGGGATCGTCGGCGACGACTGCAGCCACCCGCCGGACGGGGTCGCGCTGACGATGTTGCCCCAGCGGTCCACGACGTCGATGTGGCACGTGTCGCCGCGGGTCTCGCCGTCGGGGGTGACGAACGGTTCGCCGCGGTCCTCGAGCGGAGCGGCGGGCGGGACCTCGGTGTCGGCTTCTGCCTCGCGGGCGACCTGCACGGTCGGTTCGCCCACCCCGACCGACCCGGCGGAGTCGTACGAGGTGCGGATCGGCGGCAGCGCGTGCTCGGCCCCGGCGATCGTGCCGGGTCGGAGCTCCGCCGAGGCCCGCTCGCCGATCAGTGCGCGGCGCTCGTCGGCGTAGGCGTCGGAGAGCAGGACGTCCATCGGGACCTCGCCGTCGCCGTAGAACGCCTCGCGGTCGGCGAGGGCGAGCTTCTGCGCCTCGACGATCGTGTGCGCGCCGAGCTCGGTCGACGGGTCGAGCAGGGCGTCGTCGAGCGGTTCGAGCAGCCGCAGTGTCTGGAGCAGCGCCGGACCCTGGCCCCACGGTCCGGTCTTGGCGATCGTGCAGCCGCGGAACTCGGCGGTCGTCGCGGGTTCGTACGACGCCCGGAACGCCGCCAGGTCGGACGCCCGGATGACCCCCGCGTGGTCGGTGCCCGACGCGTGCCGGTGCGGTTCGCGGACGAACCGGTCGATCGCCTCGGCGACGAACCCCTCCGCCCACTCGGACCGGGCCGCATCGATGCGGCCGGTCCGGCTGCCGGCACCGGCGCCGGCCTCGACCAGCCGGTCGAGCACTGCAGCGAGTGCCTCGTTGCGCACCAGGTCCCCGGAGACCGGCACCGTGCCTCCCGGCAGCCACTGCGTGGCGGAGGTGGGCCAGTGCTGCTCGAACAGGCCGCGCACGGCGGTGATCGTCCGGACCACCGCAGGTGCGACCGGGTGTCCGTCGCGGGCGTACCCGATCGCGGGGGCGAGGACGTCGGCCAGCTCCCACGTGCCGTGGTCGCGGAGCAGGAGCAGCCAGGCGTCGACGGCGCCGGGGACGGTCGAGGCCAGCGCGCCGGAGCCGGGGACCAGGTCGAGGCCCTCGGCGCGGTAGTGCTCCGGGGTCGCGCCCTCGGGCGCGGGACCCTGACCGACCAGCACCGTCGGCACGGGGTTGGCTGCCGTCGCGAAGACCGCCGTCAGGTCGCCCCCGGGGCCGTTCAGGTGGGGCTCCACGACCTGCAGGACGAAGGCCCCGGCGACGGCCGCGTCGAAGGCGTTGCCGCCGCGCTCGAGCACCGACTGGGCGGTCGCCGTCGCGATCCAGTGCGTCGAGGCCGCCATCCCGAACGTGCCCCGCAGGTCCGGACGGGTGGTCTGCGCAGCGGGAGGGACGAAGGCGGGGTTCGGCGTCGACATGGTCCCATCCTGTCCCGCGGCGAATACTCCCGTGCTGTACACCCCCCGTCCAAGGGGTTGTGCACCCCGCGCAGAAAAGCGAACATCGTTCGGCGACTCGTGCAGGGCGAGCGCCGAACGACCGCGCGCTCGCACGGTCGGTTCCAGGGCAGGGGATCCATGACCACCACTCCGTCGACCGTCGCACGTGCGCGCCGACTCCCACGCATCGCCGGCGCCGTGACGGCACTGGCCCTGGCGGCGGGGGCGCTCGTGGCGACAGCCGAACCGGCAGCGGCCTCTGCGGTCTGGGTCGGCTCGGCCCCGGCCGGCACCAAGATCCTGCCCGGGGACCAGGTCACGTCGCCGAACGGCCAGTTCAAGCTCATCATGCAGGGCGACGGCAACCTGGTCGAGTACGGCATCGGCAACCGCGTGCTGTGGGCGTCGAACACCGCCGGCAACTCCGGCGCGATCGCCGTGGTCGGCAAGAACCGCGCCCTCGACATCACGAAGAACGGCAAGCGTGTGGCCCGATGGGCCTCGGCCGGCACCGTGAACTCGACCGCACTGAAGGTGCGCGCCGACGGCACGATGGCGCTGCTCGCCGGCAAGACCGTGGTCGTGAGCTGGAACGGCTACCAGGACCGCGTCCCGTCGGGGAACACCATCCTGGGCGGCACCGTGCTGCGATCCGACACCTCGAACACGCGCATCCTCAACATGCGCACCGACGGCAACCTGGTGCAGAAGGTCAGCGGTCGCGTCGTCTGGCAGTCGCGCACCGGCGGGCACCCGGGCGCCTGGGCCGAGCTGCAGGCCAAGGGCAACTTCGTCATCTGGACCCGTGACGCCTCACGCAAGAAGGTCGCGCTCTGGAGCTCGCGCACCAGCACCGCCGGGTCGGGCAACCTGCTCGTCCAGGTCGACGGCAACGTCGTGCTCTACGGCGCGAAGGACACCCGGGTCTGGTCGAGCCGACCGGTCACCGGCCTGGCCTGGCCCGTCAACGGCACGAAGATCACCGGCCGGTACGGCGACGACCGCGGCGCCGGGCACGTGCCGCGCTACCACCAGGGCACCGACGCCCCGGTGCCGGTGGGGACGGCCGTGTACGGCTCCGGGACCGGGACGGTCACCAAGACCATCGCGAACGACGCGGCCTACGGCAACTACATCGTCGTCACGTACGGCATGACGGCGGTGCTGGTCGCGCACCTCAGCAAGATCGAGGTGAAGCAGGGGCAGATCGTGAAGCTCGGCACCGAGATCGCGAAGTCCGGCAACACCGGGCAGTCGACGGGGCCGCACGTGCACGTCGAGACGCGGCGGAACGGCACCCTCGTCGACCCGCTGAAGAACATGCACTTCCGCTGAGGCGGGGCGGGGCGTGCGGGGCGCGGGCGTGGGGTTCGTCGCACGTCGCGTGTGTCGCGCGCGACCCCGCCCCGCGCATCGGGTGAGCAGAAAAGGTCGGGTGGCTCGAGGTCACTCGACCTTTTCTGCTCACTCGTTGGCCGCCCCCGCTCGGTGCGAGGGTGGCGACATCCCGCTCTGTCTCTGTCGCTTGCGTTGAGGAATCAAGGGCAGTGGACAGTGCAACACCGGGATCGTCGACGGGTCGACTCGGAGCACCGTCGGACGGCACTCCGAGTTCGCCGACGGCACCGCTCGGGCGTTCTTCAAGCAGTTCGAGCAGAACGACCAGTTCCCCGGCGCGATCTCGCAGGTCCGTCGGCTCGACCTCGCTGCCGATGCCCAGCGTGAAGCGATCGCCTTGGTCGCCGAGGTCGATCAGGACGACGTCACCGTGGTCATCCGTGCCGAGCTCGAACCAGCCCTGGCGCGCTCGCTCGAAGAGGCGACCGCGCTGCGCGCCGAGGCCGAGGTGAAGGAGGCCCGCGCGCTCTCGCTCCGCAGGGCCATCGCTGTCTCGCTGAAGGACGACGGCCTCACCCTGCGGGACATCGCGGTCGTCCTCGGTGTCTCGTGCCAGCGGGTGCACCAGCTCGTGCACGAGGGTGAGCCGGCGGCGCTCGCTGCGTCGTAGCCCGCGGCGCGGATAGCCTGGGCGGGATGAGGAAGCGCGGCGGAACGGTGCTCGTGTTGGTGGCGATCGGGGTCCTGGCGGGCGTCCTGTCCGGGCTGTTCGGCGTCGGTGGTGGGGTCATCGTGGTGCCGGCGCTCATGGCCTTCGCACAGATGGACCAGCGTCGGGCCTCGGCCACATCGCTCGTGGCGATCGCCCCCGCGGCCGTCGTCGGCGCGGTCACCTACGCCGTGCAGGGCGAGGTGCACTGGCTCGCGGCCCTGACCCTGGCGGTCGGCAGCGTCATCGGCGCCCCGATCGGTACCCGGCTCCTCCGTGCCCTGCCCCTCCGCGCGCTGCCGTGGATCTTCGTCGGGTTCATCGCCGTCGTGCTCGTGTCGCTGTTCACCACGGTGCCGACCCGCGGTGGCGAGGTGCACTTCGGCGTCGTCGAAGCGATCGTCCTGCTGCTGCTCGGGCTGCTGTCCGGGGTGCTGTCCGGGCTCGTCGGGGTCGGCGGCGGGGTCGTCATCGTGCCGGGGCTCGAGGTCGTGCTGGGTGCCGGCGACCTGCTGGCGAAGGGCACGTCGCTGCTCACGATGGTGCCGACGTCGGTGTCCGGGACGGTCGCGAACCTCCGGCGTCGCGCGGTCGACCTGCGGGTCGGGCTGACGGTCGGCGTCACCGCCGCCGTGTGCTCGCCGGGCGGTGCCGTGCTGGCGCGCCTGGTGGATCCGCAGGTGGGCACCTGGATGTTCGCGGCGTTCCTGGTGGTCGTCGCGGTCATCGTGCTCAGCCGCGGGCGTCGGAGGGCACCACAGAACGACGCGAGCGACGGGGAGGTCGCGTGACGGGCCTCCAGGCAGGGCGGGACGCGGAAGCCGTGCTGGCGGCATTCGCCCGCACCACCGGCGATGTCGCCGCGGCCCGCCGGGTCGCGCGGCAGTTCCACGACCTCGACGAGGGGGAGCGCTCGGCGCTGCTCTGGAGCGAGGACGACGGCGCGAAGCTCGTCGCCGTCCTGCTGTTCGTGCAGGCGATGCGGGCGCAGCCGGACCCGGAGCTCACCGACGAGTACCTGTCCGCGGCGAAGGCCGAGCGGCTCGAAGACCCGGTGCTCGTCGACCTGGCCGCCGAGGAACTCGTCGGCGCCCCGTTGGTGGGCGCCTCGACCGGTCCGCTGTTCGCGCTGGCGAAGTCCGACGTCGCGATGGTCCGTCGGATCGCGGTCGTGGCGACCCTGGCGTTCGTGAAACAGGGCGACGCCGAGGTGCCACTCGGGATCGCCGGCCGCCTGGTGCGGGAGCGCAGCGAGACGGTGCAGTCGGCGCTCGGGTTGGTCCTGCGCGAGACGGGGAAGCGGGCGTCCGAGGCGGCGCTCGTGGCGTTCCTCGAGCAGAGCGGCCGGTTCCTCAGCCCGGCTGCCCGCCGGACGGCGACCGAGCACCTGCCGCCAGGGGAGCGTGACCGGCTGCGGGGCTGACCGAGCGGCGCTGTGCTGTGCTGTGAACCGACTGTGCAGTCTGCCCAACCGACCAAATGGTCGGTTACGGTCGACCGATGACCACGACCAGCACCACCCCGACCCACCGCGCCTCCGTCCGTGAGTGGGCGTCCCTCGGCGTCCTCACCCTGGCCGTGGTGCTCCTGGCGATCGACGGCACCGTGCTGGCCCTGGCGGTGCCGTCCCTGACCGCCGACCTCGACCCGACCGCGACCCAGGTGCTCTGGATCGGCGACGTCTACTCGTTCGCACTCGCCGGGTTGCTCGTCACGATGGGCAACGTCGCCGATCGGATCGGTCGGAAGCGCCTGCTGCTCCTCGGCTCCGTCGCGTTCGGACTGGCATCGGCCGCTGCGGCCTTCGCCTCGAGCCCGGAGCTGCTCATCGCCGCACGGGCACTCCTCGGCGTCGCCGGCGCCACCCTGATGCCCTCGACGCTGTCGCTGGTGCGCACGATCTTCCGCGACCCGCGGCAGCGCACCACCGCCATCGCGGTGTGGTCCGCGGGCGCGACCGGTGGTGCCGCGGCCGGACCACTCGTCGGCGGGGCGCTGCTGGAACACTTCTGGTGGGGATCGGTGTTCCTCATCAACATCCCCGTCATCGCGGTGATCGTCGTCGCCGGGGCGTTCCTGCTGCCGGAGTCCCGCGGCGGCGCCCGGACCCCGATCGACCTGCTCTCCGCGGTGCTCTCGGTGCTCGCGATCGTGCCGCTGGTCTACGCCGTGAAGCACGTCGCCGGGCACGGGTTCGACTGGACGGTGCCGGCGACCGCGTTGCTCGGGCTCGCGTCGGGCTGGTGGTTCGTCCGGCGGCAGAAACGCCTGACCACGCCGCTCATCGACCTGCAGCTGTTCCGGATCCCGGCGTTCTCCGGTGCGGTGGTCGCGAACTCGCTGTCCGTCTTCGCGCTGAGCGGTCTGCTGTTCTTCTTCTCGCAGTACCTGCAGCTGGTGCGCGGGTTCACCCCGCTGCTCGCCGGAGCCGCGGAGCTGCCGGCCACCCTGGCGTCCATCGCGGTCATCGCCGTGATCGGCCTGCTCTCCCGTCGCGTCGGCCCCGGTCGCTCCATCGGCCTCGGGCTGGCGGTCGCCGCGGTCGGCATGGCCGGACTCGCCTTCGCCGAGGGGCTGCCGACGTACTGGGGGATCGCCATCGCGCTCGCCGTGGTCGGCCTCGGCGTCGGGGTGTCGATGACGCTGGCGACGGACGCGGTCGTCGCCGCGGCTCCGCGGGAGCGGGCGGGCGCCGCCTCGGCGATCTCGGAGACCGGGTACGAGCTCGGCGTCGCGCTCGGCATCGCGGTGCTCGGGTCGCTGCAGACCGCGTTCTACCGGTCGAACCTCGACCTCACGGGCGACAGCCTGGGTTCGGGGGTCGCGGACCGGGTCCGGGAGTCGCTGGCGTCGGCGAGCCAGGTACTGCAACCGGGGTCGCCGGTGCTCGAGCACGCCCGTGAAGCGTTCACCGGTGGCATGCAACTCGCCTCCGTCTGCGCCGCGGTGCTGCTCGCGGTCGCCGCCGTGGTCGCGCTCCGGGTCATCCCGAACCGGCAGGATGGACCGCATGACCACTGACCGCAGCACGGGCCCCGGCACCGGCACCGACGGCTCCCGCGACCGCGAGCGCACGCGGCAGGCCGTGCTCGAGTCCGCACGCCGATTGCTCGCCGAGCGCGGTACGCGGGTGAGCGTCGCCGAGATCGCGACCGAAGCCGGCGTCTCGAAGAGCGGGCTGCTGCACCACTTCCCGTCGAAGGACGAACTCCTGCTCGCGGTCGTCGAGCACGGGTTGGCCGCGTTCACGGACGAGGTCATGCAGCACGTGGACCTCGCCGAGAACCGACCGGGCAAGGTCCTGCGCGCCTACGTCCGGACGCTCTGCGGCGGCAGCGAGCAGGCGATGGACCTGTTCGCACCGTCGTCGCACTGGCCCGGTCTGATGGCCGTCCCGGGGATCGCCGCGGCCGTCGCCGCCGACGCCGAGCACTGGCGGACGCTGTTCGCACGCGACGGCCTGCCCGAGGACCGCGCACTGGTGGTCCGGCACGCGGCCGAGGGCCTCGCGGCCGCGGTCGGCATGCCGCCCTACCTGGACGAGCGGGAGCTCGCGGTCGCGCGCGACGCCTTGCTCGCCCTGGCAGAACCCGCCTGAGGCGACGGCCGGGAGGCCCGGTGCGAGTCCGCCCCGCCGCTGGCCGCCCGCGCGCACCGGCCCCACCGCTGGCCCGGTCCGACGCCTAGGCTGCGGGCATGCACACCGAGGTGCCCCGGATCGACGCCGGACTCGTCGAACGACTCGTCGCGGAGCAGTTCCCCGACTGGGCCGACCTGCTCGTGCGCGAGGTCGACCACCAGGGCTGGGACAACCGCACCTACCGGCTCGGGGACGCCCTGTCGGTGCGACTGCCGAGCGCGGCCGGCTACGTGCCGCGGTCGAGAAGGAGCAGGACGTCCTGCCGTACCTCGCCCGGCGGCTGGACGTCGCCGTCCCGGAGCCCGTGGCGCTCGGGGAACCGGGCCAGGGGTACCCGTTCCCGTGGTCGGTGCGGCGGTGGCTCGACGGGGTGCCCGCCGTGCAGGTCGACGACCTCGACCACGAGCGCTTCGCTGCCGGGGTCGGTGCCGTGCTCCGGCAGCTCCGGAGCGTCCCGGCGACGGGCGGCCCCACCGCCGGCGCGCACTCGTTCCACCGCGGCGAGCACCCGTCCGTGTACGACGCCGAGGTGCGGACGGCGCTCGACACGCTCGGCGGCGGCGGCGGCGGCGGCGGCAGGACCGGCGGTACCGTCGTCGACCGCGGCGCGTGCGAAGCGGTCTGGGCCGAGGCCCTCGCCAGCCGGTGGGACGGGCCGGCGGTCTGGTTCCACGGCGACGTCGCCCCGGGCAACCTGCTGGTCGACGACACCGGGCGGCTGTGCGCGGTGATCGACTTCGGCACGTGCGGCGTGGGGGACCCGGCGTGCGACCTCGTGCTCGCGTGGACGATGCTGGACGGCCCGGCGCGACGGGTGTTCCGGCAGGCGGTCGACCTGGACGACGACACATGGGCGCGCGCCCGGGGCTGGGCGCTGTGGAAGGCGCTCATCATGCTCGCCGGCAGTGCCGGACCGGGTGGTCGCGACGAGCACGAGCGGGTCCTCGCAGCCGTCCTCGCCTGAGGTCGCGACCACCGCTGTCCACCCGCGCCGACGTCCGCGAGGGGGACGCGGGGCTGGGAGCGTCCACGGGGCGGGCGCGTACCGAGGAGGGGAACGCGAGTCGTGCCTCCAGGCCGGCTCGAAGCGACCACGAGAGGAACGCAACGTGCGCGCACTGACCTACCAGGGCACCGAGAAGGTGTCCGTCGAGACCGTCCCCGACCCGACCATCCAGGAGCCGACCGACGCGATCGTGCGGATCACCTCCACGGCGATCTGCGGGTCCGACCTGCACCTGTACCGCGTGCTCGGCCCGTACATCGACCGCGGCGACGTCCTCGGCCACGAGCCGATGGGCATCGTGGAAGAGGTCGGATCCGGCGTCACGAACCTGAAGGTCGGCGACCGGGTCGTCATCCCCTTCAACATCTCCTGCGGCCACTGCTGGATGTGCCAGCACGGCCTGCAGTCGCAGTGCGAGACCACCCAGGTGACCGAGTACGGCACCGGTGCCTCGCTGTTCGGCTACACGAAGATGTACGGCCAGGTCCCGGGTGGCCAGGCGGAGTACCTGCGCGTGCCGCACGCCGACTACGGCCCCATCGTCGTGCCGGACGACGGCACCCCCGACGACCGCTGGCTGTTCCTGAGCGACATCCTGCCGACCGCGTGGCAGGCCGTGCAGTACGCCCAGGTGCCCGAGGGCGGCACGCTCGCCGTGCTCGGCCTCGGCCCGGTCGGCCAGTTCGCCGCCCGCATCGGCAAGCACCTCGGCTACCGCGTGCTCGCCGTCGACCCCGAGCAGGTCCGCCGTGACCTCGGGGCGAAGCACGGTGCCGAGGTGTTCGACCTGACGAAGGACCTGGTGCCCGAGCTCGTCGACCTGACCGACGGCCGTGGCCCCGACGGGGTCGTCGACGCCGTCGGCATGGAGGCCCACGGCAACCCGATGGCGGGCTTCGCCCAGCGCGCCGCCGGCCTGCTGCCCGACAAGCTCGCGCAGAAGGCGATCGAGACGGCCGGCGTCGACCGCCTGGCGGCCGTGCACGCTGCCATCGACCTGGTCCGCCGCGGGGGCACCGTCTCGCTGAGCGGTGTCTACGGCGGCATGGCCGACCCGATGCCGATGATGACGCTGTTCGACAAGCAGATCACCATCCGCGAGGGCCAGTGCAACGTGAAGCGCTGGATCGACGACATCATGCCGCTCGTCTCCGACCCGTCGGACCCGCTCGGCACGCTCGACCTGACCACCCACCGCGTCTCGCTCGAGGATGCCCCGCACATGTACGAGGTCTTCCAGAAGAAGCAGGACGACTGCGTCAAGGTCGTGCTCGACCCCGCGATGGCCGCGGCCTGATGCGCATCGTCGTCGTCGGCGCGACCGGCAACGTGGGGACGGCGGTGCTCCGTCGGCTCGCGGCCGTGCGCGCCGACGGCGACGGTGACGGCGGCCGTCACGCCGCCGGTGACGTCGCGCGTGACGCTGCCGGCGTCCAGATCGTCGGTGTCGCCCGGCGCCTGCCGGACCTGCGCGCGGAGCCGTATGCTGCTGCCGTCTGGCACGCCGTGGACGTCGGCGCCGCGGACGCCGTGGACCAGCTCACGGCCGTGTTCCAGGGCGCCGATGCCGTCATCCACCTGGCGTGGGCGCTCCAGCCGACGCACGACATCCCCGCGCAGCACCGCACGAACGTGACCGGGACGGCGAACGTCCTGGCGGCCGTCGCGCGCGCCGAGGTACCCCAGGTCGTCGTCGCGTCGTCGGTCGGTGCCTACCGCGGGGTGGACGTCGACGGCAAGCGCACCCCCGTGGACGAGAGCTGGCCCGCCGACGGCATCCCGACGGCGACGTACTCGATCCACAAGGCCGCGAACGAAGCGGCGATGGACGCGTTCGAGGCCGACCACCCTTCCGTGACCGTCACCCGGCTCCGCCCGGGGCTGATCTTCCAGCGGGACGCCGCCGCCGAGATCCGGGGGCTGTTCCTCGGACACCTCGTGCCGATGTCGATCGTGCGGTGGATCCGCTGGCTCGTGCTGCCGTTGCCGTACCCGTTCGTGTTCCAGGCCGTGCACGCCGACGACGTCGCCGACGCCTACTGGCGCGCGGTCGACCGACGGGCAGCGGGGGCGTTCAACATCGCCGCGTCGCCCGTGCTCAACCCGCCGCGTCTGGCCCGGGCCTTCGGCATGCTCGGTGCCGTCCGGATCCCGCTGCGGTTGCTGCGTGGGATCGTGACGGTGACGTGGCGGCTGCGGTTGCAGCCGACGGACGCCGGGTGGATCGACATCGCCGCCGGCGTGCCGATCATGCGGACCGACCGCGCCCGGTCGGTGCTCGGATGGGAGGCCCGACACACCTCCGAAGAAGCGTTGCGTGCACTCGTGGCCGGGTTCGCGGACGGTGCGAACGTTCCGGGGTCGGGGCCGCTGCACGGCTGAGCGGGCTGGGGGTGGCC